>JAKOTZ010000166.1 GCA_029776995.1 Candidatus Hydrogenedentota bacterium
TTTTCCGGATCCACGTGGCTGCCTGCAGGCGGGTTAATGCCTCATCAAACCTTACGCCGGACAGCAGGATGTCCAGCGCCAGCGATTCGGGGGAGGCGCCGGCCAGCACTTCCTGAATCGTCAAAGCTTCATCCCGCTCTACCGAGAGGGCCAGTCCGCGGTCATTCATGCCGCTCAGGGCGCCCGCGGTCCAGGGGAAACCAATGAGCAGGCACGCGGATTTTCCCTCCGGCGCCAGGCGGATCACCACGTTCCGTTCATCCCGCGGCCAGTCCAGCGTCCTGGCCAGTGCTACGTCATCCGCTCCCGCCTTCACACCCACCGCCGCGGCCATGGTGCACAGTGGCGCCGCGAAGAGCGGTTCTTTCCTGGGATCCTCGCTGAACACCGGCGCCGCCTGCATCAGGCGGATCGCGTCAAAGGGCAGTCCGGCCCCTTCGGCCATGCCCAGCATCCATTCGTACACGCTGTCCGGCATCCCTTTCAGCTGGGTCCGCGTGGCCATGCCCATTACCGTCACCGCAATGCTCGACAAATCCAGCCAGCCGGGAACCTGCGTCCAAAAAGACTGGGAAGGATACCATTTCCCTTCCCGGATCGGATCCGTTACCTGTTCCTTAAAACGCCTGTTCAATTCTTCCGCATAGGCCAGGCCGACCGCGTAGCCGGCGCCGCGGAGCGGGCCGGATACCTGCACCAGTTCACCGCCATCCAGGGCCGTTGTCTTAGGCTTTTTCGGCGGGACAGCCTCATCCGCCGCCGCGCCCCGGCTCATCAGTTTCGCGAACTCCCGGGTATACCAGCCTTCCATGTCCGGCCCGAAAAAGTTCATGGCGGACTCGTAATGCACCTCGCTGTATTGGGACCGGGGAACAAAATACAGGAAATAACCGTTCGCCAGTCCCACGTTCAGGCTGGCGGCATAACCCCGTTCCAGCGCCTGTTTGCGCAGGGCCAGCCCAACTTCCACGCATGGTTCACCGGGGAGGAAATGGATGATCAGGTCGTTGATCTCGAGGACCCGCAGCGGCGCGCGGCGGGGCAGCATCGACCCCGACAGGCTCAGGGGAAGCTCCGGCTCGGAAGCTCCTACCCGCAGGGACACTTCCGCGCACGCGATTTTTCCCAGCGCATCTTTGACCGTACGGGCCAGGGTACGTCCCATGGATTCCGCGCGGGCCCATTCTCCGGGCTGCCCGCCGGGCGGCGGATTAATGGTCTGATTCCCCTCCGCGCCGTTCAGGAAAATGGCCACGCACTCCGGCCGGGTCAGCTTTTCCATCTCCTCGTAGTAGTAACCGGGGTAGTCCGCGGAAAACAGGTACGATCCGGATCCACCGATGGAAGTGGGATGCGCGGCGAGGTTGGCGATCACCGATATGGGGACCCCGTCTGAATCCTCCACCAGGATGACGCCCAGCAGCGGATCCACCGGGCCGTCAGCATAACGCCGGTTGCGGGTCAGCGTCTGTTCCACGACGGTCCAGCCGAGGGCGGCCCGCTTTCGGCTGTCATAGGCCATCTGCATGGCCTGGACAATCCCCTGCGCGGAATGCTCAACCACCTCCGGCATATACCGCCCGGACACCAGCCGAAACGGCATCAGGCGCGTGGTCGCGCCCGGGCCGTTATGGGTATGGGTGGCCGTCAGCAGCACATGTTCCGGCGGCACCACGTCCGGCGCCAACTCCAATACCCGGTCCCGCAACTCCGGCGTGATGGCCACGTGATCGATGCTTACCAGAAACAGCTGGGTGGCGCCGTCATCCAGGTACAGCGCCCGGGCCCAGATCGGATCGTGCGTTCCTTCCGAATCCCGCCCCATGCGCGCGCCGTACCCGTTCAGCGGGCAGGGCATCGGCGGCGTTATGTCCACGCGGCCGGCGCCCGCCTCAAGAGACCACGCGGTCTCCCCCGCCCATGAAACGATCAGCAGCCCGATGAACAGGAAACCGGCCAGCTGAAACCTGAGGGGTCCACGAAATTTTACCGCATGCCGCAAGCCAGCAGAATACGCCGGGCGCTCCCATCCGCTTTTCTGGCTGCCGGGGCCGGAAGACACGCCTGCCGCCTCAGGACTGCTTGTCTTCGATCGGCGGTTTCTCATCCGACTCTTTTTTTTCGCTGTTGACCGCCGACTTGAATTCGGCTATGGCCGTACCCAGCGCCTTTCCCACGCCCGCGATTTTGTCGCCGCCAAACAGCACCAGCACGATCGCGAAAATTATCAGCAATTCACCCATTCCGGGGGTCCACATGATTGGTTCTCCACTGGCGGACATCCGATTGCGGCTTCCAGCAGCGACAGGGCCGCTGAACCGCGCGTCCGCATTGTTTGACTGTAAAACAGTATAGCCCGTTTTGGAAATGGCGCGCCAATTTTCGGAGGCGGCGTTACAGCCGGTGGCGTCTGCTCAGCAGCTCTAGCTTCAGGCCGGTCCACGCCGTTTTCAGCAGGTTCACGATTCCTCCGTCAAAAGCGCTTTCAAACACTTTCATGATCAGTTCGAACTTCTCGGGCAGGTACGGAAACCAGTACGCCTCCAGGCGGCTGCTGTCCCGGTCGATCATGACGGATTTGATGTTGCAGAAAGAGAGCAGGCCCAGTTCCCCTTTGTACCGGCCGAAGCCGCTGTCTTTCACGCCCCCGAAAGGCAGGGCGGGATTGGCCAGCGTGGCCAGCACGTTGTTGATCGACACGTTTCCGGTGACCAGGGCCCGGGCCACCCGCTCCGCCCGCTCCAGATCCCTGGACCACACACTGGCCGCCAGCCCGAAGGGGGAATCATTGGCCATGCGGATGGCCTCTTCCTCGGTCTTGAAGGGCGTAACGGTAATTACCGGCCCGAATGTTTCCTCGCACTGCACCGGCATGTCCGGGGTCACGTTCGTGATGATCGTAGGCGGGTAGATGCGGGTTCCGGGCACCCGCGCGCCGCCCGTCAGGATCCGGGCGCCCCGACTGCGGGCATCCTCCACCTGCTGTTCCACGGTACGGATCTGCCCTTCGGTGGTCATGGAGCCCACGGACAGCCACATTTCCCCCCGCTGCGCTTCCGGCGAGGCCAGGGTCACCAGGCGCTCCGCTTTTTCCCTGAGCGTCGCCACGAAGCGGTCAAAGATGCTTTCCTGCACGAAAAGGCGCTCCACCGACACGCAGGTCTGGCCGCAGTTTGCCAGCCCGCCCCACAGGGCGCCATTCACGGCCCGCTCGATATTGACATCCTCAAACACAATCATCGGGTCCTTGCCGCCCAGTTCCAGCTCGACGGGGATGAGCAGCTCCGCGGCCCGGGCCATCACCTTTTTCCCGACCCCCACGCTGCCGGTAAAGAAGATTTTGGCCGGTTTTTTGTCGATCAGCAGGTCCGCGGTCCGGCGGCTGGCGTATACCACCTGCAGGGCGTCCGGCATGAAACCGCTTTCCTTCAGCATTGCCTCATAGAGCGGCTGCAGGGGGGTGTCCTTGGACGGCTTCAGCACCACCGGGTTGCCCGCGATAAAGGCGCACACGAAGGGCAGAAACGACAGGTTAAAGGGGTAATTCCACGGCGCTATGACCAGCACCGGCCCCAGCGGCTCGAAAAAAATCCGCGATTTTTTGCCGATCAGCATGATCGGCGTGGAGACTTTGCGGTCCGCCAGGATTTTCTCCGCCCGGCGGGAATACCACGCGATCAGGTCAATCGCGGGGAAGACCTCCATGGCCAGGGCGTCAAACAGGCTTTTTCCGGTCTCCCGGGAAATGTATTCCGCCACCCGCTTCCGGTTGGCTATAAGCCATTGCTTCAACTTTGCCATCTCGGCCAGCCGTTCCCTGACCGTCATGCGGCGAATGCGCTCGAATGCCGCCCTGGCGCGGTCGTATACCTGATCTACCGCCGCCGCATCCGGTTCCGGCACCTCATACAGCAGTTCTCCCGTACGGGGGTTGGACACGCGAATGACGAAATTTTCTTCCCGCGGTTCCGCGGATGTCGCCGGCGCGTTCATGCGAAAACCCTCCTCTTTTTGGTTTTACCTGCTTAGTTTGCGGTTTTCGGGTGGGTCGATGCAACTCTTTCGCGCCGGGTCGCGCGGTCCGCGGGACCTGCCGCGGTACGCGTCAACGGCCAGGGCATGGTTCACCATCCGAGGAGGATGGCACAGCCGGGGGCTTCGGGCGGCGGGGCGGTTTCCGGTCGCGGTGCGGGGTCCGGGGCGCGGGGGGCGCCGCGGGAGCCGGGCGGCGGCAGGACGGGCCGCGCGGGGTCCGGGGGATCAGGCCCGGCCGGCAGCACCAGGGGAGGCACGGCCCAGGCCTGGCGGTCCCGGGCGCGGCAGTGCAGCCACCAGGCAAAAAAGGCGCAGCGGTCCGCGTCGATGATGTGGTCGCTCCCCTTGCTGTAGCGGGGAACGCTCCGGGCGTCGCACCGGAAGGTGTGGCCGCTGTACTGCAACTCCCGCTCAGGGTCCGCGGGGAACCGCACCGTCCGGGCCGACAGGGCGCGCTGGACCAGCTCGGTCATGAATTCCTTGGCGTGCCGTTTCGGGCTCACCCCCGGCGCGGCATCCCCGGTGTCCACCATCGCCCCGAAGTCCACCGCGTGAAGCCGCCCGGCCAGCCGGGCCGCCCGGCGCAAGAGGTGGTGGGCCGTGGCCAGCCCGCCCGCTCCCGCGTCCAGGACGATCCGGGAAAAGCCCCATTTTTCGTCCAGCGCCGCCAGCAGCCGGGACTGGGCGTCATAGTCCAGCCCCCGGGTCCGCACCCGCGCCAGGGCCGCCAGCTTTCCCGGCGCCTCCTCCCCGTAGACCACCAGTTCCGAAGGGTCCCGGGCGTAGCCCAGGTCGCCGCCCAGGAAATACCGGCCGGGGCGTTCGGGCCCGGGCAGGGCGTCCGGGTCGGGCAGGTCCCCGCCCGCGGATACCACCACCGCCGGCAGGGCCGGATCCACGCAGTCCCGGTAGGCGTCCATGGGGAACACGGCGTTTTCCGGTTCGCCGTGCTCGCCCAGGACCCGGTGGATATAGGCGGGGGCGTGCCTTCCGCCGTAGAGGGCGGCCAGTTCGGCGTCTTTTTCCGGGGTATAGTCGGGGTTGAGGGCGCTGGGCCAGTGGTAATGCTCGGCGGCGGGGTCCTGGCACAGGCGGAAGAAGCCGTTGCGCAGGCCGTTGGGCACGCCGTAGACCCAGCGGCGTCCGCCGGTGTTCAGGGCCTGGTGGAGTTCGGTCCAGGCGGCGTCGGTCATCTCCTGGGCCTCGTCCACCAGGATCCAGTCCACGTGCATGCCCTGGTAGTTGATGCCCCGGGGTCCGCTGACCCGGCCGCGGAGGATGAAGCCGTTCTCGAAGCGCAGGAACCAGGAGGGCTGGACCCGGTGTTCGTCGAGGGTTTCGGCGAGGTCGGGGACCTGGCGGATCCGGGAGAGGATGCGGCGCATGAGGGGCTCGAGGTGGTTGTGGCAGGGGGCGGTGATGAGCATTTCGCGGCCGGGCAGGGCCATGGCGGCCCAGCAGGCGGTGATTTCGATTTCGGAGGTTTTGCCGACGTCCCGGCCGTCGCGGTGGACCTTGCGGGGGGCGTTGGATTCGAGGGACTGGAGCTGGTAGGGGCGGGGCTCCCAGGGGTTGCCGTCGCGGTCGCGGAAGAAGCGGCGGGCGAAGTCGGCGCGGGAGCGGAGGTATTCGGGCAGGCCGGGATCGGGGCGGCACCGGTCGGCCGGCGGGGCGGGACGGGCGCCGGTGTCGGCGGCAGCCGGGGTGAAGGGGATCACGGCCATGGTTGGTTCCTCCGGGGCGCGGCGTCCGGACCCGTTCCGGACGCAACGGTTTACCAGGTATATGGGGGCCTATCCCGGCGGGACGGGAAAGCGCTGTTCACCCGCCGGTTCCAGGGTACCGGTGTTGTAGGGGCACGCCATGGCGTGCCCAACAGCCGACCGATCCGGTACCGACTGCGCCGGCGGGGCGGCCGGGTGACCGTTGCGGGGATATGCCCTCATATATAAGGGCAATCTGTTGCGCCGGAAAAAGGTACCCCGTTCAGCGGGGGGACCTGTTGCGGACAGGTAAGGCCGGCGACGGCCTTTTCCGGCATCGGAAAGCGCAATCCCCGCCGCGGGGACAATCGGGCGGCACGCGCGTTGGGGGAATGCGGCGGCGCGGGCGATATATGGCATGGATCCCGCCGTCCTGAAACCGCCCCGCCATTCTATGGTTGGGCACGCCATGGCGTGCCCGTGGGGGAATCCGGATGGATAGCCGGTCGGGGGATCGGTGGCGGCGCAAAAAAAGTTGCAAAAAGGGCTTGACACCGGCCGGATTTTGCAGTATAATAGTTTTTAGAGCGAGACTTGACATGACGAAAAAGCCCAAAAATGGCCGTCATTTCAAGTCTGTCTAAACAGTTGAATTTGAAGGGGATGTCGAATTTCGCTGTTATGTCAACATCGGAATTAAGCATGCTGAACTCGTCATTCCAAAATGAAACAGTTTAAGTCGTTTATTTTCAATACCTTATAAAGCATGCGGTCCGAATTGCTGCCCTGATGAAGAAGGGATTAAGACGGAATGTAACATTCCCTCGTAAAGCCATACTCATCTATTAGTCCGAATTGCTGCCCTGATGAAGAAGGGATTAAGACGTTTGCCAAGCGGGTTCAGTGGACTTTTGTCAATAATAGCTTGTCCGAATTGCTGCCCTGATGAAGAAGGGATTAAGACACCTCATCGGGAGCCAACTTGCTCCCATCGGCGGTTCTGGTCCGAATTGCTGCCCTGATGAAGAAGGGATTAAGACCATTTCTCCCCGTTTTCATAATCGAGAGGGTTATAAATTGTCCGAATTGCTGCCCTGATGAAGAAGGGATTAAGACCCTAGAGTTTTCCAGGTCGATCCTTGGTCCCTGGACGTGTCCGAATTGCTGCCCTGATGAAGAAGGGATTAAGACTAAAACTGGGCGAATCCGTTCACAATCTTAGTCTCGGGTCCGAATTGCTGCCCTGATGAAGAAGGGATTAAGACGGACATATTCCCGCATTTTCCCCTGGATGTACTCCATCCAGTCCGAATTGCTGCCCTGATGAAGAAGGGATGATATGCCGGTCGCCCCTGCCATTTGGGGTTTGCACCAGCGCGCCGGGGTAAAGGGGGACAGGAAGGGGGAAAAAGGCGGTGCGTATTCTCCTATCGTTCCGAAAAAAACGGCCACCGAAGGGAGGTCCGTCCGGAGCGGCCAACCTGTTCAGCGTCCTGGCCGTGCTGTAGGGGGCACGCTATGGCGCGCCCCTACGGGATGACGGTTTGGGGCTGGGTGGGCACGCCATGGCGTGCCCCTACGGGAATGGTCCGAACCGATACCAGCGGGAACAACGGGACAAATAGCAGTCGGGCAAGACGGGCAATAACGCAAGGGGCGGTTTACCCGCCGGTTCCAGGGTCACCGGTGTTGTAGGGGCACGCCATGGCGTGCCCCTACAATCGGCCGGTTCGGGGCGGGTTGTTCCGGCGGGGAGGCCGGGTGGCCGCTGCGGGATATGCCCCCATATATAAGGGCAATCTGTTGCGCCGGAAAAAGGTACCCCGTTCAGCGGGGGGACCTGTTGCGGACAGGTAAGGCCGGCGACGGCATTTTCCGGCATCGGAAAGCGCAATCCCCGCCGCGGGGACAGTCGTGCGGCACGCGCGTTGGGAGGATGCGGCGGCACGGGCGATATATGGCATGGATCCCGCTGTCCTGAAACCGCCCCGCCATCCTATGGTTGGGCACGCCATGGCGTGCCCCTACGACCGGCCGGTTCGGAATGGACCGCGCCGGCGGGGAAAACGGGACAGTCCGACGCCGGGCAAGACAGGCAATAATGCGACGCGGTTTACCTGCCGGTTCCAGGGTCGCCGGTGGTATGGTAGGGGCACGCCATGGCGTGCCCCTACGGGGAATGGTTTGGGGCGGGGCGGGTCAGTCTTCGCGGACCATGGCGCGGAGGTATTCGCGGTTCATCAGGGTGATGTTTTCCACCTTGATTTCCTTGGGGCAGGCGGCCTCGCACTCATAATGCTTGGAACAGCTGCCGAAGCCTTCGCGGTCCATGGCCTCGACCATGGCCACCACGCGGCGGACCCGTTCGGGATGCCCCTGGGGCAGCATGGCGAACTGGACAATTTTGGCGGCGGTAAACAGGCTGGCGGAAGCGTTGGGGCATGCGGCCACGCATGCGCCGCATCCGATGCACTGGGCGGCGTCCATGGCGCGCTCCGCCCGGTGTTTGGGGACGGGGATGGCGTTGGCGTCGGGGGCCTGTCCGGTCCGCACGGAGACGTAGCCGCCCGCCTGGATGATCCGGTCGAAGGCGGATCGGTCCACCACCAGGTCTTTTACGACGGGGAAGGCTTTTGCGCGGAAGGGTTCAATGACGAGGGTTTCGCCGTCGCGGAACTCGCGCATGTGCAGCTGGCAGAGGGTGGTAGCCCTGCGGGGGCCATGGGGCCGCCCATTCACCACGGCGCCGCAGGATCCGCAAATGCCCTCGCGGCAATCATGGTCAAAGGCGATGGGCTCTTTCCCTTCGCGCTCGAGCCCGTCGTTGACGATATCCAGCATTTCCAGGAACGACACATCGGTGGGGATGTTTTCGGCGCGGTAGGTTTCAAAGCGTCCCGGCTGATCCGGTCCCGCCTGCCGCCAAACCTTCAGGGTGAGGGAAATCGTTCCGACAGCCATTACTTGTAACTCCTCTGGGAAGGCTTAACCGCTTCGAAGACCAGCGGCTCGACATGCCGCCTGGGCGCCGCGTCGGGCCCGTTATACTCCCACGCGGCGACGTGGGCGAAGTGTTCGTCATCGCGCAGCGCCTCGCCGTCTTCGGTCTGGAATTCCTCGCGGAAATGTCCGCCGCAGGATTCGCGCCGCTCGAGGGCGTCCCGCACCATGAGCTCGGCGAATTCCATGAAATCGGCGACGCGCATGGCCCGCTCGAGAACCTGGTTAAAGGTTCCCGGCTCGCCGGGGATGTTGACGTTCTTCCAGAACTCTTCGCGGATGGCGGGGATTTCCTCCAGCGCCTCGCGCAGCCCCTGTTCATTGCGGGCCATGCCGCATTTGTCCCACAGCAGGAGCCCCAGCCTGCGGTGCAGTTCGTTGACCGTGCGTTTTCCGCGGATGGACATCAGTTTGCGGATGCGGTTTTCCGCGGCGTCGGCGGCCTCTCGCGCTTCCGGGGCATCCGCGGCGACTTTCGCGGGTCCCGCCGAAGCCAGGTAATGCCCCATGGTGTAGGGGATGATGAAGTAGCCGTCCGCGAGCCCCTGCATCAGGGCGCTCGCCCCCAGGCGGTTGGCGCCGTGGTCCGAGAAATTGGCTTCGCCCAGCACGAAGAGCCCCGGTATGGTGCTCATCAGGTGATAGTCGACCCACAGGCCGCCCATGGTGTAGTGGATGGCGGGGAAAATAGTCATCGGCTCTTTGTAGGGGTCTGAGCCGGTGATCCGCTCGTACATATCGAACAGGTTTCCGTAGCGCTCGCGGATGACCGCGACGCCTTCGCGGGCAATGGCGTCCCGGAAATCGAGGTATACGGCGTTCCCCCCGCGGACGCCCAGTCCGGCGTCGCAGACCATTTTGGCGTTCCGGGAGGCCACGTCCCGGGGCACCAGGTTGCCGAAACTCGGGTAGCGCTCCTCCAGGTAGTAATAGCGTTCCTCTTCGGGGATGTCGTTGGGGCGCCGGGTGTCGCCCGGCTTGCAGGAGACCCAGATGCGCCCGTCGTTGCGCAGGCTTTCGCTCATGAGGGTGAGCTTGGACTGGAGGTCGCCGTGCACGGGAATGCAGGTGGGGTGGATCTGGGTAAAGCAGGGGTTGGCAAAAAACGCGCCGCGCTGGTAGCAGCGCCAGGCGGCGGAGACGTTGCAGGACCGGCCGTTCGTGGACAGGAAAAACACATTGCCGTAGCCGCCGCTGGCGAGTACCACCGCGTCGGCCATGTGGGTTTCGAGCGCGCCGGTGACCAGGTTCCGGGCGATGATGCCCACCGCGCGCCCGCCGGCGACAATCAGGTCCATCATTTCCCGGCGGGGAAAGAGGGTCACCCGTCCGGCCTTGACCTCTTTCATCAGGGCGCCGTACGCGCCCAGCAGGAGCTGCTGGCCCGTCTGTCCGCGGGCGTAAAAGGTGCGGGAGACCTGGGCGCCGCCGAAAGATCGGTTGTCCAGGAGCCCGCCGTATTCCCGGGCGAAGGGGACGCCCTGCGCGACGCAGTGGTCGATGATCTTGACGCTGATTTCGGCCAGGCGGTAGACATTGGCTTCCCGGGACCGGTAGTCGCCCCCTTTAATCGTGTCGTAGAACAGGCGGTAGACGCTGTCGCCGTCGTTCCGGTAATTTTTGGCGGCGTTGATGCCGCCCTGGGCGGCGATGCTGTGGGCCCGCCGCGGGGTATCGTTCAGGCAGAAGGTTTTGACGTTGTATCCCAGCTCGGCCAGGGAGGCCGACGCTGAAGATCCGGCGAGGCCGGTTCCGACGACGATGACGGTGAATTTTCGCCGGTTGGCCGGGTTGACCAGTTTCATCTCGAACTGGCACCGGGTCCATTTTTCGGGGAGGGGTCCTTCAGGCACTCTGGCATCCAGCATGGGCATATCTCCATCGGGGCAGCTGAATCAGCCGCCGAGTAACCGCATTTTGATCAGGGCGAACACGGGAATCGCAGTAAACCCCAGCGCCACCAGGACGCCCACCGCGAGGGCAAGGCGGTTCATCGCCCGGGTAGCCCGGTCAGAGAGTACGCCGAGGGTCACCCACAGGCTTGAGAACAGGTGGCTGAAATGCAGGCCGACCGCCCAGACCGCCACGATATAGGCAACCGCGCGCAGGGGATTGGCGAAACCGTTCAGGACCACGCCGTACAGGCCCAGACTCTGGCCGCCGATGATGGAGCGCGGCCCGGTTTTGTCGGCCAGGGTGAAATCGCTGATGTGCAGGATGACGAAACAGGCGATGATAATGCCGGTGTAAATCATCGTTGGGGTTCCGAGGGGCCGGTCCGCGTTGCGTCGGGTAACGGCGTAGGCCGTGTCCCTGGAGGCGCGGTTTCGGAGTTTGAGGGAAATGGTCGCGCTGACGTGAAGGACGGCGGCGGTGAGGATGACCAGCCTGGCGAGCCAAAGGAGGGGGCCGAGGGACTGGAGGCGCTCGGCGTATCCGTTAAAGGCGTCGGGCCCGAGAAAGAGGAGGAAATTTCCGGCGAGGTGTCCGAAGATGAAGAGGACGAGGACCAGGCCGGAGATGGCGGCGGTAAGTTCGCGGAGGATGGTGGAAGCGAGAACCGTTTTCCAGGAGAAGGAATCATTCATGGCGGAGCAGCCTTATCCTGTTGACCCTGCGGGAGGGGGACCCTGGTGAATCGGCCGCGGACGCCGGGACATCACGGGTCCCGGCATCCGCGGACCGCACTGCGAGGTCGGTCCTGGGTATTGTATCAAGAAATAAATCCTTATTGCAACATTGAAGAAAATTTTCTCTAATATATCGCCGCGCCCGCCACCAGCCCGGCCGGACGGCGGCCGCCATCCGGTCCGCGTCCAACGGTCCGCCGGCGTACGCCGCCATGCGTGCCGCCTGCCGGAGGGGATCACGCAGCACCGCCCGGTGGCTCACCCATAACGTGTCCATGTGGCCGGCCGAACGCAGCCAGGCTGATACCTCGCGGAGATGCGCCGCCAGCAGTCGGGCAAAACGCCGATCTTCGGCCGTAGCCTCCGCCGGCCCGCCTTCCAGCATCCGCCGCTGCGACACGGCCGTTTCCAGCACGTCCCGAACCATAAAGATCACCCGGTACCGCTGGTCCGGCGGTAGCCAGGGCAGCAGCGCCGCGACCACCTTGACGGCTTTCCCCGGCGCGCGCGCCACCCAGGACGTATCCGAACGGCTGGCGCGTACCGGGGCGTACTCGTAGTACCCGCCGGGATTATGGGGGTCCGCCGGACGGGATCCGTCATCGAGCACGGGAAGCCCTCCGGCCGCCAGCATGGCCATTGCCATGGACGTGCCGGACCTGGGCAGTCCGCTGACCACCACGATATCCTGACCTGTCCGGGGCGACTCCACGCGCCCCTGGCAGGCAGGACCTGAATTTGACAGCAGAACGGGATCGCTCATGTGCAATATAGTATAGTTTCCCCGCGGAGATTCCCAAGTAAGCCGGAACTGTTAGTCCCGGAAGAAAACAGGGGTCGTGTACACTAACACATCAGCGTTGTTTTCTGTTCCGACCCCAGCGGGAGCGCGAAAAATTTGACGCCTCAGCCATCCATAAGCTCCAGCATCCATGCCCCGGAACCGCCCGGGACCGGCGTGCGGGAAATCGTGCGCATTTCGGGACCGATCGTGCTGGGCATGCTTTCGTACACGGTCATGGGCTTCATGGACCGGGTAATGATCGGCTGGCTTCGGTCGGAAGATGCTCTGGCAGCGGTCGGTTCGGCGGACATCGCGGCCTACACGCTCAGCACGCTGGCCATGGGGTTTACCAGCATCACCACAACATTTGTCGCCCAGCGTTACGGCCAGGGGGACCGTCCGGACTGCGCGCGGTACACCTGGCAGGGCATCCACCTCTCGCTGCTCTCGGTGGTGCTGGCCCTGGCGCTGTATCCGCTCTCGTCCCCGCTTTTTGACAGCATGGGACACGCGCCTTCCGTGGCCGCGCTGGAGAAGGATTATTTCCGCATCCGGCTGTGCGGCTACTATTTTGTCAGCCTTGTGGCGGCACTTTCCGGTTTTTTCCAGGGGATCGGCCGCCCGTCGGTAACGATGTACGCGGCCGTACTGGGCAACGCCATCAACCTGATCCTGAACTACCTGCTGATTTTCGGCAGGCTGGGTTTTCCGGCGATGGGCATCCAGGGCGCGGCCACCGCCACGGTCATCGCCATGGCGTTTCAGGCCCTGTTGCTCATGGCGGTTTTTCTGTCCCGCCCCAACCGGCGGGTATACGGCACCCTGCGGGAATGGCGGGTCCGCCTGCCGATGTGCCGGGAGATTATCCGGGTGGGCGCCCCGGCGGCCCTAGCCATGTTCCTGGACGTGGCCAACTGGTGGATCTGGATATCTTATATCATCGGCCGGTTCGGTCCGGTGCAGATGGCGGCCAATACCATCGCGCTGAGTTTCAATTCCATCACCTTCATGCCGGTGATCGGGATTCACCAGGGGATCTCCGCGATCGTGGGGCAGTGGATAGGCCGGGGCGACCGGGCCCGAGCCCGGGCCAGGGCATGGACCGCGGTCAGGCTGTCGGTGACGTATATGGTGATCATGGGGATCCTGATCGCGGCGGGGGGCGGCTTTTTGACCCGGATCCTGTTTCGGCCGGACAACCCCGAAGTGGTCAGCCTGGCCCGCCGGCTGCTGATCCTGGCGGCTTTTTTTCAGGCTTTTGACGCGATCAACATCACGCTGAGCGGCGCGCTCCGGGGCGCGGGAGATACCCGCTGGATCATGTGGGCGACCGCCCTGCTGGCCTATGGTTTCGGCCTGCCGCTGTCGGCCGGACTGTCCATTGGGCTGGGCCTGGAGACTTTCGGCGCCTGGATCGGCGCCACGATTTTCATTACGACGCTGAGCGCCGCCATCATCCTCCGGTTCCACGGCGGCAGCTGGGAACAGATCAGCCTGTTCAGTGAAACCGATTTTTCGGATAATCGCCGGACCTAAGCATCCAGGAGACGCACCATGAGGATAGGACTGGTTTTCATTTTACTGGCGGCCGCGGCGGGCGCCGCCGACCCGGACTTCGGGGAAAGCCATAAACTCGCCTACAACCGGGACGGGCTGACCTGCGATCTCGGCTGGGGGCTCTGGGCAGTTCCCCTGCCGATGGACTACGACGGGGACGGCGATATGGACCTGCTGGTATCCAGCGCGGGCATGCCCTCGCCGGGCACGGTCCTGTTCGAAAATGACGGGACGCCGGTCCTGCGCCCCGGCCGGGTGATCGACCGGAAACAGCGGCGGAACCTGACGGTGTCATACGTCCGCGGCGAGGCCGTCGTCTGTGAACCGGGCGCCGCGTACCGGAATTTCCCCGCAAACGGCTTCCGTCACCCGGAACCTGTTCCCGTGCCTCCCCCGGAACACTATGACCGGGACTGCCAGTACCGTTTTTCGGACGTGGACGGTGACGGCGTAACCGACGTGGTTATCGGCTACAGCGACTGGCGGGACTACGGATGGGATGACGCCTACGACGAAACGGGAACGTGGATTGCCGGTCCCCTGCATGGCCGGGTGGGCTG
>JAKOTZ010000167.1 GCA_029776995.1 Candidatus Hydrogenedentota bacterium
CCTGAACCAGGTATTTCTTGGCATCAGCGCGTACGGCGTGGACGCCGCGGCAAGGCAGTATTTCGGCGTAAACGTGGAAGACCTGACCCTGGGACAGGCCGCGACCATCGCCGGACTGCTGCGGTCCCCCAACCGGAACAATCCGATATCCAGCCTCAAAAACGCCACCCTGCGCCGGAATATCGTGCTGGACCAGATGTACGAGGAAGGGTTTATCACGGCGGAAGAACGGGATGCCGCCAAAGCCGAAGACCTCGAAGCCCAGGTTAACGCGCGGTTCGAAAAAGCGGCGCGGCTGGCGTCCGGCAACGTGGCGCAATTCCAGGCCCCCTATTTTTCGGAATCGGTCCGCCGTTTTCTGATGGACCGGTTCGGCTGGGATGAAATTTTTCAGGAAGGCCTGCAAATCCAGACCACCATCGACATGCGCCTGCAGCGCATCGCCGAGCGGGTCCTGAATGAAGCGCTGGATGCTTTCGACGAGAAACAGCGCAAACGCCTGGAAAAAGCCGGAAAGCTGGACGAATTTGTTCCCGTAAGCGGCGCTCTGGTGTGCCTGGACAACCGGTCTCCCTGGGAGGGATATGTCCGGGCCATGGTCGGCGGTCGGGACTTCAGCCGGGAAAAATATAATACGGCAACCCAGGCGCGCCGGCAGCCGGGGTCCAGCATCAAGCCTTTTATCTGGGCGGCGGCGATCGGAAACGGATATACCCCGTCTTCAATCGTGGTGGACGCGCCCTATTACCGGCCTCTGCCAGGCGGAAAAATCTGGGCGCCCAAAAACTTCGGCGGGGGGTTCAGCGGCCCCATACCGATACGGCACGCCCTGGAGAAGTCGGTCAATATTGTCTCCATCAAATTGGCCGAGTCGGTCGGGCTGCCGGTCGTGCGCGCGCTGCTGGAACGGTGCGGCATTCCCACCGACGTGGAAGGGCTGAGCATCGCGCTGGGCGCGGGGGAGGTCCGCCCGCTGGACCACTGCGCGGCGTACGCGGTGTTTCCCCTCGGGGGCCAGCGGTATGAACCGGTATTCGTGACGGAAGTCCGCGACCGGGACGGCCTGGTCCGGCTGGATACCCGGGACCGCCGGGCCCCCGTACCCGCCATGGATCCCCGGGTGGCTTACGTAACGCTGCACATGATGGAAGGGGTATGCCAACCCGGGGAGGGATTTTATCCAACCGGCTGGCGCGCCAGCGCGCTGAAACGGCCGGTCGGGGGCAAAACCGGCACCACCAATGACAGCCGGGACGCCTGGTTCTGCGGTTTCACCCGCCAGTACACCACGGTCGTGTGGGTTGGATACCGGGACAACCGGCCGCTGGGCCACGGCGCGGACTACACGGGCGGCCGGCTGGCCTGCCCGATCTGGGTGGAATTCATGAGCGAGGCCCATGAAGGGCTTCCGGTGGAAGATTTTGAAGTGCCGCCCGGGGTTACGTTTTACAAGATCAACCGCACCACGGGCACCCTGGGCGGGTCCTACGAGGAAGCCTACCTGACGGGAACCCGGCCGCCTGAATACATACCGCCTCCGCCGCCGGAAGAGGAGGTTTCTCCTGAAGGCACGCTGGTGACCGATCCGTCCGCCGGGGCGAATTCGGGTGACATCATTCCACTGGAACCGGCAGCGCCCGAAGCAACACCACATTCCGCTCCGCCGGCGCAAACGCCGGATACGGAACTGCCCCCTGAAGGATAAGCCCATGGGGCCCTATGCCTGTCGGCACAAAGGCGCGGGACAACACCATTTATGAGCCTGGTACGTCTGGACAACATCAGCAAATACTACCTCGGCGAAGCCGTGCTGGACGGGGTCAGCTTCCGGGTGGAGGCCGGTGAGCGCATCGGGCTGATCGGCCGGAACGGCAGCGGCAAATCCACCCTGTTCCGGATCATCACCGGTGAAGTGACGCCGGACGACGGAACGGTGGAACGGGCCCAACGGCTGCGCATGGCCTCGCTGGCCCAGCTGCCCCGCTTCGACGGCGAAACCACGGTGATGGATATTGCCCTGGAGGCCTTCGCGGAAGTCCGCGCCATGGAACAGGAGCTGGCGCGGCTGGGGGAGGCCATGGCGCGGCATGAACCGGGCGCCGTGGAAGCCTACGCCCGGCTGGAGCATGAATTCGAGGCGCGAGGGGGATGGGACTACCCAAACCGCATCCGGCGCACCCTGTCCGGGCTGGGGTTCCGGGACACCGAATTTTCGCTCCCATTCCGCGTGCTGAGCGGCGGACAGCGCACCCGGCTGATGCTCGCGCTGGTGCTGCTGCGCGAAGCGGACCTGCTGCTGCTGGACGAGCCCGAAAACCACCTGGACATGGACGCCCGGGAATGGCTGGAAGATTACCTCCAGGAATGCGGGCAGGCTGTCGTCATTATTTCCCACGATCGGCGCATGCTGGACGCCGTAGCGCACCGGATCGTGGAAATCGAGCGCGGCCGGCTGTGGGAGTTTTCCGGGAATTACGCCTATTACCTCGCCCAGAAAGCGCTGATCCGCGAACAGCAGCAGAAAGCCTGGGAACGGCAGGAAGCGTATATCCGGAAACAGGAGGTGTTTATCGAGCGGTTCCGCTACAAAAACACGAAGGCCCGTCAGGTGCAGAGCAGAATCCGCGCCCTGGAAAAGATGGAACGGGTGGAAGCGCCTCCTCCGGAGGCAGATACGGCTGCCTTCCGCCTGGGATCGGTCGCCGTCAGCGGCGAAGTGGCCCTGGAGGCGCGGGACCTCGCCATGGCCCACGGAAACCTCGTGCTGTATGACGGGGTTTCATTCGTACTGCGCCGGGGCGAGCGCATCGGCCTGATCGGCCCGAACGGCAGCGGCAAAACCACCCTGCTGCGGCAGCTTGCCGGCCGGATTCCGGGCACCCGCGGCGAAGTGCGCCCCGGACATAAAATCAGTGTTGGTTTTTTTGAGCAGCACCACGAAAGCCTGAACCCCCGCTGGGACGTGGTTACGGCGATGCTGGATGCCCGTCCGGACTGGACGCCCGAACAGGCGCGGACTTTCCTGGGACGTCTGCTGTTCTCCGGAGATGATGTGTTCAAGCCGGTCGACGCGCTCAGCGGCGGGGAACTGGCCCGGCTGGCCATGGGGCGCCTGATCGCGGGCGGAGCCAACGTGCTGCTGCTGGACGAACCCACGAACCATCTGGATATCGCGTCCCGGGAAGCGCTGGAAAACGCCCTGACGGAAAGCAATGCCAGCATGATTGTCGCAAGCCATGACCGGGCGCTGGTAGACCGGCTGGCAACCCGGCTGATCGTGCTGCGGAACGGCCAGGCGGAAATATTCATCGGCAATTACTCGGAATACCACGAGCGGCAGCGCGCCCGAATGCCAGAAATGGATGAGCGGGATGGCCCCGCGCGCCGGACGGAAGAAGCGCTCCGTGTCCGTGAACGCAAAAGGCCGGACCAGTCCGCCGATAACAGTGCCGCAGAAGATCCGCGCGCCGAGCGCAAAGCCAAAGAACGGGCGCAACGCCAGCGGCAAAGGCGCCTGGAACAGGTGGAAGCGGATATTGCCGCCATGGAGTCCCTGCTGGCTGAATATCCCGCGCGCTTTGCCGCGCTGGACCCGGCGGATTATCAGGCCGCGGCATCACTTACGGAAGAGTACGAGAACCTGAAACGGGATCTGTCGGAGCTTTATTCGGCCTGGGAAGACCTGGCCGGTGAAGATGGCTGAACCGCCGGATCAGGGTAACGGTAACGCCTCCGCCGGAAAAGACGCCTGAGACCCTGGGGCCTTAGACGACAGGGCCCGATTCAAACGCTCCAGCGACTCCCGGGCCATCTGCAGGTCAGGTTTGCGCCGCAGCGCCTCCTCAACGGCCTGCCGAGCCTCCTCGAGACGCCCCTGCGATTCAAGCACGCCCGCCAGCCCCATCGCAGGCCACGGATCGCCGGGGTCCATTTCCATGCCTTTGCGGTACGCCGACTCGGCAAGTTCCGGAAACCCCATGGCCATCTGGCACTGCCCCAGCAGAAACCAGGCGTTCCCGTTTTCGGGTTTGGTACGCAACGCAATATTCAATTCATCAACCGCAGTCTGATAGTCGGCAGCCCGCATAGCCTGATTGGCCCGATACATCCGGGCAAGAAAATTATCAGGGTCATGCCGCAATAGTTCCTGAACAGCCTGGTCAACCTCTTCGGAAGGTGCCCCACCGGCCTGCAGGGTTCCCATAAGAAGTTCCAGCAATCCCACTCGAGATTCTTCGGTAAGGTTATGCAGCTTCAATCCCTGACGGCACCACATAACAGCAGTTTTGAAATCGTTTCGATCACTGGCACAGCGCGCCAGAAATAAACAACCGTATGACGATCTTTCCAGACCGGCCTTTCGTACTTCCGTCTCCAAGGAAAAAACAGGTTCGCCCTTTAGCCGCAAAGTGGCTTCAGGCCTATAGTACAGCCACCTACCCCAGTCACTCTCATAGTCCACCGGAATGAGCCGGGTTCCCAGCCAGAGCGTGCAGGCAAAACATAAAGCAATGCCGGCCGCCGCTGGCCTGCTCCGCAGGGAAGTTACGGCAGACCAAAGTCCGCCCGCGGCCAGCATCGCCAAAAAAGGCAGGATGGGAACGCGATAATGTCCCGCGTAATAAAAAACCGTGAACGGCAAATACCAGATCAGGCTGTACAGCGCCGGGAGCAGCCAGCGCAGACGGACGGGCCACGGCGTAGCTCGCCACAAAAACAGCCCCATAACCATTGCAGCACCCAGCCCTCCCAGAATCTCCGGGAACCCCCCAGGCAGCCAGCGCAGAATGCGGGACATCTGTTTCGTGCAGTACTCCTGCACATTGTGGCTGATTTCTTTGGGTTGCCAGAAAATAATCGCCCGTTTGATCGTTAACTTTAGAAAACTTAACGGGTGAGACCAAATCCATTGAAGAGCGCTGTTTCTACAAAGTTTGTCAACCATGTATGGCGTGAGCTTTTTTCCTGTAGCATTTTGGAAGTGCGTGCTTACTTCGTAATAGTCACTGGAATCAGTCGATATTCCGATTTGTTTCGCCGTAAACGCGTGAAAATAACCATCGGCCCCGTCAAGGTTTCCAAAAGCCAGCATCATCCCCCCGCCGGTTGATATCAGGGTAAAATGCCCGTCCGCCATCCAGTTGGAGATGGTCACCGGCGCAACCAGGACAATCGCTCCAAGGGCGAATGCAAGCATATGCCGATACGCCTGACGCGCGGCGGCCCGCCAGTCCTGAGACGAAAAATAAATCCAGAAAGCCACCCACAGCATGGCAACCGGCATAAACAGAATGGCGGACGGTGAAGCAAAAAGATGCAGCGCAAAAAAACATCCGGTAAACGCCGCACGTCCCAGAGAAGGTTTTTCAGACCATATTTCCAAAGCGTTGAGGAAAATCAGCGCCAGAAAAATCATCAGCGTCTGGGCGTGGTACACCCCTTCGTACACTATGAGCACCCAGTAGAACAACATGAAGGCTGCCGTCAGCAGGGCCGGAAAAGGCCCTCCGATGCGCCGCATCAGCCGCCACGCCAAAACAGCGTTTATCAGTCCCATCAGGGACTGAAGAACTATCGGCGCCATCAGGGTATTACCGGTTAAAACAAACACCAACGCCAGAAAAAACGAGTAAGCCGGAGGGCGAACAAAACATGAATCCTTATCCTGAGTCCATGTTACCGGTGATGAAGGCAGACTTGACGCGACAGGCCCCACTCCTGTTCGGTTACGGATTTCATCAGCTAAAAATTGACCATAATTATAAAAGAACCCCATATCCAACTGATCCAAATCAGGCACCAGCCATTCAGGATGCTGGCCGATTTCGACCAATCGAAATATCCGAAGTATGAGTCCGGTTGCAAAGAGCGCAATTAGGGCAAATCGCTCAATCCGGCGAAGACAGTTGTTTTCCGAAGTGTCGTACAGGAGATTCATCCGGATGCCAGTTCTCTTTTGGCAGAAACATTCTACTGTAAATCATTGAGCCTTTGAAGCATTTCATGGGCTGCCTGGAGCTCCGGAACGCGTCGTAAAGCTTCCTCAACAGCTTTACGCGCTTCCGTTATCTGTCCTTTCTGCTCCAGAATTCCAGCCAATCCCATGGCGGGCCATGGATTGGACAAATCCGCATCGAGTCCTTTTCTGTACGCCTCTTCAGCGAGATCGGGGAAACCCAAAGCCATCTGACACTGCCCCAGTAAAAACCAGGCCAGGCCATCCTGCGGTTTTGTTTCTACAGCCTGAACCAAGTGTATTAAAGCGTCGTGATAATTTTTATCTTTGAGCGCCAAATCGGCCAGGTACATTCGGGCGTTAAAATTTTCCGGCGCGTATTTGAGCAACTCCCGGCATAGGTGTTCAACTTCAACTGAATTTTCACCGCTTGCTAAAAGCGCAGAGGTTAATCCTTCCAGAAATTGTTGGCGATATTCTACAGTAAGGTTTTTTATCCGCAGTCCCCGGCGGCACCATGTAATGGCGGAGGAGAAATCTTTCCGCTGATTGGCCTGCTGGGCCATAAAAAGGCAGGCGGATGGAGAGTAAGACAGGTTCGCCGATTCAACCAGGGATTCCAGAGCGGCCAAATCATTTTCCCCCTGAAAACGCCGCACCGCCTCGGGTCTATAGTAAAACCAGCGCTCCCAATCGCTCTCATAGTCCACCGGGATGAGCCGGGTTCCCAGCCAGAGCGCGCAGGCAAAACATAAAGCAATGCCGGCAACCATAGGACGTTTCCTCAGGGAGGTAACGGCAGACCAAACCCCTCCAGCGGCCAGCATCGCCAAAAAAGGCAGAATGGGCACGCGGTAATGCCCCGCGTAATAAAAAACCGTGAACGGCAAATACCAGACCAGGCTGTACAGCGCCGGGAGCAGCCAGCGCAGACGGACGGGCCGCGACACGCCTCGCCAGGAAAACAAGCCCATTACCACGGCAGCACCCAGTCCTCCCAGAATCTCCGGGAACCCCCCGGGCAGCCAGCGCAGAATTCTGGACATCTGTTTCGCGCAATATTCCTGCACGTTGTGGCTGATTTCTTTGGGTTGCCAGAAAATAACCGCCCGTTTCAGCGTAAGCCGCAGAAATACGTCTGGATGGGCCCGTATCCAGCCCAGTGCGGCGTTTT
This sequence comes from Candidatus Hydrogenedentota bacterium, assembly GCA_029776995.1. Classification (GTDB taxonomy): domain Bacteria; phylum Hydrogenedentota; class Hydrogenedentia; order Hydrogenedentales; family CAITNO01; genus JAGPFE01. Next base: position 7,131 of record JAKOTZ010000167.1, read on the forward strand.
TTGCAAGTTTGTTGACTACAGCAGGGATGAGTTTAATACCAGTTTTTCTCTGGAATTCCTCACAAATATCCCCGTAATCATTGGCGCTTATCTGTATACCCAATTCTTTTGATTCAAAAGGTTTAAAGTATCCGTCCGCCCCCTCATGGTTGCCGAACATCAACATATATCCCCCGCCGGTTGATATCAGGGTAAAATGCCCGTCCGCCATCCAGTTGGAGATGGTCACCGGCGCAACCAGGACGGTTGTGCCAAGGGCAAAAGAAAATATATGCCGATACGCCTGACGCGCGGCAGACCGCCAGTCCTGAGACGAAAAATGAATCCAGAAAGCCATCCACAGCATAGCAACCGGCATAAACAGAATAGCGGACGGTGAAGCAAAAAGATGCAGCGCAAAAAAACATCCGGTAAGCACCGCCCGGGCCAAGGATGGTTTTTCAGACCATATTTCCAAAGCGTTGAGGAAAATCAGCGCCAGAAAAATCATCAGCGTCTGGGCGTGGTATACCCCTTCATACACTATGAGCACCCAGTAGAACAACATAAATGCTGCCGTCAGCAGGGCCGGAAAAGGCCCTCCAATACGCCGCGTCAGCCGCCACGCCAAAATAGCGTTTATCAGTCCCATCAGGGACTGAAGAACAATCGGCGCCATCAGGGCATTACCGGTTAAAACAAACACCAACGCCAGAAAAAACGGGTAAGCTGGAGGACGCAGAAAACACTCGTCTTTATTCTGTGTCATCGAGACGGGAGAGGAAGGTAGGGGATCAGGCTGGGGCAAGCACAACCGGCTCCGAATTTCGTTCGCAAGTTGTTGGCCGTGGTTATAAAAAATTGCCAGATCCGTTTGGTCGTAATCTGGAATGATCAACCCTGGAAACTGATATTGCTCCGCGATGACGCCTACCCTCACCGTTGCGCCCAGCAGAAACAGTACGCCTAACAGCAGGTATTCGGTACGATTAAGAAAAACGTTTCGGTTATGGCCTGTAAGAGCAGACATAGGCCGGTTAATCACCCCAATTTTTCAGTTTTTCCTGTGCGGCCCGGAGGTTTGGGGCGCGCCGCAGCGCCTCCTGTACGGCCTGCCGGGCCTCCTCCAGGCGCCCCTGCGTTTCGAGCACGCCCGCCAATCCCATCGCGGGCCACGGATCGTTTGGATCCATTTCCAGGCCTTTACGGTACGCCGACTCGGCAAGTTCCGGAAATCCCATGGCCACCCGGCACTGCCCCAACAAAAACCAGGCGTTCCCGTTTTCGGGTTTAGTACGCAACGCAATATTCAATTCATCAACCGCGGCCTGATAGTCGGTAGCCCGCATGGCTTGATTGGCCCGATACATCCGGGCAAGAAAATTATCAGGGTCATGCCGCAATAGTTCCTGAACAGCCCGGTCAACCTCTTCGGAAGTTGCCCCTCCGGCCTGCAGGGTTCCCATGAGAAATTCAAGCAACCATACCCGCCGTTCGGTCGAAAGGTTTTCCCGGCCCAACCCCCTCTGGCACCACTCAATCGCGGCGGAAAAATCTTTCCGTTCCATTTTTCGCTGTGCCATAAAAAGGCAGGCAGATGGGGATCTGGATAGATCCGTCGATTCAACCAGGGATTCCAGATGCTTCAGGCCGGATTCTCCCCGGAAACGCCGCACCGCCTCGGGTTTATAGTAGAACCAGCGCTCCCAGTCACTCTCGTAATCCACCGGGATGAGCCGGGTTCCCAGCCAGAGCGCGCAGGCAAAACACAAAGCCATGCCGGCCGTCGCAGGATGTTTCCTCAGGGAGGTAATAGCAGACCAAAGTCCGCCTGCGGCCAGCATCGCCAAAAAAGGCAGGATGGGAACGCGGTAATGTCCCGCGTAATAAAAAACCGTGAACGGCAAATACCAAACCAGGCTGTACAGCGCCGGGAGCAACCAGCGCAGACGGACGGGCCACGGCGTAGCTCGCCACAAAAACAGCCCCATAACCACAGCCGCACCCACTCCTCCCAGAATCTCCGGGAAACCCCCGGGCAGCCAGCGCAGAATTCTGGACATCTGTTTCGCGCAATATTCCTGCACGTTGTGGCTGATTTCTTTGGGTTGCCAGAAAATAACCGCCCGTTTCAGCGTAAGCCGCAGAAATTCACCCGGATGGGCCCGTATCCATTGAACAGCCAGTTTTCCTGATTCCGAAGACATCCGAACGGGAGGAATGTTTTTTCCTGTTTTCTCCAGAATAATCCGGCTGTTAGTTTTCGAGTCTCCCGTATCTTCAATTCCGATTATGGCTTTTTGCGGGTCGTGATAGTACCCATTGGCGCCGTCATGATTTCCAATAAGTAACATGCTTCCCAATCCCGGCGCCACAAGCGCCAGCTGTCCTGTCGCCTTAAAGTTGGACCATGCGCTTGGACTGACCAGCAGCGCGGAACAGATGGCAGTGACAGAGACCTGCCGTAACATTACAGGCAGGGATTTCTTCCAGGAGCCAACCTGGCTGCGCAGCCACAGCCACATCCAAAGGGCCGCTACCGGAGCGAATAACGCCGATGAAGGGGCCGCCAGCATATTCAGCGTGATGCAGCATCCCACCAGCGCCGCGCGGAGCAGCGATGGACGGCGGGACCAGTACTCCAGGGCATTGACCAGCAGCAGCGCCAGAAACACCATCAGCGTCAGGGCGTGATACACCCCTTCATACACCAGAAGCACCCAGTAGAACAGCATGAAAGCTGCCGTCGGCAGGGCCGGCGCGCGGCCGCCGATCTGCCGGGCCAAACGCCAGGCAAGGAACGCGCTCAGCACGCCCAGTATTGACTGGACGATGATCGGGGCAAGCAGACTATTTCCGGACAACAGAAAGATTCCGCCAAGAAAAACAGAGTAGGCGGGGGGACGCATGAATCCTTCATCCGGGCTTTGCGTCCAGTTTACTGGAGACGGGGGCAGCGGATTCGGTTCAGGATGGGGCATCCCAAGGAAATCGCGGAACTTATTGGCAAGGTCCTGACCGTAATTGTAAAAAAAGGCCATGTCGACCTGGTCTTTATCCGGAACGATCCACTCCGGATACTGCGCGATTTCCGCCAGCCGCGCCGCGCGCAAAAGAATGCCTGCCGCAAACAATACTGTTAGCAGATAAATTTCCCGGCGTGTAAAGAGAAATTGCCCGGCTGTTTTTGTGGAGGATATGCCGGCGGAGGGCATGGACGGCATCACATTGCCAATATCATCATCCCCTTGGCACTTTCCCTGTGTAAGATATAACCCACCCACATTTATATTCCTCAGCAGTCAGTGTACCTCTCCCTGCCTGTTAAGAAAAAACGCTGTCGCATCTATTGTGAGACCTCAGATACCCATATCCTGTATTTTGCGTCAGGGACGGTCCGGGAATACAATCTTTTATTCATCAGTAAAACTGCCACTGATAAACCGTGGGAGATCCCTTTTTGGTTGACTGGAGCGCGATCCCGTTTCGGGAAGTATACCGCCAGGCCAAACCGGCCGTGTCTTTTGAGCTTTTCCCGCCCAAAACCGACGAAGGCCGGGCAAGCCTGTTTGCCCACCTGCCTGAACTGGCGTCCTGCCGCCCGGCCTACATTACCTGCACCTACGGGGCGGGCGGCACCAGCCGCGACCGGACGCTGAACCTGCTGCGGGAAGTCCGGCAACTGTACCCGGGAATCCCCGCGGGAGCCCATCTGGCCTGCCTGGGCGCAACCCGCGCGTACCTGGAAGCTTTCCTGGAAGAAGCGGTATCCCTCGGCGTGGACCGGATCGTCGCCCTTCGGGGAGATCCGCCCCGCAACGGCGTGGAGTTTCAGCCCGCGCCCGACGGTTTTCGCCATGCCGTGGAACTGGTGCGCCTGATCCGGGAGACGCGGCCGGACCTGGGCGTCATCGTGGCGGGGTATCCTGAGACCCATCCCGAAGCGCCCTCCATGGCGAAGGACATAGACTACCTCAAGGAAAAAGTGGATGCCGGCGCGGATGCCATCATCACCCAGATGTTTTTCGAAAACATTGATTTTTTGCGTTTCCGGGACCGGTGCGTCGCGGCGGGCATTACTGTTCCCATTATTCCGGGCATCCTGCCCGTAACCAGCCTGCCCCAGGCGCTGCGGATGACCGAGCTGTGCGGCGCGCGCATGAATCCTGAACTGGTCCGCCGCCTTGAGGCGCACGCGGGCGATGAAGAGGGGCAGTATGCCGTGGGCGTGTACTATGCCGCCCGGCAGGTGGAGGAGCTGCTGACGCACGGCGTGCCCGGCGTGCACTTCTACGTGCTGAACAAATCCCGCGCGGCCGCGCTGATCTGCCGGGCCCTGGTCCTTTTCTGAAGGCGCGCCCGGTTAGAAATAAATGACGGTTGACGCGTAGAACTGGTGGCGGTCCACGTCTATAGACGTCTCGGGCAGGGCAAACGTATCTCCCCGGGCGCCATCAGCCCACCGGTATATGTACGCGAAATCCAGGTTGATCCGGTCTCCGATCAGCACCCCCGCGCCCAGGGTAACGCCAAAATGTTGGTCCGGCCTCCCCGATCCGCCGTCCAGCCCGTACCAGCGGCTGGCGCGGTGGGAGGCGGGCTCCGGATCATAGAACACGCCGGCGCGGATGCTGGGCAGCAGGTTTTGTTTGGGTTTCCGGTCGTCAATAAACAGGTATTCCGCGCCCAGCCGCACGGTCCAGGTGCCGTCCACTTCGGCGTCATCCGGATGGATACCGGTGACGCCGCTGATTTTCCTCCGCGAGAGCAGCGGGTTGCGCGGGTCATGAATGATAAAGCGGTCCCACGCGCGGTACGTAACGTCGGCCGACAGGATCAGCCGGTCATTCGGATGACGCCAGGCCGCGCCGGCGCCCAGCGCCCAGGGAAAATCGATTTTTTTTCGGCGGGACTCATAGGTTGACCCGGCGCCGGCGCCCGCGTTGAACACGCCCACTTCACGGGAATAGTCCACCTCCGCGGTGTAGGGCGTGTGATAAACGAGGCCGAAGCTCCACCGGTCGTCCGGACGGTAAAACGCGCCCAGCGTAAAATTGGTTCCGGAGAAATCCCGGTATTTTTCAACGACCCGCAGCACCGTCCGGGAACCCGGCAGCAGGCGGTTGTTAATCCAGGCGAAACGACGTTCTTCCGTGCGGATGGTCCATTCGTTGGAGGGAATAATGGACTGGTCCCACAGGTTAAGTACAGCCCCCACGCTCAGGGTTTCGGTCAGCTCGATGCCGAACGCCGGCGACAGCGCGCTGAGCTGTCCCTCCTGCCGGTACCGCACCCGGGCCCGGATGGCGGCGATATTGCCCCCGGTCAGGGCCGCCAGGTCGCTGTAGCGCAGGTCAAAGGTCCGGTCAAAATCGTATTTCCGCTGATAGTTCAGGCTGAGCACGAAATTGCGCCCCCCGAGGGTCCAGGGGAAGGGATATGCCACGCTGAGGTAGTTGATGCCATCCAGGGACAGCGATTCATCCGTGTTCAGTTCCGGATGACTGTCGGAATCCACCGATTCCCTGAAACGGGCGAAGTCGTACACAAAGGAGATTTCCGGCCGTTCCAGCTGGGTCAGCCCGCCCGGGTTCCAGGATGCCGCGGTGGCGTCGTCCGCCACGGCGATAAACGCGCCGCCCATGCCCAGCGCGCGGGCGCCGCTGCCCACCGCGTTGGGCGCGGACGTAATGGTCAGCGACTGGGCTTGCGCGGCGCCGGTGGCCAGCGCCAAGAGCACGCAGGCCACCGCCGCGTTACATGGAAACCACAGGCATGCCTTTTTCAATAGTCAGTG
>JAKOTZ010000184.1 GCA_029776995.1 Candidatus Hydrogenedentota bacterium
TATGCCCCGTTTCCGCTATGTCGCGCGAAAAGGCCCCGGCGAAAATGTCGAAGGGACCCTGGAGGCGGAGTCCTCCCGCGCAGCTGTCGCGCGGATTCGCGAGCTCGGGTACTTTCCCCTGAAAGTGGAGGAGGATACCGGAGAAACATCCCGCGATGTGCTCCGGGAAAAATTGCGGCGGATCAGCATTAAAGACCGTAACGTTTTTCTCCGCCAGCTGGCCAACCTGTTTGAATCGGGCATGATGATTACCCGCGCGCTGCGGACGCTGGTGGACCAGACGGAAAATCCCCGGCTGCGGAAGGTAATTGACCAGCTCCGGGAAGACGTGCAGCAGGGCAGTAGCCTGGCCGAAGCGATGGAGAAACATCCCGACCTGTTTCCGGCCATGTATGTCAGCCTGGTGCGGGCCGGCGAGACCGGAGGCATGCTCGAGGAAGTGCTGTGGCGGATCTGCGCGTTCGGGGAACAGGAAGAGGAGCTGAAGGGGCGGGTCATCTCCGCCATGGTTTATCCGGTATTTTTGATTATCGTCGGCTTTTCCGCCGTGTTTATTCTGGTTTCGTTTGTTTTTCCGAAATTCATCCGGATTTTTGAGGATTTTAACGCTGAACTGCCGCTGCCTACCCGTATTTTGATGGGGTTCAGCGATTTTATGGGGAACTGGTGGTGGGCCGTGCTGATCGGGCTGGTCGGACTGCTGGCGGGTCTGTACCGGGCGTGGAAAAACGAACAGGGCCGCAGGTACTATGACGCGCTGTTTCTCAGGGTTCCCGTGCTGAGAACCCTGGTGGTCAAATATGAGATGGCCAAGTTTGCCCGGACGCTGGGCACGCTCCTGGATAACGGTGTGCCCATCCTGACGGCGCTGCAGATCACCGGAGAAACCATCAGTAATCGGTGGATCCGCGATGAAATCCGGACCATCCATCAGGCGGTCCGGGACGGCGAAAGCCTGAGCGAGGCCCTGCGCCGATGTTCCCATTTTCCCCCCATGGTGGTCAGCATGTTCGCGGTGGGCGAGGAGAGCGGACGGGTGGGCGCGGTGGCGACCCGGGTGGCGGACGCGTACGACCTGGAGGTGGACCGGGCGGTGAAGGCGCTGGTGGCCCTGTTTGAGCCCATGCTCATTGTGGTTATGGGGGTGGTTGTAGGCTTCCTGGTGATTGCCATGCTGCTGCCGATGCTCACCCTAAGCTCCGCGATTGGCGCGTAAACGATTCACCTGAATCCTTTATTGTTAGGGGCGTGTTAGTTAAAAATTTTGTTGAAAAGTTGTAGCGTACCTGTTTAAAATTTCCCTGTAACTTGTTTTTTGTGGTAGAAATTGTTCTACCTATCCTGCGGGATAAGCTTTACCCTTTCTGTCAGGGAGGAAAACACATGGCGCGAAACGGTTCGCCTTCTGAGCAAATCAAGCAGACGCTACGCCAAATGATAGAAAAAGGCATTTTCGCGGTGGGACAGGCGGTTCCCTCCGAACTCGAACTGGCCGCCCAGTATAACGTCGGCCGGGCACATTCCCGCCAGGCGCTGCGGGACCTGGAATCGGAAGGGTATATTCTCCGTTCCCGGGGACGGCGTTCGGTGGTCGCCCCAAAAGAACAGTGGCCGGGACGCGCTCTCACCTCCGTGGGGGAAAACGTTATCGCGCTGGCGCTTCCCACCTACCAGTCCCGCTATTGCCAGGCCATTCAGCACGGGCTGTTTTCCGTACTCGCCGAGCGGGGGTATCAGACCATCGCGTACAACCTCAGTTTTGACGAAACCGGGGAACCGCGTTTTCTCAGGCACGTCAGTTCTCTGGGATTGCGCGCCCTTGCCCTCTGGATCCAGAATGAAACCACAGAAATCGAAGACCTGCTGCGCGAAATCGTTGAGGCCGGACTTCCCGTGGTACTCGTTGACCACGAGGCCCGGCAGACTTCCGTGGATGCCGTAACCACAGATAACGAAAAACTCGGTGAAGAGCTGACCCGCGAATTAATCCGGCGCGGCCATGAACGGATCGGTTTTCTGCGGGATACCTATAACCTCATGAGCACGGAGGAGCGGCAGCAGGGGTTCCTGCGGGCCCTTGCCGCGGCAGGGATTGCCTACCAGGAAACATGGGGCGCCGCGTTCAATCCCCACCACGCGGAAGAAGTGGTCCAGGCGGTGGACATGGTTATGGCCCGGAGGAATCCGCCTACCGCGTTCTACTGTTCCCACGACGCGCTGGCCCAGGTGGTCTCAGACCGCCTGACCACCCTGGGTTACCGCTTGGGCGAGGATATTGAAATTGCCACGTCCGATGATGACGGCCTGTTGCAGGAACGGGGCGTACCCGCGATTCTGATGCGGCAGCCCGGCCTGGCGATCGGCCATAAAGCGGCCGAAATGCTGCTGGAACGGATGGCCGAACCGTCGCTTGCGCCGAGAGTGGTCCGGCTGGCTCCGGAATGGTCGATACAGGAGCAGTTGTCGGTCCATGTGCCCTCGGCGTAACGAAGAAATTTATTCCGTGAAGCCGCGGGAGCGGGCGTGAGGAGGTGTTGTCATGCCTAAGATTGATAAGCCCAGAGGTGAATGGACCATACATGATATCGCGCGCGAACTGGGTGTGTCGGCGAAAACGGTCAGCCGGGTCCTGAACCATAAAGACGGCGTTGGCGCTGAACTTCGGGAACGGATCCAGCGGCTGATGGCCGAAGTGGGTTACCAGCCCCATCTGGGCGCCCGTTCGCTGCGGACCCGCATCAGCACCTGCATCGGCGTGACCATGCCGGTGGGGCCCGAAAGCGTGCCGCTCAGCCAGCATTTCGTCCTGTGGATCATCGAGCAGATTTATGCCGCCTTCGGCCGCCTGGGCGAATACGTCTGCCTGGACCTTAACCCCAGGGCGGGGGTAGACGCGGGCGACTACAGCCGGGGGATATGGCAGCACCTGTTCAAGGCGTGCGTGATCGCGGGTCCCCTGCCGGTGGATGACCGGATCCTCAGGCGGATTCATGACAGCGGCACGCGGTATGTGGTGTTCAGCCGCCTCGACAGCGTGCCCGAAGCCAACTGCGCGGTAGTCGATTACGAGCGGGCCGCGTATGAGTCCACCCGGTTTCTGATCGAACGGGGACACCGCCGGATTGCCATGCTCCGTTCATTCGAGGGACTCAATCCCGGGCTGGAACGGCTGCGCGGTTACCAGCGGGCTCTGAAGGAGGCCGGGATTCCCTTTGACGAGCGGCTGATACGCTCCACGGGACTCTCCGCCGAATCCGTGATTGCGGGCACCCATTTTCTCCTGGCGCAGGAAGGGGTAACCGCGCTGATCGACAGCAGCGGAATGGAAGATGGCGAGAGCCTGCGGGAAGGCGCCGCGCGAGCGGGAAAACGGTTAGGCCGGGAAGGCATCGAACTGGTTGCCTGGTCCTACCAGAAAGACATGGCCGTCTGTACCGAAGCGTCAGCCCACGTTTGGCTTCCCATGCGCGAGTCGGCGCGCGAAGGCATCATGATGCTGGCGGACCGGATATACGGCCGGGCCGAAGGACCCATCCGCGTGGTATATCCCCCGGTACTGCAGGACTATCCCATCGGGCAACTGCTGCCTACGCCCAAGCGTTTTTTCTATCAGGAATAACCGGTCGGGACTACGGTTTTTTCCAGCGCAGGTACAGGTCGTTGCCGATCCACCTCCTGAAGGGACTCAATACTCCGAGAGCCATCCGCATCATTGGTGTCCGACCCAGTGCCCCGGTGATCCGGTGTGCTCCCGACCGGATCAGATCCGGGTCCACCCAAACCTCCGCCAAAGCCAGCCCGGCGTCCGCGGCAGCGCGCCGCAGCAGGGCAGGAGTGTACTCCTGAATGTGAACCCGGTCCATGACGGCCAGTTGGGCATCAATCTCCCTGGCGACAGCGGGATGCGTCAGCCGCAGTGCCGGCCCCACCAGCCAGGGCCATATCCGGCGGTGAAAAACCAGGTTTGGGGTGGTATGCACCAGCATGACCCCGCCGGAACGCAGCACCCGCCTCATCTCCGCCAGCAGGCACACGCCGCCGGCGTAATCCAGATGTTCGATGAGATCCCCGGCGAATACGCGGTCAAAGACATTATCCGGAAACGGCAGATACCGGCAGTCCCCGCGGACCAGAACAGCCTTATGCTGCTGTTTCTGACGTTGCGCTGCGGCGATCCGGCATGCCGCCGGGGAAAAATCCAGTCCCGCGGCCAGCGCGCACCGGTCCGCGAGCGCCTGCAGCAGTTCCCCCCGCGCGAACCCGAGTTCCAGCACCCGATGTTCCGGCGCGGGATTCAGCATGGCCAGGTGCTTCGCGCGCAGCCAGGAAAGCTGCCCCTGCCGATAACAGGAAAACCCCTCGACGTCCTCACTCAGGAAATAGGACTCCGGATAATCGGACGGGCTCAGCGAACGGCCCTTTTCGGACACGCGGGGAGGCTCAGGAACCCGAAGGGTCATTCCGCGGCCACCTTGAGGCCGTATTCTTCAATTTTGCGGTACAGCGTGCTGCGCCCGATGCCCAGCAGCGCCGCGGCATCCCGGACGTTGCCGCCGCACAGCCGCAGCGCTTCCTCGATATGCCGGCGTTCCATTTCCGCCAGGGACAGGAACCCGTCCGCCTGTTTCGCCGGCGGCGGCGTTCCCAGGGCAAGGTCGCTTTCGTCGATCACGTCGCTGCGGGCCAGGGCTACCGCGCGCTCCACGACGTTCCGCAGTTCCCGGACGTTTCCGGGCCAGGTGTGCCGCTGCAGCGCCCGCAGCGCGGCCGGCGTGAAGCGCGCGTGCGCGGCCGCCCCGCTGCGGGCCAGCGCGCTGGAAAGGAAGTACGCGGCCAGCTCCGGGATGTCTCCTATACGTTCCCGCAATGGCGGGATGTACAGCTCCACGGCGTTGAGCCGGTGGTACAGGTCGCGCCGGAAACGCCCTTCTTCCACCGCGCGGCGGATATCCGCGTTGGTGGCTGACACCACCCGGACCGTGACCCGGATTTCGGTCTGGCTGCCCAGCCGGCGGAAGGCGCCGGTTTCAATGGCCCGCAGCAGGCGCGCCTGGTTGGCCAGGCTCAGGTCACCCACTTCATCCAGGAAAAGCGTTCCCCCGTTGGCCTCCTCCAGCAGGCCGCGCCGCACGGCGTGCGCGCCGGTAAAAGCGCCTTTCTCATGGCCGAAAACCTCGCTTTCAAACAGTTCGTCCGGAATGGCGGCGCAGTTGACGGCTACCATGGGACGGTCCGCCAGGTCTGAGAGCTCGTGAATCATCCGGGCCAGCAGTTCTTTGCCTGTGCCGGTCTCTCCCAGGATCATGACGTTGAGCCGCGTGCGGGCGTACTGCCGGGCTTTTTCACGCAGCGTCTTCATGGCGGTGCTGCCCCCGAGGATGGGACCCGCGTTGGTTACGCCCGCCACCAGCTTCCGGTTTTCGGTTTCGAGCTGTTCCAGCCGTTCCATAGCCCGCAGGTAAGGCGCGCCCGTGTGGGCCAGCGCCAACAGGGTGGTCAGGTCATCTTCATCGTGCATGCGGCCCGGCGTTTCGCTGCGCGCGACCAGCACGCCCACCGCCACGCCCGCCAGGATCAGCGGAGCCACCAGCGTCGTGCGCACGGCGGGCTGGCCCTCCTCTTCGACCGATTCCGGCAGCAGCACGCCCTTGTGGTCGGAAAGCGCCTCCGCCACGAGATCATGCAGCGCCTTGTCTTTTTCCAGGATGGCGATGCCTTCGCGGGGCCATACCACGGTCCGGCTGTCCGCGTCCGGTTTCCAGACCAGCCACGCCTGCATCGGCGCCACCCTTTCCTGGACCGCCTGGAGCAGCAGCGAGGCCACGCCGCTCATGGACCGGGCCATGCTCATGGCGATGCCCAGGTTGACAAGATGGAGCAGGTCTTCGGTGGAACGGGGTCTTCCCTGTCCGAACAGGGATGCCTCATCGGAGGGGGAGTAGATAGGACCGCCCAGAGACAGCGCGGAGGTCGCCTTGCCGGGCCGGGGCAGGTTCCGGGTGACCCCATTGGCCGGTTCCATGGCGCGGATAATGCAGAATACGGTCGCACCCACGCCGATTTCGTCTCCCGCGGACACCACGGCTTCACTGACCGGCGCGCCGTTCAGCAGGGTGGCGTTTCGGCTTCCCATGTCCCGCAGTTTCAGCGCGTCGTTCTCCAGGATCAACTGGCAGTGGCGGCGGGATACCGTGGGATCATCCAGCCGGATGGTGCATCCCGGATCACGGCCGATCACCAGGGGGACCGGCCCGATGGGCCAGGCCATCCCCCGTTCCTGTCCGCGCCGCACCGTTAAGTAATATGGCATAAGCTGCTCCTTGCGGTATCCTGTTTCTTCACTATCCAAATTTTGGACACGTTCTGTAATTATTATGCCCGTTTTCCCGAAATGGGACAACCGCAAAGTAAAGGTCGGACAAGAAGTCGAATTCGAGGTTCGGTACAATTTACTGCAGGGAAGCTTTTCGGGATTGCGACAAGAATTGTAGTTACCTGACATATACCGGTGTAATCGGACGCAGGCACCCCGGTGCCGGTTCGCGCGCGGATAGGGTTTCCCGTACAATATATGGGTGAATCCGGAGTTTCGGGAGTGGGGAATCTATGGCGCGGCAAGCATAATTTGGAGCTTTTAAACAGGAAAAAAGCCATGAGCGAGACCATAACAGTTTATGTCAATGATGATGAGGTGACGGTGCCGGGAGGTACGCTGCTCAACGAGATACCCGAACGCTTCGGGCTGAACCCTGATACCGTGGTCATGCTGGTGAACGGAGAACCGGCGCCCCGGGAAACCTGGGGGGAGAGGGTTCTGGCCGATGGAGACCGGATTGACCTGGCGCGCTTTGTGGGAGGCGGATGACCATGGCGGCATCGCCAAAGGATACGTTGCAGTCAATTTTCGCGTCAGGCGGCCTGTACGTGGTGATTACCGAATCGCTGTGCGCGGGACGCGGCAGCATTGAAATCCTGGACGCCTGCCTGGAGGCTGGGGTGCGGCTGATCCAGTTCCGCGAGAAGTCGGGTCCGGACCGCGCGCTTTATGAGCGGGCGCTGCAGTTCCGGGAACGCACCCGGGCCGCCGGCGCCCTGCTGATGATCGACGACCGGCTGGACCTCGCACTGGCGGTGGAGGCGGACGGCGTGCATCTGGGCCAGGAAGACCTTCCCCTGACCGCCGCGCGCCGGATTGCCCCCGGCCTGATTCTCGGCGCGTCCACTCACAGCCTCACCGAAGCGCTGGAGGCCCAGGCGCAGGGCGCGGATTACGTCAACATAGGCCCCCTGTACCCCACGGGAACCAAACAGGTCGCCACCGGCCCGATCGGGCCCGACCGGATTGCCGAGATCAGCCCGTATCTGAGGATTCCTTTCACCTGTATGGGCGGCATCAAGCCAGAGAATATCCGCGAGCCCCTGGCGCGGGGCGCGCGTATCTGCGCCGTGGTGACAGCGGTGACGGCGGCTCCTGATCCCCGCGCCGCGGCCGCGGATTTGGTCCGGCGCATCCGAGAAGGAGTCCGACCCATGTCAACCCGGGAGAATCAGCCATGAACCGGTCGCAATCCGAAAAGCTCTGGCAGGAGGCCCTCGGCGTTCTCGTCGGCGGTGTGAACAGCCCGGTGCGGGCGTTTCGCGCGGCGGGCGGTCACCCCTTTTTCGTGCGCCGCGGTTTTGGCCCTTACCTGGAAGACGTGGACGGCAACCGGTATGTGGATTTTGTGCTTTCCTGGGGGCCCCTGGCGGCAGGGCACGCCCATCCGGCGGTGCTGGATGCGGTGCGGGAAGCCATTGGGGCGGGGCTCAGTTACGGGTGCCCCTGCGAAGCGGAAATCCGGCTGGCCCAAAAAATCCGGGCGTATTTCCCCTTCGCGGAACGGGTGCGGTTCGTGAGCAGCGGGACCGAAGCCGTGATGAGCGCTATCCGGCTGGCCCGGGCCGCGACAGGCCGCAATGAGATCATCAAGATGGACGGGTGCTATCACGGCCATGCGGACAGCCTCCTGATTTCCGCGGGCAGCGGCGTGGCGACCCTGGCCCTGCAGGACAGCCCCGGCGTTCCGGCTGACCTGGCCCGGCTGACCCATACGGTGCCGTATAACGACGCGGATGCCGTGTCCCGCCTGCTGGAAGAACGGGGACCAAAGATCGCCTGCGTGATTGTGGAGCCGGTGGCGGGGAACATGGGCTTTGTGCTGCCGGAGCCCGGGTACCTGGCGGCGCTGCGTGACCTGACGGCCCGGCATGGCGCGCTGCTGATATTCGACGAGGTTATGACCGGTTTCCGGGTGGCGCTGGGCGGGGCTTCAACCCTGTTCGGAATAACGCCGGACCTGATAACTCTGGGCAAAGTGATCGGCGGAGGCATGCCGGTGGGCGCGTACGCGGGGCCGGCGGCGCTGATGGACCAGGTGGCGCCCGCCGGGCCGGTCTACCAGGCGGGTACCCTGTCCGGGAACCCGGTGGCCATGGCCGCCGGACTGGCCACCCTGGAAACGTTGGAGAAACCGGGCGTGTTTGAGCAGGCCGCCCGGCGGATGGCTGAACTGATGCGGGGGCTTCAGGAACGGGCCCGGGCGGCAGGCATTGCCTTCTCCGCGGCAAGCCTGGGCACCATGGGCGGGTTTTTCTTCCGGGGAGAAGCGCCCCGGACCATGGCGGAAGCCAAAACATCCAACCAATCCGCCTGGCGGGCTTTTTTCAACGCCCTGCTGGAAAACGGCGTGTATTTTGCGCCATCCCCCTTCGAGGCGTGTTTTATCAGCACCGCGCACGGGGAAACCGAACAGGTGACGGTGTTCAATGCCGCGGAAACCGCTTTCGAAAGGGCAAAAAATTTTGAAAAAACTTCTTGACATCCGGGGACGGATGTGGTAAGATTCAGATGTGGACATGTGGCGCAGGTATGCTGGCAGGCTCCGCAGTTCCGAATATGCAGGTGAACAAGCGGCGCGGGAAGCGCCGTAAAACGGCAGCAAGGCCTAAAACGAAGGAGGATACAACACATGAAGAAAATGGCACTGATTGCGGTACTGTTGCTGGCGGCGATTCCCGTCGTGGCACAACACACGCCGGTACCCGGACCGGATGGCGCGGGGTGCAGCTCTATGGGCGCGGGGTCCACGCCCTATGCTCCGCTGCCCAAGTGGGAGCTGCTGGAATCGTACGATGATCCGATTGATACGTGGCCCGAGGTGGGAACTTATGATTTCTGCGCGACGCTGGACACGCTCTACTGCTCGCTGTATGAACTGGGCAACTTCCTGGGCAACATCAGCCAGGATATTCTGGACTCGGTGGCGTCTTTCGCGGGGCTGGTGCAGTGCCTGAACGCGGACATCAATGGCGTGGTAGATCCGGAAGCGGAAATTCCGGTCAACCCGAATGGCATGCCGGACGGGCAGTATGAATTGGCGCTGCTGGCGGAAGCTTTGAATAATGCCAGCAATCTCTATCACGTCCAGGCAACCCAGGCTTTCCAGACCAATTTCTTCAACATCAAGGTGCTCATTGAACAGGCGCTGGCTAATGTGTCGCTGAAAGGTGACCTGTACGACCTGCGCGGTGTCGTTTTCACGTGGGCCCCGCACCTTCCGGGCGCGCTGGTGTATGTGCTGGCCGGTTTCGCGGCGCTGGATGATCCGACCACCAACAGCGCGCTGGACGCGCTGCTGGGGCTGCTGAGCGACATCGGCATTACGCCTCCGGAAGGCGGCATTGCGGCGATTACGGACGGCGTGGCGGCGCTTGGACCCCTTGGCGACGCGGACAATGACGGCTTCTCGAATAAGACGGAATATGATTACTTTGTAGGCAGCAAGGGGTATACCCCTGCCCAGTTTGTTGCGGCCGCCTTTGATGCCGCCCAGACGCCGCCTGACATTTTCCCGAGCGTAAGCATTACGGGTCCGGCCCGGGTGCGGATTAAAGAAGGCGCGACGCTGACGCTGAACACCTCCGTGCGCAACGTGACGGGCTCGATCTCCTACCAGTGGTTCAAAGACAGCGCTCCGCTGGCAGGCCAGACCGGCAGCTCGCTGATCATCCCGAATGTCACCTCCGCCGATGCGGGTTCTTACACGGTCCAGATCGATGTTCCGGACAAGAGCATCTACATCTCCGATCCGGTGATCGTCCAGGTGTTTGCGGAACTGCCGGTTGCCGGCGGCCTGGGCCTGGCCCTGGTGGCGGGCGCCTGCGCGCTGGCCGGCATCGCGGGGATGCGCCGCAAGTAATCCCTCCTTTGTTTTGATGTGCGGATCCGGCCGTTCCAGACAGGGAACGGTCGGATCTTTTTTCACAGGCACATATTATGTGTAAAAAAACTTGACCGAATCCGGAAAAACTGGTACTTTATTACTGTTGTTTTACCGGGCGCGGCCCCGGAACGCGGAGAGAACGGCAAACAACCTGAAATACGGGAGGTAATCCACTCATGAGTCAGACGATGATTCATACCCTGACGGCTTTTTCGGGCGTATTTGCCCTGGGCGCGGTGTTCGCCATATTTGGCAGCATCAAACTGCAGCTGCAGGAGCAGCTCAAAATCAATGATGCCCAGGCGGGTAAACTGATCTCGACCCTTATGTTCAGCTGCCTGATTTTTTCGCTGCTGGTGGGGGCCATCACGCCGGCGCTGGGCTTTAAGGCGGTTGGGCTGATCGGTTTCGCGGTGGCGGCGCTTTGCGTGCTGATGCTGGCTGGGGCGACCAACTACAACACCGCGATGCTCGCGTTTTTCGCGCTGGGCTTTGCGGCCATGTGCGTGAACACGGTCGGCAACGTGCTGGGGCCGCAGGTGCTGTACGGCGGCAAGGATCCCGCGCGCGCGTCGAACATGCTGAACGTGTTCTTTGGCATCGGCTCGTTCCTTACGCCGTTCATCATCGGCAACCTGCTGGGGAAAATGGGCTATAAGAAGACGGTGGGGCTTATCGCGGCGCTGCTGGCGGTGCCCATCCTGTGGACGGTCATGGGCACGGGCTTTCCCAGCGCGGGTTCCTTCAGCTTTGCCAAAGCGGTGGGCGTGCTGACCCATCCCGGCGTGATCCTGGGCGGCCTTGCCCTGTTCTGCTATATCAGCCTGGAAGCCACGCTGGGCGGCTTCATCACCACGTATCTGACCGGGCTGAAGTATGACGCCGCGAAAGCGAATACGATCCTGTCGTTCTTCTGGATCGCCATCATGCTGTCCCGTCTGGTTACGGCGCTGGTGGTGATGGCATACCTTTCGGGCATCACGCCGTTCTACGTGCCGCTGCTGGCTGTGGTGGCGGCAGTTGCCCTGTTCGTGATGGCGGCCACCACGGAAGCCGGCGTAGGCGCGGCGGCCGTTCTTTTGGCGGGTTTCGTCATGGGTCCCATGTTCCCGACCCTGGTGGGCGTGACCTTCTCCAAAACGGGCGCCAGCTCTGAAGTGTTCGGAATGATTTTTGCCATCGGCCTGCTGGGCGGGATCTTCACGCCCGGAATCGTGGGCAACCTTTCCGCGGGCGGCAATATCCGCAAGGGGCTGCAGATTCTCGGGTTGCTGGCAATTATCCTGATCGTGTTCAGCGGCGCGCTGGCCCTGGCCGTGCCGGACAAGGCGGTCGAAGCGGCCGCTCCCGCTCCGGCGGAGACGCAGGCGCCCGCGGCTGAAGCAGCTCCCGCGGCGCCGGCTCAGGGCCAGGACAGTCCGGCCGCGCCGGCCCAGAACGGCGGCGGTGATGAATGGGAGGAAATCGGCGTCAAGACCCTCAGCCAGCAGCAGGTAATCTAGGGTTTCGCTTTACACATTTGGCCGGCCTCTGGAAAAGGGGCCGGCTTTTATTTTGTACGCGGATTCACAGGCCTGGAAATCAGACAGGAAAACAGCGGGGGAACATTTTCGCGCTGTTTTAATGGGGGCGGCATAAACAGTTGATTTTGGCCGGCGGTTACTTCATACTGTAACCGGAATGACCGCGATACGCGAGGCGGTTGGAATAGGCGGTTATGCGGCTGCTTCCTGAGCGCACATACATCCGGGCAATGCGGACTCGTTCAGCGCTTCTGCTGTTTATTCCACTGTTGGTCTGGATGGCGTGGGCCGGATGGCTGGCCGGATGCGGTCCGCAGGCACAGCCTCCTCCGGAGCCGCCGCTGCCTGAAGCGGAAAGCGCCGCGGCTTCCCAAATGGCAGGAGGACACACGGAACAGGCTTCCGAGGCAGCGTCCGGGATGACCACAGCTGCAGTTCCCGTTGCCCCCGCACAGAATGTGTCAGAATCGGCATCGCCTGAACCTGCAGCTCCGGAAGCCGTTTCCCCAACGCCGGAAAACGCGGAGGCGCCTGCCGCTCGGGAAGGCGGTGCAGAACCGGAAACTGCGGCTGCCACGCCTGAAGCCGGGGATGCGGACACCCCGACAGATTCCTCAGAAGTCCAGCAGGAATCGCCTGAGAAGCCCCAGGAACAGCCTTCTTCCCTGAAACTGGATACCCTGCTGCGCATCTCAGAAGGCATGACCTACGATGAAATCCGTACCATCCTCGGCGAACCGGGCGTGCGGGTGGCAGGGAACGCGGAATCCGGTGAGATCTACCGATGGAGCGCGGGCGGGCTGAGTTTCACCGCCCGGATAGAGGACGGGAAACTGGTTCGGAAACGGATCCTGGAGGACGGGAAGCCCGTTCGCGCTCCCGGGAACGCCTCGGAAAAGCCCCTGGACCAGGCGATCTACGACGCGATACGGGAAGGGATGACCTATGACCAGGTCCTGGCAATTCTTGGGATTGAGCCGCAGCCGGTGCTGAAGCCGGGAACCGATGTGGTGGTATACCGCTGGAGCGACGCGTCCGGCGCGAGTTTTACCGCGCGGTTTGAAAATGGCGTCCTTGTGCGCAAATACGGGCTGTACCTGCTCCCGCGGCCGTCCGAACAGGATGCCGATGAGGCGACAACGGGTTCCGCCGCGGAAGACGCAACACCGGAACCGCAGGAATTCGCGGAAACCAGCCTGCCTAAACGGACCGAGACGCCTGCAGACAGGAATGGCGTCCCTGCCGTAGCGGATCAGGATACCGGTGCGGAAGAGGCCGATGATCAGGAAGTTTCCTCAGCTCTGGCCGAGGTGTCACCGGTGGATGAAAGCTCTGAACCGGAAGACGCGGGATCGCGGATGGATCAACCGCCTCCGGAAGAATCCAAAAACAAACGCGGCGTTCAGCGGGTTCGGCGGGCATCGCTGCCCCGGTTCGCGCACCGGCTGCGGTCGGGTTCCTATGAGATCCGGGTGAACAACCTTTCTGACAGCGACGTGGAGGCCGCCCTGCTGTCGGATACGGGCGGACTCCGCCTGAAACTTCGCGCGGGCGCGTCGGAATCGGTGAAAGTGCCCGAGGGGAATTACGTGCTGTATTTCATTTATGATAAAGAATTGGAAACTCTGAACCGCGGCGGCATCATTCCGGTGTCGGAATGGCGCGCTGACGTGGACGTGTTTCTGATAGGCGAATCGTATGATGTCCGGGCGCTGGAACGGTCCGGAGAGCCGGCCTCCCGCAGAAGACGGCGGTAAGTCGGATGGTCCCCAGGGAGATATCACATCTATGAAACAGGTCGAGGAAATCATTGGCATGATGCGGGAAGCGCTGGAGGATCCGCTCTCCTTCGCGCGGCGCAACGCGGCAGCCCATAACCGCCATCCGATCGGCTATTTCTGCAGTTACGCGCCGCAGGAACTGTTTTATGCCGCCGGCCTGCATCCGGTGCGGGTGTTCGCGCCGGAGATTGAGACAGGGCGCGCCGATGAACTGGTCCAGACTTACGCGTGCAGTTTCGCGCGGGCCTGCCTGGAGGCGGGCATATCAGGACTGTTCGACTTCATGGACGGTGTGGTGTTCGTGCACACCTGCGACACGATCCAGAACGTGGCGGACCTGTGGAAACACCGGTTGCCGCATGTTCCGGCGTATATCATTTCGCTTCCCAACCGCACAGACGGTCCGGCCCCGCGGAAATTTTTCCGCCGCGAACTGGAGCGGATCCGCCGGGAAATTGAGGCGCGGTACGCTCCGATTCCCGACGGCCTGATTCTGGATACCGCGCGCATGTACCTGCAACATCAGCAGCTGATGCAGGACCTGTACGCGCTGCGGCGGGACCGTCCGGCCGTGCTGTCGGGATACGACATGTTCGCCATCGTGATGGCGGCGTTCTTTATGGACCGCGCGGAGCATGCCGAACTGGTGGGACTGCTCTGCCAGGCGATCCGGGAAGGCCACCTGGAAGAACGGGCGGACCTGGCGGGCCGTCCGCGGGTGCTGGTTACCGGCAGCATGTGCTCCCGCCCCCATTTCATGCGTGAAATCGAGGAGGCTGGTCTGCTGGTTGTGGATGATGACCTGTGCGCCGGCTCCCGTTCTTTCGCGCTGCCGTCGAACCTGGCGGATGATCCGCTGGACCTGCTGGTGGAAAATTACCTGAGCCGGCGGGCGTGTCCGGCGCTGCATATGGCCGCGGTCCATCCCGGAGAAGCGCTGGTTAACCAGGCCAGCAAGGCGCGCGTGGACGGCGTGATTTTCCTGCAGACCCTGTCCTGTGACCCCAAAGCCTTTGAACACCCCGTGGAGTCAGGCGTGCTGGCGGCCGCCGGAATTCCCGCCCTGACCCTGACGGTCGAACAGCACCGTCCCCTGGCTGATCAGTTCCGCACGCGGCTGGCCGCGTTCGCTGAACTGCTTCAGGCGAAACGGAGCGCCTGACCATGCCATTATTCGCGGGAATTGATGCCGGGTCCACCACCGCTAAAGTGGTCCTGATAGACGATGCGGGAGCGGTTGTTGCGCGCTCCATCCGCCCCGGTGGCGCCAACCTGGCCGCGGCTGCCGGCGCCGCGCTGCGGGACGCGCTGTCGGCAGGGGGCGCGGAGCGGGATGACGTGGCGGGGATCGTGGCGACCGGTTATGGCCGCAACGCCGTGGCCGAAGCGGACCGCACCGTCACGGAGATTACCTGCCACGCCCGGGGCATCTTCCACCTGGACCCGACGGTTCGCGGGGTCATTGATATCGGCGGGCAGGATTCCAAGGCGATCGTGCTGGATCCTTCCGGAAACGTGGTCCGTTTCGAAATGAATGACAAATGCGCGGCAGGGACCGGCCGGTTTCTGGAGGTTATGGCGCGGACGCTGGAAGTGCCGCTGGAGGATATGGGGCGGCTTGCGCTGGAGAGCCGGGATCCCGCGGTCATATCTTCGACCTGCACCGTGTTCGCCGAAAGCGAAGTAGTATCCCTGGCGGCGCAGGGCCGGGCGGTGGAGGATATCCTGGCCGGACTGTGCCGGGCGGTGGCGGTTCGCGCCGCGGGGCTTGCCGGACGCGCCCGAATCCAGCCGCCCGCCGTCATGACCGGGGGCGTGGCCCGAAATGCCGCCGTCGTGGCCATGGTGGCCGAAAAACTGAACATACCCCTGACGGTTCCGCCGGAGCCCCAGTTTTCCGGCGCTCTGGGCGCGGCGCTTTTCGCCCGCGATACGGCTGTACCGCAACCCCCGCGCGTATCGCGCGCACAGGAGATTTCGTCATGACTTCCGATACCAAACGCGCTCCCATCAGGGCCTACAGCCGGATGAAGGAAATCATGACCGGCTATTACATGGGCGCCAAAATGGCCGAGGGTAGCAAACAGAAACTCGCGTGGATCACCAGCGGGGCGCCGGTGGAGGTGCTGTATGCCGCCGGCATCATCCCCATTTACCCGGAAAATCACGCGGCCATGTGCGGCGCGACCAAGATGGCGGACGCGCTGCTGGATGAGGCCGAAAAACTGGGGTACTGCCGGGAGCTGTGCTCCTACGCCCGCACCGATATCGCGTCCATACACACGGGCATCAGCCCGATTCCCGGAGGGCTGCCCAAACCGGACCTGCTGGTGTGCTGCAACAACATCTGCGGCACCGTGATCAAGTGGTACGAAGAACTCCAGCGCATCTTCGGCGTGCCGCTGGTCATTATCGACGCGCCGTTCCAGTACGGGGTGGAGGATGAGGAGCACGCGGTCGACTACATGGAGGAGCAGATCCGCGAG
>JAKOTZ010000207.1 GCA_029776995.1 Candidatus Hydrogenedentota bacterium
TACCGGCTGCCACGGCTTCGACGGATCCACATTGTTAAGGGTATTTTCAAAGCCCTGTATATCCGGCCGGTCTTCCGGTTTGGGCTGTGCCGATACTTCCGTCGTCTGCCGGCGCCCGGTCGTCGCGCACCCTGCCAGCAGACCGCTTCCTCCCAGCACTGTCACTGCCCGCATAAAATCCCGGCGGGTAGATGTCCATGCCGTCACCTGATGAGAAGAAAACCGATCCTTATCCATGCTCTTCCTCCACTTTTGCTGTAAGATGATTTTATGTCTCATGACAACATAAAACTCATGGAAAAACAAAATGACGGATCCGCACCGCAATAATGTTACGTCCTGGTCCCGACGTGAATTTTTCACTGCCGCTGGATTTTTAGGCTTGCCCGCGTACATCAGCTTGCCTGGTTTATCAACCGCGGAGATGGCGGAAAATACCGTTCACATGGAGACTGACGTTTTGGTAGTCGGCGGAGGCTCCGCGGGCTTGCCGGCCGCGCTGGCGGCATTCCGGCAGGGCGTTCGCGTGGTGGTGGCGGAAGAAGACCCGCAGATCGGCGGCGCGCCGGTCGACATGTTCGTCGCCATGCCATGCGGTTTTCCCCGGTTTGGCATATACCGCGAGCTGCTGGATATCCTGGAAACAACCTATAATATCGATGGGACGCCAGTTCGGAAAGAAGACGAAACCAAAGACCACTGGTATTTTCCCCAGTTGTACCTGACAGCCTGGCGTAAACTTCTTGGTTCCCATAAAAAACTGCGGATCGTCACTGGCGCCCGGTGCATCGGAGTCCTGACTGAAGACGCGGGGACGCGAAACCGGGTAACCGGCGCAGTGTTCGACGCCGGACGTGGACAACGGCTGTCCATACGGGCTTCCGTCGTAATCGACGCCTCAGGAAGCGGTGAAGTGTCCGAACTGGCGGGCGCCGCCTGCCGCTATGGCCGGGAGAGCCGGGAAGAGTTTGAAGAACCCTTCGCGGAGGAATCTCCCGACACCACCGTTATGCCCTGTACCTGGATGATGATCAGCCAGCGTTTCCGTCCGGGACCTGCGCCTGATTTTGAACTCTTTAAAAGCCGCGCTTTTATCGATTCGGGCGTAGGTTGGTATGGATTAAATCAGGACGATGTCCGCGGGCGGAACACCGGCGCTTATCTGCACTGGGGACCCACGGTGCGCTGCGCCGACACGCGCAACTCGATAGAATTGGGGAAAGCCGCCAGTCAGGCACTGGAGAAACTGGGGGCCGAAATCGAGACCTGGCATCGGAATGGCTTTAATCTTTGGCTGGCGCCCCGCCTTGGCGTACGGGAATGCCGCCGGGTTGAAGGTGAATACATCATCAACATGAACGATCTGAAGGCAGGCAGGATTCCGGATGACACCATTGCGCTGGGCGCCTACTATCTCGACGCGTGGGGGCACAAACTGACGGAAGACCAACGCCGCGTGGACCCTTACGGTATCCCCTACCGTGCGGTGATCCCCCGGGGTATGGGAGGGCTGCTGACCGCGGGAAAATGTATCAGCGGCACCCACCTCGCCATGTCTTCCTACCGCGTACAGTGCCATGTAGCCCAGATCGGCCAGGCCGCCGGGATCGCCGCAGCCATGGCAGTGAAACATCAGACCAGGGTGCGGGATATCGATATTGCCGCGTTGCAGCAGGCGCTGATCGCCGGTGGCATACCCATCGACCGATGGCGGAAGGGAGACATAGACGTTCGGTGGCGTCCTGAGCCTTCGTCCTGCAAGGATTAATCCTCTCAGCACTCAACGACACTGATATCCGGAAAGTATTGCAATTCCTGAAAATTAAAACATCCGCCGCAACAGATTAATCAGTCGCCGCAGGCTGATCCCCTCCCGAAAAGCGGGAGACCGCAAAAGGCGTAATGTCTTAAAAGGCGATCCGAAATAAAACTTCAGGTACAGGCGGGCCTGCCATCGCCTCAATTGCGAAAACGTCAGCGAACTGTGTTGAAGTGCGAATCCGGATTGTTTGGAAAAACGTCTCCAGTCCTGTGTTGACAGCCCCAAACCTTGCTCGCCGCATTCCGCCATCCGGAATATCTCCGTTCCTGGAAATGGCGTTAAAATCGCAAAACTTGCCAGCGTGGCATAAGGCCGCATAGCTATGGCAAATCGTTCTGTCTTGAGCAGCGACTCTTCCGTCTCTCCGGGTAGACCTATGATAAAACACAATTCACTTTCGATGCCCACCTCATGAATTAAACGAATGGTCTCTTCTGCCTGTTCCAAACGCAATCCCTTGTTACACCGGGACAGAATATCCTGATCTCCCGTTTCAATACCCAGGCTGATATAGCAGCACCCGGTCTCCCGCATCGCCATCAGCAACTCCCGATCCAGCACGTCAGCCCGAGTCGTTGTCAGCCACGGTATGGTAATGTTTCGGGAACGCAGTTCACGACAGACTGCAAGTCCGTGGTTCCGGTTCAAAGGAAAAGCCCCGGCACTACCGAAAGAAATCTGTCTGGCACCCAATTGCCGCACCGCCCTTTCTACATCGTCAACAACTTTTACCGGGTCCTTATAACGCGTCTTGCTGAATGTGGCCTGGAAACAGAAAGCACAGCGAAAAGGACATGTACGCGACGGCTCTACTGGAATCCTGAAGCTGTAACTGCTCAAATCAAAAAGATCCCATGCCGGCGGCGGCAGACTGTCCAGAGATATGGCTTCCTGTCTTGAAGGATTAAGATGTACTGTTCCATTGGTATCACGCCAGGCCAGCCCCGGGATGTTTTCATATGAGACACCATTCACAATTTCCAGCATGGTCTGCTCCCCCTCTCCAACCACCGCCAAATCAAAAACGGGAAATTCGCGAAGTGTCCTCTCCGGTACTGCAGATGCGTGGTATCCTCCGACAATAAGTTTTGCGGAAGGGCATATCACCCTAATTTTTTCCGCGATGTACGAAGCGTAGATTATTTCCTCAGTGAAGGCTGAGAAACCTACCAGATCTGGCTCATCCTGAACAATCTCGTGAACGACCTCATCAATGCCACGTTTGTCAACCTGTGGATCAACCACCCGGACCACATGCCCTGCCTCGCGCAGGCACGCCGCTATCACAGCAACACCAACCCGCAAATGGGGGTCAATCCTTTGTAAGGGGTCAACAGACCGCTCTATAAAACATGAGTTAAAAAGTATGATTTTCATGAAAATAAATACCCCTTAATTATTTCTGCCTGGCAATCTCCAACAGCTGATATCCATTGCCATCCCAAACTGTAATTTGGATCATTTTCACCTGAAACAGTGTACCGTTTTTCTATGAATTCGACTGCCAAATATGCGAACCCACAGTTCGATAGTTGTTATGGGTTAACGGCAACATCCTGATTTCAGGATATCTTTAGTATTTTCACACAGAATTTCTTAGGGTTAATCGAAAGGTGGTGTATAATAAATTTATTGTTGACAAAAAAGTAAAAAGTGTTTCGTGATTGCGGAGGCTCGTTACGTGTCATGAAAACCATCCGGGTTGAAGTAAGAGATGACCATCTGGAAACGCTGGCAAAAACCCGGCCCATGCCCGCGCTGGCAGAGCTGGTCTGGAATGCCCTGGACGCCGAGGCCACCCGGATCACCGTAACGTTCATTGAAAATCCTCTGGGGGGGGTAGATCGCATAGAAATCCGCGACAACGGCCATGGCCTTGCCTACACGGACGCGCTGGCCGCTTTTGGCAACCTGGGCGGTTCCTGGAAACGCGCGTCCCGTCGGAGCGCCACGCGCCAGCGGCTCATGCACGGAAAATTCGGAAAAGGACGTTTCCGCGCGTTTTCGATTGGATCGCGCGTCATATGGTGGTCCCGATACGACGAAAATGGAAAAATTTTGCAGTTTACGATTGAAGGTTCCGCGGAAAATCCTGGCCAATTTACCGTGTCAGATCCGGAACCGGCAACTGAAGGCGCAACAGGCATGGATGTGCTTATCCACAACACGCTTCCGGCAGCCGAGCAGTTGCGCGGGGTTAAAACGCTTGAGGATGCAACAGAGCAGTTCGCGCCCTACCTGTATCAGTACCCGGATATCTGTATCATTTACGATGGAGTTCCCCTGGACCCGTCCAACGCGCAGACCCGGGTGGAGTCCTATCCCCTGGAAAAACTGGTTATGGAAAGCGGCGAAAGGGTTGAGGGCACGCTGGATGTGGTGGAATGGGGCCGTCCAGGC
>JAKOTZ010000233.1 GCA_029776995.1 Candidatus Hydrogenedentota bacterium
AGAGGGGGCTTCCCGTGGGCAATATCATCGGCGATCAGCGCGCCGGCCAGCGCGCCCGCCCCGGCGCCGATCAGGGCTCCTTCGCCAGGCCGTCCCATGGTTGCCCCGGCCAGCGCGCCGGCCCCTGCTCCCAATACGGATCCCGCCAGCGCGCCCTGTTGCACGGGGGTGGTTTGGCAGGCTGACAGGGAGAACCAGACCGGCAGCGTCACCAGGCACATCATGATTCGCCATCGCACTGTTCGCATGACCATGCTCCTGACTGCGTAAGCCCATTGTTAAGACGTATGTTTCAGCTGTTTTATTCATGCTGAGGGACAATTGCGGTATAGGTTTATGTTGGCGGGTGGAATGGAATGGAACACATGGCGCCGGTTGGGGTAGGATGAATTGGAGAGAGGCGAGGAAGGCACTGGAAGTTAATCAGCAGGAGTCAATCGAAATGAGCAAAGTTCTGGTTACAGGCGGCGCGGGGTTTATTGGATCCCACGTCGTGGACGCCCTGATCGCGTCCGGCCATGAAGTGGCTGTCGTGGATGACCTGTCCTCAGGGAACGTGGACAACCTGCACACCCAGGCCGCGTTTTACGAACTGGATATTCGCTGCCAGCAGATGGCCGAAGTGTTTGAGGAATTCAGCCCGGATTATGTCTATCATTTGGCCGCGCAGATTGATGTCCGCAAGAGCGTTGAAGATCCAATATATGACGCGGATGTCAATGTGCGGGGCAGTATTAATCTGCTGGAACTCTGCGTTGCCCACAGGGTTAAAAAGTTTATCTTCGCGTCCACAGGCGGTGCCATTTACGGCTCGCCGGAGCAACTGCCGGCGGACGAGAATTGCCCTCCCCGTCCCGAGAGTCCCTATGGCACCAGCAAACTGTGCGTGGAACAGTACGTGGGACTGTACGGCAGGTTGCATCGATTGAATTACGCCAACCTGCGTTTTCCGAATGTGTACGGTCCCCGTCAGACGCCGCACGGAGAGGCAGGGGTATGTTCCATTCTTGCCGGCCGCATGCTGGCGGGTGAGGCGCCGGTTCTTTATGGACACGGCAAACCGTTGCGTGATTATGTTTACGTAGGCGATATCGCCCGGGCTTGCCTGCTGGCGATGAAAAAGGGTGATGGAGTTACGGTAAATCTGGGATCCGGCAAAGGGGTGTCGGTCCGGCAACTGTTTGACATTATTCAGGAGCTGACCGGTTTCACGGGCAAGCCGGTGATGAAAGACCTGCGGCCCGGGGAGGTGGAGAATATTTATATTACCGGGGATTTGGCCAGGCAGGTGCTGGGTTGGTTCCCGGAAGTTTCTCTCCGGGAGGGACTGGAGAAAACGGTTGAATATGTCCGCTCGACCCTGACGGGAGCGGCTTCTTCGGGAGCCTGATCCGTTAACCATACTGTATGGGTATAAATGAAACCGCCCGCGCCGGACGTGTTGGCGCGGGCGGTTGCCATGCGTATCGGCAGATCGAAAATCAGTTAGATATACCCTCGAATGTCAGGACACCGACCGCACCCAGGGTTGTGGCGATATATTCGGTTACGGGGGCAGTTCCGCGCGGATATGGCTGGTAGCGGATAAACTCTACGTGGCCATCCATATACAGCACGTTGCATCCGCCGGGGATATGGTTGAAGCTGCCCGTTTTGGTGGCCACATGGTCGAACATCATAAAAACGGTGCTCTGGGCCATGTTCGCCGATGCCGGGTTGTTGATGTCGGTGATCAGGAACCGCTCAATGCCTTCCCTGAGCCGGTAAATTACGTTTCCGCCGCCATTTCCATAGCCGATCAGGGAGTCGCCGGAAATATCGCGGTCAATCGCCCGCTGTATGCGGTTGTCATCGTTCTGCATCAGGCCGGAGATGAAATCCGGATTGACCAGCAGATTCTCCAGGCCGTAGACCAATTGCGGAGGTCCCTGCGGATTGGCCGGCAGCAGATTCGGGTCCACCATGGGCAGCGTCTGCACCAGGCTGATAAGGTTGGCGGCCGAGACGGGCGTTTGATCGTCGCCCACCCGGTCAAAGACGTACCCCAGATAAATGTAACTGGAGTCGATGGCATTGGCGCATTCATCAGAATCATTTCCGCCGTACTGCAGGCAGAATTCATCGCGGTCCGGGAATTTGGCTTTCTGAATGTCCACCGACAGGCGGGCATCCGAGGGGCAGAACATGATCATAGGGTCGGTCAGGTACTCCGGGTATATGGAGGATACGCGGGGGCCAAGATCGACCCAGAACTGAGTATTGCCGCCGAGAGTTTGAAAAAAGCTCATCTGGATTACCGGGAAAGCGCCGCGCGCCTCGTTGGAATACATTTTGTAAACCAGTCCCCACTGTTTCAGGTTGTTCTGGCAGGAAGAGCGGCGGGCCGCTTCCCGGGCGCGCCAGCGCGGGCAGCAGAATGGCCGCAAGGATGCCGATGATGGCGATTACGACCAACAGTTCGATCAGGGTGAAACCGGTCTTTCTGGACATGATAATATCTCCTTTTAAGGTTCCGATGCGGGTAAGGCATCCCAAGCCTTTCCCCTTCCACCGCCCAGTTTACTACAAAATTAAGCGGATTTCAATTATGTTTCCCTAACCGGCGGGACATGTATACTGGTAGGAGAAATCGGGAGGTCAAATATGTGCTGTCATTGTATGAGCCGCCGGGAATTTATGGAGCTGGCTGTAGCGTCTTCCGCGGGCGTGGCGGCTGGTTTGGCGATGGGAGAAAATGCGGCAGGGTATCAGAAATGGTCGTGGGATCCCGAGAAACCTTTATACACGGTATCCAGGACCCTGCGCGTGCTTCCCGTGCTGATGTACCGGGTACCGCAGAAGCGGGAAATGACGTCATATAAATCATGGGGCGGCGTGCAGTCGCATGAGGCGGCTGAAGAAGAATCGGCCCGTATTGACCGCGAACTGCGAGAAATAGCGGATTCCGTGCAGTTTCCGATGGAGGTGCTGCCGGTGGTTCGCGTGACTTCCCCAGAAGAAGCTGCCCGTATTGACCATACCCAGGCGGATGTTACGGTGGTTTACCCGGCTACGGGTTCCGGTCAAACGCTCAGGGCGTGCGTACCGGACCGGGGGGCGGTGATCTTCGCGCGGCATAAATCGGGCCCGGTTTATTACTGGTATGAAGCGCTGAGCGTCCGGTATTTGGCCCGGGACGGAGAATCTCCGGACGGTGACCGTCGCGTATCCGTTCGGGATGTAGTTATCGACAGCCTGGATGAGCTCCGGTGGCGGCTACAGGCCCTGAACGGGGTGAACAACCTGTTGAAATGCCGGGTGGCGACTCTGGGCGGTTTTCAGGGGAAATACGCGCCCGAAGCTCCGGAAGTGGCCCGCCAAAAATGGGGCATGGAAATTATTAATCTGGGCTATGACGAATTTGAGAAACGCCTGAAGTCCGCATTCAGCGACGCGTCGCTGATGCGGGAGGCGGATCGGTGGACGGAGCAGTTTTTATCCCTGCCGGGCACCGCGCTGGAGACGGATCGCTCTTACGTGGTGAACGCGTTTGTACTGTATGTGCTGTTCAAACAGTTCATGGAAGAGTCCGGCGCGTCCGTATTTTCCATTATGGACTGCATGAGCGCCATAATGCCCATGTCGCGTACCACCGCGTGCCTGACCCTGGGGCTGTTGAATGATGAGGGGCTCATTGCCTTTTGCGAATCTGACTTCGTGGTTATTCCGGCAGGGATTCTGCTCCGTCATATTGCGGGAGTTCCTGTGTTCATGCACAATTCCACGTTTCCCCATGACGGAGGCGTGGTAACCTGCGCGCATTGTGCCTGTCCGCGGCGTCTGGACGGCCGAAACTATGCGCCGGCCCGAATTCTGACCCATTACGAATCAGATTTCGGAGCGGCGCCAAAGGTAGAAATTCCCCAGGGGCAGACCGTTACGTTTATTAATCCGGAGTACGCCACGGGCCGCTGGCTGGGTATGCTGGGTGTGGTTAAAGATAATCCATTTTATGAGATCTGCCGCAGCCAGCAGGATGTGCAGATCCAAGGGCCCTGGGAGCGTTTGCTGAATGAGGTACGTGATTCCCACTGGATGATGGCTTATGGCGACCATCTGCGGACGGTGGGATACGCGGCGTCAAAAATCGGCGTTCAGTGGGATCCCGTGGTTTAAAGGCCAGGCAAATAAAAATGGAGCGGGACACGGGGCTCGAACCCGCGACATCCAGCTTGGGAAGCTGGCACTCTACCAACTGAGTTAGTCCCGCTC
>JAKOTZ010000237.1 GCA_029776995.1 Candidatus Hydrogenedentota bacterium
AATTTCCCGGAAATCCGCCTGTTCATGGTAAAGAAGAAAGTGGCGGACCATCCACTGGAGGACTGTGAAGGCGAGTGGAAAGTGTGTTCACCGGAAACTGTTGCCGATTTTTCCGCAGTGCTGTTTTATTTCGGGCGGGAACTGCATCGCCAGCTGCATGTTCCGGTGGGACTGATTGAAACCGCCTGGGGCGGCACGCCCGCCGAATCGTGGACGACCGAAGCTACCCTGCGCGCCACGCCGATGTTCCAGCCGATCATCCGCCGCTGGGAAGCCCGCATGAAACGGTACCCGGAGGATCGGGCCGCCTATGAACAGGCGTTGAAAGCCTGGGAATCCGAAGCGGAAAAGGCCCGGGCGGAAGGTCGGGAAGAGCCCAAACGCCCGGCGGAACCCTGGGGACCGGAACATCCCTGGCGGCCGGCCGGACTGTACAACGGCATGATCGCTCCGATTGTTCCCTTCGCGTTCCGCGGCGCCGTCTGGTATCAGGGCGAATCCAACGCGGACCGCGCCTGGCAGTACCGAAAACTGTTCCCCGCGATGATCCGCGACTGGCGCGAACAGTGGCGCCAGGGCGATTTCCCCTTTTATTTCGTCCAGCTGGCCAATTTTATGGCGCGCCAGCCTGAACCCGGCGATTCCGCCTGGGCTGAACTCCGCGAAGCGCAGGCCATGACCTGTTCCCTGCGGAACACGGGAATGGCCGTCGCCATCGACATCGGCGACGCCGCGGACATCCATCCGCGCAACAAACAGGAAGTCGGCCGCAGGCTTGCGCTGATCGCCCTGGCCCGGGATTACTGCAGGGACCTCGAATATTCAGGGCCGGTCTTCAAAAAAGCCTACGCGAAGCATAACACTATGGAAATCACCTTCAGCCATGATGAAAGCGGCCTTTGCACCCCCGCGAACGAGCCGCTCAAAGGTTTCGCCGTCGCCGGGAAGGATAAAGTGTTTCACTGGGCCGACGCGAAGATCGTCGGGCGTCGGGTCATTGTTTCCTCTCCGAAAGTGCCCCGTCCGGTAGCCGTCCGCTACGGATGGGCCAACAATCCCGAATGCAACCTGGTCAACGGCGCGGGACTGCCCGCCGTGCCTTTCCGGTCGGACGAATGGCCCGGCGTTACGTTCGGAAAACGCTGAACACCGATAACCGACACATTGCGCGGACGCGGCAGGGGTGCCCTGCCGGCCATCTTTAGGGGATATCTTTTCCCCGGATGCCGTCGCGGGTGAGGTTAGGATTGGGCAGGCCGTCATTCGCGGGGATCAGCTGGTCCGCGTCCAGGTATTCAACGTGCCCGTCGGCAAACAGGTAGAGGCGTTTTCCTCCTGTCCCGAACCATCCCCGGTCTCCTGCCCACGCCGCATGATTGGAAAACCACTCGCCCACAAGGATTTTTTTCGACGGGTACAGCACGGTAGCCTTGCGCTGCGGTTTTACCGGTTTCGGGTCGCTGTAACAATCCACCGTCCGGGTCATGGCGTTAATCTGCTCCGGTGAATGGTAGAACGCCATGGAATAGGCGTAGGATGTATTCTCGTACTTTTCTTCCGTGATCCGGCGGATATCCGCGGGACACCAGTAGATCAGCGGTTCCTCCCGGGACTGCGGCACGTAAGTTCTTAACAGGTCCCGCCAGCCCCGCCCCATCCAGAGCCAGTAGCCCGGCGGTTCGTACAGCGGCAGGTCCTGCCGGGCGGGATAGGTGTCATTGTGTTCGGACAGATAACACTCAAACGCAATGTAAATCTGCTTGAGGTTGGAAGCGCACGACGCCCTTAACGCCCCGCCCCGGGCGCGCGCCAGCGCCGGAAGGCTCAACGCGGCCAGCAGCGCGATGATGCCCACCACCACGAGCAGTTCCACCAGCGTAAATCCGAACCGGCTTTCCCGCTTACGATCGTTTATCACAAACATACTGAAGTATGGCCCTCTGTCTGATTGATTGATCGCCCCGCCAAATACCCCCGCAGGTATTTTAACCGGATCCCGCATCGGGATCAACCCAGGCCCCGCAACAGAGAACCCCGCGGGGGATACCCCCGCGGGGAAACCGGCACGCCATTTCGACAGTTTTTCCGATCAGCCGGACAGTACGCCGCCCAGCAGCGCCATGGGCTCGTTGACCGGTCCCGGTCCGATCCGCTGATACCGCTGGAATTCCACATGGCCGTCCATGTACAGGACATTCGATCCGCCGGGAATGTGGTTGTACATACCGGGTTCCGTGGACAGCTGGTCGCACATAATAAACACCGTGCTCTGCGCCATGTTGCTGGCCGAGGGATTGTTAATGTCGGTGATCAGGAAGCGCTCGATGCCTTCCCGAAGCCGGTAGATCGTGGTGCCGCCGCCGTTGCCGATGCCGGGATCCGCCGCAGCGGAGACATTCACATCATTATCGGCGGGGCCGAACAGGCCCACGGCCGGTCCGGAAACATACGGCAGCAGCGCGCCGATGTTGGCCGCCAGCGCGTATTCCAGCAGCCAGCCCAGCTGGGCCGCCACCGGAGTATTCTGCTGCTGGGGCGTCAGCGTCACGTTCAGCCCGGAGAAGAGGGAGTTCAGCAGGGGGAAATCCGTGATCAGGCGGGTAGGATCATCACTGTCCACCTTGTCCAGCACCCAGCCGAAGTAGGCGTAACTGGCGTCGATGGCCCGCGCGCAGGTGCCGCCCTCACGGGTCCAGGAAGCGGTGTATCCCAGGCAGAAATTGCCGGTGTTGGGGAACTGGGCCTTAGCCTGAGCGTCGCTCAGCTCGGCGTCGGACGGGCAGAACATGATATTCGGGTCGGTGAGGTATTCCGGATACAGGCCGGGCACCCAGGGACCAAGGTCGATAACGCCCTGTTTGCCGCCCGTCGGAACGCCGCTCTTGTCCGCGCTCTGGATGGCGCCTACCTGCAGGGCCGGAAACGCGCCTTTTGACTCATTGGCGTACATCTTGTACACCAGGCCCCACTGCTTCAGGTTGTTCTGGCAGGACGAGCGGCGCGCCGCTTCCCGGGCCCGGGCGAGGGCCGGAAGCAGAATCGCCGCCAGGATGCCGATGATGGCGATCACCACCAGCAGTTCGATGAGGGTGAATCCGCGTCTGTGTCTCATACAGTTATGTCTCCTTTGGGGTTGAACCTTTTGCTCCATATCCACGCCTTGCGGCGTACCGGTTTTCTGCTTTCCAGTATATTTTATGGTAATCAATGGTTGCAACAGATTTTTACGCATTTGCCGCTGAAAAGCTTCACGCCGGCAAATAAGAACATATTGCCATTTCCCTTAATGACACCCCATTTCGCCTGGCGGTTTCAGGGGATCGAAATCGATTACGCCCCCATCCGAAGAACATTCCCTTCATCCAACAGGTGCCTCATCCTGTCGTAATGGACGTGTCCCCCTTCCGGCGGTTGCGCGTAAAGAAATCGTACACCATCGGAATTACCACCAGGGTCAGCGCGGCGGAAACCAGTACGCCTCCAATGGAGACGATCCCGATGGCCACACGCACCTCGGCGCCGATCCCCCGGTCGAATGCCACAGGGATCATACCCAGCACCGCGGCCAGCGTGATCATTACAATTGGCCGGAACTGATCGGTGGTGGCCCTGAGCATGGCTTCGTGCGGCGTGGCCCCTTTCTCCCGGTACACCCTGGCGGAGTCCATGATCAGAATCGCGTTATTCACCACAATGCCGATCAGCATGACCAGTCCCAGC
>JAKOTZ010000249.1 GCA_029776995.1 Candidatus Hydrogenedentota bacterium
AGGAGGCACCGCCTGCACGGAGGAACCGGAATCTGACGCGGAGTTCAGCCCTTCCGGCAATGGCGGAGGATCGGCAATACCCGCAACCGGCATCAGCGCCAGCGCGATACAACTAACCCATCCGGCGCGTCTTTTAACCCTTCCCCATACTGGCATAGCCATACCTCCCGATGCGGGGTTTACACCAACCTGATTATTTCAAATATTCCATAGGCGGACGCCTCAGGAAACGTTCAGCAAAAATGTTGTCCGGAATTCCGAGATCGTATTCTACCTTCAGATATTCCAGCGTGGTATCCAGCCCCAGGTTGGTATCGTTCATGCGGGCTTTGGTCACGGTTTTATACCCCTGGATATCCTCCACCTTCAGGGCTTCCCCCACGCGGTACACGTTGCCGCCTTTTTCGAATTCAATCCGCACCGGTATAAAGGTGGATTTGTGGATATACATTTTGTACGCATCGAATTCCACCCGGGAAGGGTCTTTCGGCGTGTTCCGTATGACATAGTAATCATTGGTCACTTCAACAAGCTCATGGTTATCCTCATCGATACCGCGCCCGGACACATCCTCGTAAAAGAAGCTGGACCCGACGAAACTGGTGCGTTCATCTGAAGCGGCAATCTGCCGAACCACATCCAGGGCGGGCAGATAAAGCCAGCGGTTGTCGTCTTTGCCTACATATTTCCAGACCATAAACACCATGTCGCGCACATCGGCGGGTCGATGAAAAT
This sequence comes from Candidatus Hydrogenedentota bacterium, assembly GCA_029776995.1. Lineage (GTDB taxonomy): Bacteria > Hydrogenedentota > Hydrogenedentia > Hydrogenedentales > CAITNO01 > JAGPFE01. The sequence continues at coordinate 736 of JAKOTZ010000249.1, forward strand.
GCACAAAGAACCGCTGTTCCCCGTCATTCTCATCCATATTCCGGCGGAGGATCGTGAACTCACGTTCCCGGGTATTGCCCTGTTTATCGGTAATGGTCATCTTTACCCGGGCCCTGCCGTCTTTGCCCTGGTAATAGGCGACATGGTTGGTTTTCTTTACGATCTCGTCGACACTGGGCGTGGCGTCCTGCGCCTGGGCGTACTGGCCGACCAGTACCACCGCCATCATCAGGGCTGCTGTCAGCTGGCTAGCGTATTTCATAAGGTTCTCTCCTCTGTTTTTGCATGTTGATGCTCAGGCGATTGTATATCCATCTATCAGGTAGCCTTAATTTCCTGTTTATCCGCATCCGGCAGACATTCCATCGCGCAGGAGGTCCGTCGGGAAAGTATAAAACACAACAGATAAGCCATCAGTACCGCGACACCGGCCGCAATGCTCCACTGGGTCCAGGTTCCCCCGAGGAACTGCAGATTGACCACGACGGCCGCGACCGCCGTGGCGGCCGTGACCCCGCAGGTGCCGCACATGCAGGTTATGCGGCAGGCACGGTTGGCCGGAAACAGCAGGGGCAGCAGGGGGCGCATGAGGGCGGGCAGCAGAATCAGGGTACCGATCCCGGAAACGGCCAAAATCGCAGCCATGAAGATTCCGACGGTGTTGTACGGCACCAGGGGAGCGGCCAGCAGCGGCGTAAAGCCGATGGCCACGGCAATGATATTCCGCACGATGGCCCGCGCCGGCTCGCCGAACAGCGCCCGTATGGTTTTTTCCCAGTCTCCGCCGGTTTCCTGATAGATTTCCCTGGACCGGGCCAGGAAATGGATGGCGAAGTCGACCGCCAGCCCCAGGGTCAGGGAAGAAAGCACCGCGACGGGCATATCGTAATCCTTGCCGACGATACCGATCACGCCATAGATCGCGCCGATGGTGACGGTGAGCGGGATCATCGAGATGGCTCCCCAGATTCCTGACCGGAACAGAATGATCATCATGAAGAGGACCACCAGGAAGCTGCCCAGGAAAGACTGCAACATGCCCAGCACCATTTTCTGCTGCCAGACCACGTTGATGTAAGTCAGTCCAAACCACTCAGGACGAAGCGGCACCGGCGGCGGATTCTGGGCGATAAACCGTTCAACCGCTTCCACCACTTTCATCATATCTTTGTTGTCACCGCTCTTGAGCTGCATCCAGATGCTGGAACGCCGGAAGTCGTGGGTAACGAAATGGGATATGTCCTGGGGGCGGTGGCTGCTCTCATAGGTAATAATGCACTGGGCCACTCCCCGGGAGGAATCGGGAATTCGGAAATATTCCGCATTACCCTCCATCAGCTCAC
>JAKOTZ010000007.1 GCA_029776995.1 Candidatus Hydrogenedentota bacterium
CCGGCAAACGCCCTGCCAATCAACCGGACTGGAAATCCCCCGGCTGTACACCAGGACGCCATCCCGGAAAACCGCCACTTCCATTCCTCCGGGCTGCAGAAGAACTGCCGCGGTTTCTCCTTTGTCCGACGGTTTCAACCGGACCAGACAGGCCGTGCTGAGCACCACCTGTTCAGGCTGGACTGTTAAGGCTTCACACGCGGCAACCAGCCGGTCTATTGTATCCCGGTGGGCAAACGCGGCAAGCACCCTGGACTCCCCGTTGGGCAATTTCTCCAGGGTGCAGTGGTCAATAATCAGCTCTTCCGCGGGGTAAGGGACAAATTCCTCGGCGCTGAGCCGCAGCATGGAATCCATTTCGCCGCGGTCCTGGCTGGGCAGGGTCAGAATCCGGGTAGTCACTTCATGCCGCGGGATGACCAGAATAATCCGGCCGTCCTGCCGGAGGTTCTCCCTGCCGTCCAGCTCATCCAGGCACTGTCGGAGGGTATCCGGTACTTCTTCCGCCCGAAGCAGAAGATCCTGGGCGACGCACCGCCACCCTTTGGCGTGCCGTTCAAAACGCGCCCAGGCAAGGCCGTTCGTGCCCATGGACAGGACGGACACTGTATCTTTTTTACGCGCCAATCGGTTTCTCCTGCCAATCTACTATAACGGGCCCGTCCTCGGTAAGGGTTACAACCGCGCTGCAAAAAGCACGCACCCGGCCATTCCGGCGGGTGGCCAGTCCACTAATCTTAAAGCAGGTGGAATCAAACTTGCAAAAGCGCTGTATGGCTTCCAGGGACTTCCCCTGAATGCCGGTTGCGCGGGACAGGCTGTCCAGGCTCATTACGCCCCGATCATCTTCCGTGTCGGGTTTGCGGTCATCCCCGGCGCGAAAGGCGAGCCAGGCATCCACATCCTGCTCCTGGATACCGGGGATGCACATCAGGACTTCCTTTGGAGCCGTATTGATGTTGATCATTCCGTCTCCCCAGACCGTCAGCAGACGACTCAGCCCGGGTTTCCGTTCGTCCCCAAACCAATCCTCATCATCCACCCCCCGGAAATAACGCAACTCTTCCAGGGCTCGGAACACCGTTACCTGATTCTCCGGATCTTCCTCGTCCTTCCCTGTCCGGCGCGCCAGAATCCGCCGCAATACTGTCCGGTTCAGCGAGGGAATATTCCTTAACATCTCCTCCGGCGCCGTGTTGATGTTGATCCGCCGCTCTTCATCCGTAATGATGTAATAAACTGAATCCCCCTCGCCAAAAAGGTCCTCTGATAAAAATCCTTCCGACGCAAAATCCGTAGGCCGGGCCCAATATTCGCCCAGATGGGTCCCCCCCCGGCGTTCCGGCGGCAGAAACCGGACTTTCAGTCCACGGTTCATGATTTCGAGGATCCCCCGTTCCACCGCGCCCCGGGCCGCCGCCATGGCAACCGCGTGGTCCAGCGCGTAAGTCGCCGCGCGGCGGTCCAGCATGGCCCGCCGGGCAAATCCCAGCGCGAGCAGCGAAAGCAGCGCGGTCACCCAGAGCACGCACACCAGCACGAATCCCCTTTTCGGAGCAGCGCTCTGTGAAATTTCCGCGGAATATCGGCCTAACCAAACATTCATGGCCGATCCTTCCGTTCCCTGCCCAGGATCCGCTCCAGCATAGCCCGGGTTCGGGTTTGCCGGGGGGCCCGGACAGGCACCAGGGTTGTCAGTTCAAACGGCTTTTCCTCGACCTGCTGCCGGCCTGCCTCCGGTTCCACGCGCAGGGTAACTTCGATCGCGTCCGGCAGCCCCCAGTAAGGTTCCAGGCGGTCCGTATAAATGGGTTCTTCGGGCTGTGGCGGCTCCTGCAGGCTTTTCACTTCCGGCATGGGGTACCAGACGTACCGCAGGCCAAATCGGGCCGCCCCTTCCAGCAGCACATCCCGCTGTCCCCGGCTGATCTTGATCCGCTCCCGCCGCCGCCGTTCCTGTTCGGTGGCGGGCATCGCCGGAATGGCCGACTCCACGTACCCCTCTTCCCGGGTAACGCGGCCGCGGTTGCGGTTCCACGCGTATTCCACCCGCATCAGCCGCCGGCCTTCCCCTTTTTCGACATCCAGCGGTTCCGCCAGCACGAACAGCGTAAGGCTGTCATCATCCCCCTCGCACAGGTATTCCGCCTGAAGAAGCGTATTGGCGCACTCCCGCTGGAACTGCTCCAGGAAAAACCGGGCGTCCCGAGGCGCGTCAAAACCGGACTCCGCGGCCCGCCATGTTCCGGTGGCGCTGTGGAATAACACGTAAACGGCCGTCATGACGATGCTGAGCATGGTGGCGGCCACCAGCATCTCAGCAAGGGTAAAGCCCGCCTTGGAACGGAAGCGCGGTTCGTGTTTCATGGAAAGCCCTGTCCCGGTTCCGGGGGCACCCAGACATGTCGGGCGTTAACCAGCGTCTCCGCCCGCGCCTCGAAAACGGAACCGCCACGGGTCCAGCGGACAACCGCCTCCACTTTACCCAGATACTTCTGGTAACCGGCCCGGAATACCGCCAGTTCTTCCTGGGTAAG
>JAKOTZ010000024.1 GCA_029776995.1 Candidatus Hydrogenedentota bacterium
GGCATTCGGATTGTTGTCATTTCAGACGGCAGAAGGGGCGCTTTCTTCTCGGATGGAGACCGCCGGCTCTGGGCAAAGCCTCCCCGCATCCGGGAAGTCAATCCGGTCGGATCCGGCGACGCAATGGTCGCCGCGTTCGCGCTGAGCATGGCCGGTTATTCCCTGACGTTTCCCGGTGGACGCACGAACCAGCCGTGTGACCTGGAAACGCTGGCTCGAGTGGGCACAGCGGCGGGCGCCGCGAATGCCATGACGTGGGATATCGGCCATTTCGACCCGGAAATGGTTTCCCGGCTGGCCGATCGGGTACAGCTGATTCCCTGGTAACCTCTCTTCTAATAAATTCTTTGCGCCGGCAGGGATATCCAAGGCGGAAGACGGCACAGATCCGCGGCGCAGGAAAAAGAAACCGGACTGCCTTTCAGGCGGCAGTCCGGTTTTTAACGCATAAACTGATTGCCCGTTCAGTGTTTGAACTGGGCCTCTTCAGTGGATCCGGCCAGCGCGGCCAGGCTGGAGGAGCCCATGGATGCGATGGTCGTGATTTCGTCGAAGAAACCGGTGCCCACGAAACGCTGGTGCTTGACCGCCATGTAGCCGTTTTTCACTTCGTTGAATTCATCCTGCTGGAGGTCGGAATAAGCGGACATGTGCCGTTCCCGGTAATCCCGGGCCAGCTTCCACATGCTCAGGTTGATCGCGTGGAACCCGGCCAGGGTAATGAACTGGAACTTGTATCCCATGGCGCCCAGCTCAACCTGGAACTTCCGGATGGTGTCATCGTCCAGGTGCGCTTTCCAGTTGAAGGAAGGAGAGCAGTTATAGGCCAGCAGCACGTCGGGATGTTCGGAAAGCACGCCTTCGGCGAAACGTTTAGCCTGGTCCAGATCGGGCGTGCTGGTTTCGCACCACAGCACGTCAGCGTAGGGGGCATAACTGCGCGCGCGGGCAATAGCGGTTTCAACGCCCGGCTGAATCCGGTAGAATCCTTCATCCGTTCGCTCACCGGTGCAGAAAGGTTTGTCCCGATCGTCGATATCGCTGGTCAGCAGGGATGCGGCATCGGCATCCGTGCGGGCTACCAGGACCGTGGGCACGCCGGCCACATCGGCCGCCAGGCGCGCCGCCACAAGCTTGGTAATGAACTCACGGGTCGGCACCAACACTTTCCCGCCGAGGTGTCCGCATTTTTTAGCGGAGGCCAGCTGGTCCTCATAGTGGACCCCGGCCGCGCCGGCCTCGATCATGGCCAGCATAAGCTCATAGGCATTAAGCGGGCCGCCGAAACCGGCTTCCGCGTCCGCCACGATCGGCAGCCACGGATCGAAATCCCGCTTCCCGTCCAGCAGCTGGATCTGGTCCGCCCGGGCCAGGGCGTGGTTGATTTTCCGGACCACCATGGGCACGCTGTTGGCCGGGTACAGGCTCTGATCCGGATACATGGAATCCGCCAGGTTATTGTCCGCCGCCACCTGCCAGCCGCTCAGGTAAATCGCTTTCAGGCCCGCCATGGCCATCTCCACCGCCTGGTTGCCGGTCACCGCGCCCAGGGCGTTAATGAACGGCTCGGTATTCAGCAGATGCCACAGCTTTTTGGACATTTCCGTGGCGATGGTGTACTGAACCCGCATGGTGCCCCGGAGTTTCACCACCTGCTCGGCGGAATACGGACGGCGGATGCGCTTCCAGCGCGGGTCCGTGTTCCATTCGTTTTCCAGGGCTTTGATTTCGTTTTCGCACAGCAGCGCGCGGTTATCGCAGCAGTCTTCCCAGCCGCACCAGCCGCAGTGCTTCCCGTTGTTCCGTCCGCGCTGTCCGTTTCTTCCTGTGAATTGGCTCATTCCCTTCCCTTTCTTCTTTTGGTTGTGGGTTTCAGCATCTATGTTCCATCAGTCCTTCAGCAATTCATACGCATCCAACGTTAGAAACTCCGCCAGTTCCGGAGCGAGCACGTGGCGCTCGAACAGCGCGGCTGCTTCACTGAACCGTCCAGAGTCGTACCGGACATCCCCGATTTCCCGGCGGATGGTCTGGAGCTCTTCGGCAATCAGCCCGCTGACCAGTTCCCGGGTAATTTTTCGCCCGTCTTCCATGGCTGCGCCGTGGCGCACCCACTGCCAGACCTGGGCGCGCGAAATTTCGGCGGTCGCGGCGTCTTCCATCAGGTTGTAAAGGGGAACGCATCCCGTCCCCCGTATCCAGGCTTCAATGTACTGGACCGCCACCCGGATATTGTTCCGCAAGCCCGCTTCCGTAATGGTTCCCTGGCACGGCGTGGTAAGGTCGGCCGCGGACACGCTGATATCTGGAATCTTGTCGATCTGGTTCGGCCGGTCGCCCAGCACCTTGTCAAATTCCCGCATGGCCACCTCCACCAGCCCCGGATGGGCGACCCAGGTGCCGTCGTGGCCGTCCGTCGCTTCGCGCTCTTTATCCCGGCGGACCTTCTCAAGGGCGGCCGCGTTCGCCTCAGGATCGTCCTTGATGGGTATCTGCGCGGCCATGCCGCCCATCGCGTGGGCGCCCCGCTTATGGCAGGCCCGGATGCAGGAAAGGGTATAAGCGCGCATAAAGGGAACGGTCATGGTCACCTGTCCCCGATCCGGAAGCACGTATTCAGGGCACCCCCCCAGTTTCTTGATGTAGCTGAAAATGTAATCCCACCGTCCGCAGTTCAGCCCGGCGCTGTGCCGGCGGAGTTCGTAAAGAATCTCCTCCATCTGAAAGGCGGCTGGCAGGGTTTCAATCAGCACCGTAGCCTTAATGGTCCCTTCCGGAACGCCCACATACTCCTGGGCAAACAGAAACACATCGTTCCACAGCCGGGCTTCCAGGTGATGTTCCATTTTGGGCAAATAAAAGTACGTTCCGGATCCCTGTTCCAGGCGATACCGGGCGTTGTGGAAGAAATAGAGACCAAAATCAAACAGGGCGCCTGACATGGGCACGTCGTCCACGGTCACGTGCTTTTCGGGCAGGTGCCAGCCGCGGGGACGGACAATCAGCGTGGCAATTTTTTCATTCAGGGCATAGCGTTTTCCGTTCGGCGCGGTGAAATCAATCTGGCGCCGCACCGCGTCATAAAGATTCACCTGTCCATCCAGCGTGCCGGTCCAGGTCGGCGTGTGCGAATCTTCGAAATCCGCCATATAGGCTTTCGCGCCGGAATTCAGGGCATTGATAATCATCCGGCGGTCCACCGGCCCGGTAATTTCCACCCGGCGGTCCTGCATATCAGCCGGAACCGGGTCCACGGACCAGGAACCTTCGCGGATTTCCCGGGTCTCAGGCAGAAAATCCATGGGCTCCCCGGCATCCCAACGACGCTGCCGCTCCCGCCGGGCTTCCAGCAGTTCCAGCCGGGTCGGGTTAAACCGCCGGTGCAGCTCGGCCAGGAACGCCAGG
>JAKOTZ010000065.1 GCA_029776995.1 Candidatus Hydrogenedentota bacterium
CCTGGCGCTCTACGGGCTGGCGCTGATCCCGCGGCTGATCGGCTGGAGCCATGAATCCCTGTGGTGGGATGAATACACCAGCGTGGTCCATCTGCGCGCGCCAACGCTCGTTGCCTTTCTCGGTCTCAACCGCACGCTGGATCCGGCCACGATGCCGCTCTATTACGCGCTGGAATACCTGTGGTGGCACGGCATCGCGGACAGTGTCAACGGGCTCCGGCTGCTGTCCGCGCTGCTCAACGCCGCCGCGGCGCCGTTGCTTTTTCTGATACTGCGGCGGTGGGCCGGCCGCATGGGCGCCATCATGGCGGCGGTCGCCTTCGCCTTTTCCCCCGTCCACGTTCAGCACGGCATGGGCATCCGGATGTACGCGTTGCTGGTGCCCCTCGCCGCGCTGTCCGTTTGGGCCTGGCTGGAAAGCCTGTTATCCGCCTCGCCCCGGAGAAAGCGGTTCATGCTGGCCCTGTGGGCCGTCGCCACCCTGCTGCTCTCATGGACGCACCCCTTCGCGCTGCTGCTCCCCATGGCCCAGGGTACGCACCTGTTTTTCTCGCGTTCCTGGTCCGCGCGGATGCTGTATGGACGCGGCCTGCTGACGGTTGCGCTGGCCGCGCCTGCCCTGGCCTATCTGGCGTCGGTGCGGTTCTGGCCCCGCGAGACCACGGAAACCTGGATGCGCGCGCCATCCTTCCTGACGGCCGTCGCGGACCTGCTATGGGACGATGTGCCCCGATGGACCTGGCAGATGGACTGGGGGAAATGGGGACTGAACCTCAATGGACTGACCAGCCTGCCCGTCACCGGAGCGGTCGCGATACTGTATGCCGCGTCAGCAGCCGTTTTGGTCGGGACATTCCTGCTGTATGGCCTGCGGCGCGAAAAAGCGGCTGAAGGCCGCTTTCTGGTCGGTCTGCTCTTCTTCTGGCTGATGCTGCCGCCGGTGACCCTGTACCTGCTGTCCCTGCTCTGGCGTCCCTGCATGATGCCCCGCTACACCGCGCATGCTTCCCTGGCGCTGTACCTGTTCATGGGATTAGGGATAAGCGGCCGGACAGGAAAAACCGGCAAAGTTGCCGCATGGGGACTGCTGGTATCCGTGATGCTGTGTTACCTGCTGACCCTCCCGGGACCCTGGCGGACGGACTGGCGGGGAGCGGCCAGATTCCTGGCCCGGGAAGCCCGTACCGAATCCGATACCCTGCTCGTGATTAACCACACGTGGCGGGACGTGTTCCTGCTGAACGTCCGGCTGGATCCGAATATCCGCGAATGGGCGCTGCCGGTCGCCGCGGCCGAGACGCCGGATGCCGCGCGGGCCGTGATCGCCTGGTGGAACCGGCACCGCAATCCACAGGGCAATAACGCCCATCCCGCCGCCCTGTGGGTGCTGGCAGCCGGCCCCTACTTCAGCAGCCAGCCTCCGGAAGCTGTTCAGCAGATGCTGGAATCCCAGTGTGGGCCCATCGATCCGCCGCTTGCGTTTGCCACGGTGGAACCCCTGTGGCTGTGGCATATCAGATCCTCGTCAGTCGCAACCCCGGATTCCGCGGAAGCGCCTGAAACGAGCGCGCTGCCCTGTGATCATGCCGCGGTTCTGGACCACGAGACCATGCACGCCCTGGGCGATTACGCCCTCGCCCAGGGAACAGCCGGACGCTCGGAGGAAGCCCGCGCCCTCCTGCGTGCCCTGGGCGCCTGCAGCGCCTTCGCCGGCGAACTCTATTACGGGGTGGCGCGGGCCCTGGACGCCGGAGATAAGACAGCCCTCGAAAACGCCGGACTGGCGGTCCGGAAAATGTGGGACAGTTACGGATACCTGAAGAACGGGCTGGAAAATTATGCCCTGGATGGTTTCCGCGCCGCCGCCGAGATGGATCCGGCGAATGGGCTGGCGTGCCTGGAGGCCGGACTGCTGGCGGCCGCGGTCCAGCCTGACGAAGCGCAATCCCTGCTCGCGAAAGCCGCGGACCGCTGGCCGGCCTACGGTCCCATAATTCGCCGCTTGCGGGAAACGCTCGAAACACTTGACCCCGCTGGAATCTCCCGCGCGCTTGCGGCCACGCGCGCGTTCCGGGAGGGCCTGGCGGCCATGGGAAGGGGGGATACGGCCCAGGCAGTCCGGATGCTCCGGCAGGCTGTTGAACTGGATGGCGGCCTGCGGGAAGCCCTCCCGCCCCTGGCGTACGCGCTGACCCTGGCGGGAGATACAGAACAGGCCGAACGCGCGCTGGATGCCTGTGAACAGGCGGGGCTGGGAAAAGACCCCGGGGTACTGGGCAACCGGGTAATTCTGGCCCTGATCCGCGGCAATCTCGCGGAAGCGGAACACTGGTTCCGGGAAATGCGCGAGATCGCGCCGGAGCAGGCCGAACCGTACACGCCCCTTTTCGACGCGCTGCGGCAGGGCGACCGAGCCCTCGCCCTGGAGACCGCGCGCGGCCTTCAGCGGCAGGGCGTACCGGTTCCGCCGCCATTACTTGAAATTCTGGAAAAACAGGAAACCGAAACACCCTGATTGAACCCAGTCAGCCCGCCTCCGTACAATATAACCGCTCTGTCGGGCTGATCTTCTCTTCAGGATAAGTAGGAAAAACCACCATGGCTCCTGTAATCGCTCCTTTTCGCGCGTTCCGTTTTGACCCGGCGGTCACCGGACCGCTTGATCAGGTTATTACCCCTCCGTACGATGTGATTTCCCCGGGGGAACGCGAGCAACTGGCCCGGCGCAGCCCGTATAACATGGTCCACGTCATTCTGCCCAGGGCAGAGGCCGGCGACACAACGCCCTACAGCGCGGCGGCGCGTGTTTTCAGCGGATGGCTGGCTGACGGCGCCCTCAAACAGGATACCGCTCCGTCCTGGTACCTGCTGCGGCAGGATTTTACCGACCCGCGCGGTGTCCGGCGTGTCCGGCATGCCTTTTTCGCCCGGGTCAAGCTGCCGGAAACCGGTGAAAAGCGCATCCTGGGCCACGAACGCACCTTCGATAAACCTTTTGAAGACCGCCTGCAGCTCATCCGTGCGGTGGAAGCGGTCCCCGGCGCCGTTTTTGTGCTGTATTCCGATCCGGACGGAAAAATACAGTCGGTTTTCGACCACTGCGACCGTCTTCCGGCTGATGCTGAATTCACCACCTTCGAGGGCACCCGCCAGCAGCTGTGGCGCGTACCCGAACAGACGCTGGACGTATCCGCCCTCGAAAACCAGATCCTGTACATTGCCGACGGGCACCACCGGTTCCGGACCGCCTGCGTTTACCGGGATGAAATGCGCGCGAAAACCGGGCTGTGCGACGGCCGGCAACCCTGGGATTATACCCTGATGGGCTTTGTGGCTTTTGAAGATCCGGGACTGGCCGTGTATCCCACCCACCGGCTCCTGCCGGCGGATTATCCATTGGATCCGGCAGCCGCCCGGAACGCACTGGAGCCCTGGTTTTCACTGGAAATAACCAATAATGGCCAAATCGCGGATCTTCTGGATCAGGTTTCCGGACAGGGCAGCTTTGGTCTGGCCTGGCCCGACGGCTCCGCGTGGCTGCTGACGTTCCGCGGAGACCGGACGGCCCTGCTGGGGACCGGACGGCACGAAGCCTGGCGGAACCTGGATGTGGCCCTGCTTCACGCGGGCATACTGGAGCGCCTGCTGGGCGTGTCTCCCGATACGCCCCTGCGGTATGAAAAAGACGCCGGGGCTGCCCTGGCGGAAGTCTCCTCCGGCCGCGCGTCGGCCGCTTTCCTGCTGCGCGCCACGCCCCCTGCTCAGATCCGCGCCTGCGCGGAAGCCGGGGAACCCATGCCCCAGAAATCCACCTATTTCTTCCCAAAACTCCCCTCTGGCGCTGTCATTTTGGTCCTCCGGCAGCCGTATGAATAATTGAGGGACGGAACTTTTCCGCCGCTCATCACATTTGGATTACAGGGTTTGGGAGTGTGCGTTTCCGCGGCAGGCTGGCATCGCTCACCTGCCTGAAACGCGTGTTCCCGATCAGGGCTTCAACTGATGAGGATCCAATTATGACCGACACCACCGCATCAACTGGACTGAGCATTAAAATTCGCCTGATTCTGACGCCCGCGATGATGATGCTCACCGCGGTATCCATGTATACCACCTACGCCAGCCTGAATGATTCCATCCTGCCCGAACCTAAAGTGCCGATCCCCACGCCGCTGGGCGTGTGGAACTGCTCGGTCATCGCCCTGGGATTGTCGGTGGCTATCGGACTGATGCTGTTCGCCATGAAGCTGGCCGTCATCGACGGCCATAAACGACTGGGTATCGCCGGACTGGTCGGAATGACCATTACAGCCTTTATCTCCATCGTGTTCAACATGGACGTGCTGTACCGCACGGCGGACCGGGAATTTTATCTCCGCTATTCGGCCGACCGCATGCGCGGCGCCTACGAATCCTTCATGGCGGAAGCCGTATCCAAACTGGAGACACGCCGCACCGAACTGATGCGGAACATCGCCAAACAGGAAGGCGAACTGGAATCGGAAATCAAGGGACTGCGACAGGCTCCCGCCGGGTACGGACAGAACGCCAGACAGGAGGATTACAAGCTCAATCTGCTCCAGAAAACGGCCGTCGTGGACCTGGAACAGATAGATCGGGCCATGGAAATCAAGAAACAGGCGGACGAGTTGCTGCGTTCCGCTTCCATGGCCTCGCTGGAAGAGATTGACCGGGTCCAGGCGGAACTTCGGGTGGTCCTGAAAGACCTGGCGGCCTACAGCAATGTCCCCCTGCCGGCGGTGGTAAAACTGGACAGCCCCCTCTTTGCCGTATTCGCCAACCTGTTCGACTGGAAACACATCGGGTTCAAGGAAATCTTTTTCCTCCTGATCGCTTTCTTCCTGGACCTGGGCGATATCATCGGATTCTCCCTCCTGCCCAATCGAACCACAACGAAAAAAACGGATCTGAACCCGGGACCGAAACCGGGACCTTCCGATTACTGGTACCGGGAAAATCCTGTGGTGCTGCCGCCAACAGCCCCGATGATTCCCTATCCCCCATCCCGCGCCGCTGTTGGCGCCCTGGCGGACCTCCGCGATGAGGATGTGGCACCCGCACCGGAGCAGTCGACTGCGGACCCTGACGCCGTGAGAACGATTACACCCTCGCCATATGCCGGACAAATCCGGCGTCGCCGCACCGGTTTGTTCCGTCTCCGCCGTTAGCCGCCGTTACGACCCTGCAAAGCAAACATGATCAAAAATATGCCGTTTTAGGGAAAAAATGGTTGCAATTTTTTAATATTTGGATTAAAATATATTGACAAAACAGCCTGTAAAGTGTAAAAAAAGTTTTGGAGGTTTTTTGCAATGATGCCAGAGCGGCCCAACCGCGGGTCACAGCCGATGCCGCCACCTGCGCCGGCTCCCGGCGGCGCACAGGCGCATCACGTACTGGACGCGGATGCCGTGTGCGCCCAGTGCGGCATGGTAAATCCCGAAGGGACGCTGCTGTGCAAAAATTGCGGGAACAACCTCCGGGACCAGCGCATGCTGCGCCTGCAGGCCGATGAGTACCTCCAGGGCTACGAAACCACCGCGGAAAAACGCAACACCTTTCTGCGCAACGCGCTGGGCGTGCTGGGCATCCTGATCCTTCTGTATATCGGGTTGAACGCCGGCAGCCTGATGAACCTGATGACAACGCCCCAGAGCTCCGGCGAAGACGTGATCCTGGTGAATCCGCATTTGTACTGGGAGGACCAGGTTAAAGCGGAGCCTTTTGAATCGCTCGCGAAGCAGTTGCCAAACCTCCCCTCGGAATCCGACGCGCAGACCGCGCGCATGACCGCGATGGTAACGCCCCCCCATTCTGCCCGCTACGTCCTGTTTAACAACACGGTCAACGGTGAAACCTACGTGGGATGCGCCGCGGTGCGGGTGCAGGGGCAGGAAATCCTGTTCACGGCCCGCCTGCTGAACGGTCTGGAAATACGGGGGGAAATCCTGCAAAGCGAAGGGGTGTACTACACGCCCTGGGACCGGTCCGGCATCAAAATGCCCGACGGAACCTACCAGTACGGAGCCGGAAGCGCCCAGCAGCAGGCGGACGGCGGCTGGATGCTCTGGATCCAGGGAACCGACTGGCGGGGCACCGCGCTGGCTTATCCCATGGAATAAGGGGGGCTGGCTGTGCCTGTTGGCCCGGATGGGCGCGCGCGGTGGCAGAGGAGGATGGGCGTTGCGCTGATCCTGACGGCGGTCATTGCGGGCGCCGTATTGCGGGGATACCGGCTGGATCTGCGTGTCGTACACGGCGATGAGGCCAACCAGGCGGTAAAAACGGCCTGGATGCTGGAGGGAAAGCCCTACCGGTATGACCCGAACGAACATCACGGGCCAACGCTGTATTACCTGACCTACCCCCTCCTGCGGATCCTGGGCGCCCGCTCGCTGGCAGACACGGAAATATGGGAGTACCGTCTGGTGCCCGCGCTGGCGGGAACACTCCTGATCGTGATGGGCGGGCTGGCGGCCTGGCATGGCGGCGGGCCGATCGCGGCGGGGGTTGCCGCGTGGATGCTGGCCCTGTCCAACGGCACCGTTTTCTACAGCCGCTATTATATCCAGGAGACCCTGCTGGCCCTGTTCGTCGTCTCGGGCGCCTGGGCGTTGCTGCGGATCTGGAGACATCCGGAAGACCGACTTTCCTGGCTGGGGCTGGGGCTGGCCATCGGGCTGGCGCATGCCACCAAGGAAACCTGCATATATTTTTTTGCCGTGGGCGCGCTGGCCTTCGCGTGCGCCTGGTTTTACGGGCGGTTGACGGATCGGCGGTCAACCGCCGCAGACGGCACGGGAACAATTGGACCGGACCAATACAAAGCGCTGATGGTGAACCTGGCGCTGGCTGCCGCAGCCGCGGCCTGCGTGTCGGTGCTGTTTTACACTTCTTTTTTCAGCTACCTCCCGGGAGCCTGGCATTCGGTCGCCGCTTATTTTGCTTATATCCACCGGGCCGGCGGCCAGGGTTCCAGCGGAATCCACGACAAACCCTGGCATTACTACCTGCACCTGCTGGGCTGGTACCAGCCGATGGCCGGTCCCCGATGGAGCGAGTGGCCCGTCCTGGTTCTGGCGTTAGTCGGCGGCGTGGACAGTTTTGTCAGGCGGGAGAAAAGATCCGGCCTCGTGTCCTTGCCGACTGCAGCCACGCGCTTCCTTTTCCTGTTCATGCTGCTGTCCTTTGCCGCTTTTTCGCTAACCCCCTACAAAACACCGTGGAACATCCTGACTCCCCTTGCCCTGTGCTGCGTGCTGGCGGGTATTGGGGCGTCACGGCTTTTAGGCGGGCTGCGGCGGTTGGGCGGCATTCCTGCAGTCCTGGCCGGCATGTTGGTTGTGCTTGGCGCATTGGCCTGGGAGGGCCGCCAGGCCTGGCTGGGCAATTTTGTCTACCCGGCCGACGCCCGAAATCCCTATGTTTACGCGCATACGACCTCGGCCATCCGCCGGCTGGAGGAACGGGTATACGCGTTGAGCGCGCTGCATCCGGACGGTCCACATATGCCGGTATATGTTGTCCGGCTGAACGGTGATTACTGGCCCCTACCCTGGTATTTCCGGCGCCTGGACCGGGTCGGATACTGGACCGGTATTCCGGACAGCCTGCCGGTTCCCGTGGTCATCGCGGGGAATGAAGCGGCGCCGCAAATCGCTGAAACACTGGGAACAGCGTATTTTTCAGAGACCCACGCGCTTCGTCCGGGCGTGCTGCTGCGGGTATTCATCCGGCGGGATCTCTGGGAGCAGTTTCTGGAAACTCGCCACGCCGGCTCCTCAGGCATAAATATTCCCTAAAAACACAAAATTTTGTTGCTTCTCGGCAAAAAACATCCCAAATCTTGTGCTTTTCCGCTGCTTTTCTGTTGCTTTTATCCCCGGTAAAAAGGTATAATTTTCCTATATTAAAGTAACGTCAAAAAAATCGTTTTTTCAGGGATTCCATTCCGGTGAGGATAAACGCGATGGTCGCCAAAAAATCGTATACTGCGGATGATATCAAGGTACTGGAAGGGCTGGAGGCGGTACGCAAACGGCCTGCCATGTACATCGGCGATACCGGCCTGCGGGGGTTGCACCACCTGGTGTTTGAGGTGGTGGATAACAGCGTGGATGAGGCGCTCGCGGGGTTCTGCTCTGTCATCCGGGTAACGGTGCACATCGACAACAGCGTAACGGTGGAAGACAACGGCCGGGGCATTCCTGTGGCGCCGATGCAGGATTCCTCCTACCGGGGAAAGTCCGCCCTGGAAGTGGTCATGACGGTCCTGCACTCCGGCGGCAAGTTTGACCAGAACACGTACAAGGTATCAGGAGGGTTGCACGGGGTGGGCGTTTCCTGCGTGAACGCGCTGTCAAAGTGGCTTGAGGCGCGGGTATGGCGGGATGGTTTCGAATGGTTCATGTCATTCGAGCGGGGCATGGTGAAGACGCCCCTGGAAAAACGGGACCGCACCAACCGTACCGGCACCCGTATCACGTTCCTTCCGGATTCCGATATCTTCGAAGAAACCATTTTCGACAGTGAAATCCTGCTGAACCGCCTGCGGGAGCTGGCCTTTCTCAATAAAGGGCTGAAAATCATCTTCGAGGATGAACGCACGGACGCGGAAGCCGTAACGTTCCACTACCGGGGCGGCATCGTGGAATATGTCACCTGGCTGAACCGCAACAAGGAAACCCTTCATTCAAAACCTATTTACATGGAAGCGGCCCGTGACAACGTGGAGGTGGAAGTCGCGCTGCAGTACACCACGGCCTACAGCGAGACCGTTTCCAGCTTCGTCAACAACATCAACACCCACGAGGGCGGCACCCACCTGAGCGGCTTCCGCACCGCGCTGACCCGGTGTCTTAATGACTACCTGAAAAAAAGCAACCTTTCCAAAAAGGACAAAGAAAACTACTCCATCACCGGCGATGACGCCCGGGAGGGACTTACCGCCATCGTGAGCGTGCGCGTCCCGAACCCTCAGTTTGAGGGCCAGACCAAAATGAAGCTCGGTAACAGCGACGTGCAGGGCATCGTCCATTCGCTGGTGTACGAGCAACTGCAGAAATATTTCGAAGAAAATCCGACCACGGCCAACCGCATCGTGCAGAAAACCATCGAAGCGGTCCGGGCCCGGGAAGCGGCCAGAAAAGCCAAGGAAATGGCCCGCCGGAAGAGTCCCCTGGACAGCCTGGGACAGGCCGCCAAACTGGCCGACTGTTCGGAACGGGATCCGGCCGTGTGTGAACTGTTCATCGTGGAGGGCGACAGCGCGGGCGGCAGCGCGAAGCAGGGCAGGGACCGGCGGTTTCAGGCCGTGCTTCCCCTGCGGGGAAAGGTCCTCAACATTGAAAAAGCCCGCGTGGACAAAATGCTCAAAAACAACGAAATCCGATCGCTGATCACGGCGCTGGGAACCGGCTTCGGTTCGGAGGATTTCGACATATCCAAGTTGCGCTACCACCGCATCATCATCATGACCGACGCGGATGTCGACGGCGCGCACATCCGCACCCTGCTGCTGACGTTCTTCTTCCGCCAGATGCCTGAACTGATCCGGCGGGGACACCTGTATATCGCGCAACCGCCCCTGTATCAGATCCGCAAGGGCAAAGACTCCCGTTACGTGAACACGGAGGCGGAGTTCGAAGAGTTCATCTATGAAAAAGTGCTGGAGACGCACCGCGTGTATGCCAGCTCAACTCCGGATAAACCCATCCCCGCAAAGAATCTGCTTCGGGCCGTCAGGCAGGCCCAGGACCGCCAGAAGAAGATCGACCGCCTGCGCCGGATTTACGGGGTATCCCCGCAGGCGCTCGACCAGTGCCTGAAACTCCCCCGGGAACAGTACCTGCATCCGGAAAACATTCCGGATGTCGTGCTGGCCGGTATTTTTGGCGGCGACGCGCAGTTTATCGACACGAGCGTAAGCCAGCCTGAACTGTCGGATGGGAATGGCGGAAACGGCAACGGCACAAAGGCCGCGCGGCGAATCCGGGACAAAAACGAGGTGGACCTCGCGTTTTTCAAAAGCCACGAATTCTCAAGCCTGCTGTCCGCGCCGGATGCTCAATCCCTTACCGGCCCTCCACCCTTCCGCCTGGTGCCCGTAAAGACAAAAGAGCAGGACGGCGACAGCAGCGCTTCGGAGGAAGAATTGCAGGATTTGCTCGCCCTGCACGCCCGCATTCTCGAACTGGGCCGGAAAGGCATGACCATTCAGCGTTACAAAGGTCTCGGTGAAATGAACCCTGAACAGTTGCAGGAAACCACGATGAATCCGCAGACTCGCGTGCTGCTGCAGGTTACCGCCGAAGACGAGATGCTCGCGGACGATTTGTTCACCCGGCTGATGGGTGAAAAAGTGGAACCCCGGAAAGAATTTATCGAACAGCATGCGCCGGAAGTGCAGAACCTGGATATATGATCCGCGCGCAAAGGTGCCGGTTAATTTGCTGGAAAGGTAACGGAACATGACTGGTGAAGAACGGGTCAAGCCCATTCCCATAGAAACCGAACTGAAACGCTCGTTCCTGGATTATTCCATGAGCGTGATCGTCAGCCGGGCGCTCCCCGACGTGCGGGACGGCCTGAAACCGGTTCACCGGCGCATCCTGTACGCCATGCATGAACTGGGGCTGGCTAAAAACCGGTCCTACCGGAAATCCGCGGCTATCGTGGGCGAAACCATGGGGAAATACCACCCTCACGGTGACGCGGCCATTTATGACTCGCTGGTCCGCATGGCGCAGCCGTGGAACATGCGCTATCCCCTCGTGGACGGCCAGGGAAACTTCGGTTCGATCGACGGCGACAGCCCCGCGGCCATGCGCTACACCGAATCGCGCATGGAGTCCATCACGGCGCTGATGCTTGAAAGCATCGAGAAACAGACCGTCGACATGGTGGACAACTATGACGGCAGCCTGAAAGAGCCCGTGGTGCTTCCCTCGGCCATCCCTAATCTCCTCGTGAACGGTTCTTACGGCATCGCCGTCGGCATGGCCACCAACTGTCCGCCCCACAACCTCCGGGAGGTCTGCGACGCCATCCTGCATTACATAGACCATCCCGAGTGCACCAGCAAAGACCTGATGAAATTCATTAAGGGCCCCGATTTCCCGACGGGGGGCATCATCTGCGGCACGAAGGATATCCGGCAGGCCTACCTGACCGGGCACGGCCGGGCGGTCGTCCGCGGCCGGGTAGCCATCGAAGCCAAAGAATCCGGACGGGAAAAAGATAAAAAACGAATCATCATCAAAGAGATTCCGTACCAGGTCAACAAAGCAAAACTGATTGAAAAGATCGCGGAGATGGTCAATGAAAAAGTGATCGACGGGATCACGGATCTCCGGGATGAATCCGACCGGGAAGGCATGCGGGTCGTCATTGAGCTCCGCAAAGACGCCGTGCCCATGGTCGTGCTGAACCAGCTTTATAAGCATACGCTGCTGCAGGACAGCATCAGCATCCTGCTGCTGGCCCTGGTCAACGGATCGCCCCGCATTCTCACGCTCCGCGACATGGTGCACTATTACGTCCGGCACCGCGTGGAAATCGTGGAACGGCGCTGCCGCTACGATCTGCGCCAGGCGGAAGACCGCGCGCACGTGCTGGAAGGCCTGCTCAAAGCCATCGACCACATCGATGAGGTCATCGCCATCATCCGGAGCAGCGAAACCACCGAGGCCGCCCAGGCCAGGCTGATTGAACGCTTTGGTTTCTCCGTGGTGCAGGCCAACGCCATCCTGGCCATGCGCCTGCGCCGCCTGACCGGCCTCGAACGGGAGGCGCTCCTGAAAGAATACCGGGACCTGCTCCAGGAGATTGAGCGGCTGAAAACCATCCTGTCCAGCGAGCGCAACATCCTGGAGGAAATCCGAAAGGAGATTCTGGCGGTCCGGGAGAAATTTGGGGATGCCCGGCGCACGGATATCGCTGAAGACGCGCAGGAACTGAGCGTCGAGGATATGATTGCCGACGAAAACATGGTGGTCACCATCACCAACGGGGGGTATATCAAAACGCTGCCGGTACGCACCTACCGCCAGCAGAAACGGGGCGGCGTCGGCGTGAGCGGCATCAACCTGGGCAACGAGGATTTCATCAAAACCCTGTTCACCGCCACCGCCCACCAGTATGTCCTGTTCTTCACCAATAAAGGCAATCTCTACTGGCGGAAAGTCCATGAGCTTCCGCGGGCAAGCCGCGAGAGCAAAGGCCGGGCCATGGCCAACGTCCTCGATCTGAGAGACGGTGAAAAAGTAACCTCATGCCTTCCCGTCCGCGACCTGAAGCGGCCCGACCTTTACCTCTTTCTGCTCACCCGGAAAGGCACGGTTAAAAAGATGGCCCTCGACCTGTTCAGCCACCCCAAAAATATCGGGATACGGGCCATCAACCTCGCGGACAATGATGAACTGATCGACGTGCAGATCTCTTCGGGATCCGACCATATTATGATTGCCACCCGGTCGGGGCAGGTCCTGCGTTTCCCGGAAACAGATGTCCGCCCCATGGGGCGTTCCGCCGCAGGGGTCATTGGCATCCGGCTGAAAAACAAAAAGGACGCCGTAACCGGCATGTGCGTGGTACCCGCGCAGTCCGAAGGACAGGCCGTTTTCATCGCCACGGAAAACGGTTATGGCAAGCGCACGGCTGTTGAAGATTTCCCGGTGCACCACCGGGGAGGACAGGGCGTAATCGGCATCAAAATCGTCAAAGAACGGGGAGACCTGGTGGCCATGCTGCTGGTGAACGACAGCAATGACATCATGCTGGCCAGCAAAAACGGCATGGTGACCCGCACCGGCGCCCGAACCATACAGATCTATGGAAGGCAGGCAATGGGGGTACGGGTCATGACCCTCAAGGACGGGGACGTGCTCTGCGCCGCAACCCTCGCGGTCAGCGAAGAAGACGAAGAGCGCACCCTGAACGAAGCGCCCACCGAAGTCAGTCGGGAAAACGGTTACATTGAACCCGACGCGGATTCAGACGCGCCGGATAATGTGCTCCCCTTCGATCAGGAAAACGAGGACGCTGAATCCTGATCCGGAAATCAAACGCGCGCGGCGCTGAATTGTGGTATAACTGTTGTAAAAGCAGTCGTAAAGCGCGGCGCATACAGCGCGTGGCGCAGTGGAATTCTTCTGATGAGTCCAGTTTTTGGGGTGCGAAGTACAGTCGGACTCAGGCGGCCAGCCGCAAGGTGGATCCTTGCGGCACTGGTGGGCATTTCCTGTTCCGCCTGGGCGCAGGACACCTCAAGCGGGTCTGATCTGCCCTGGGATCCGGCTGTCTTGCTGGCCCCTTCGCCGAAGGTTATTTACGGATCCGACGACCGCATCGACGTATACCAGGAGACAGATCCGGTGCGGCGGTCCTGGGCCGCGGCGGTATGCGCGCTGGTGGACAGCACCCGCATTACCCAGAACGCTGACGGCACGTACACGCTGGGCGTTGTCGCGTTCAGCAAGTTCGGGCTGCCTGCCTGTGAAGACGAACCTTTCGGTTCCCAGCCGACCTGCCCATTTTGCACGGGTTTCATGGTGGGCAGTGACCTGATCGTCACCGCCGGCCATTGCCTTTGGGCGTCCAGAATGCCCACCGTCTACGTGGTGTTCGGCTATGAAATGCTGGATCCCGTTACCCCGCGGCTTACCCTTCAGCCGGAACAGGTTTACCGTCCCACGGCCATCCTTTCCACATCCGGCACCGGCGACCAGGACCACACCCTGTTCCGGGTGGACCGGCCCATCACCGCGCCGGGCGCCCATCCCCTGCCCATACGGCGGACAGGGGCGGTTCAGGTGGGAGACCCGGTCGGCGTGATCGGATACCCGTCCGGGCTGCCGTTAAAACTGGCCTTCGGGGCGTCCACGTACGTGCGGGACATCACCAACAGTTATTACTTCGTCGCCAATACGGACACCTATGGCGGAAATTCAGGCTCTCCCATCATCAACCCCGTGCTGGGCATCGTCGAAGGAATACTGGTCCGGGGTGAAACGGACTACGTTTCCGCCGGTACCTGTTTCCGCAGCTACCGCTGTGAGCCGGACGCTTGCCGAGGAGAAGACTGTACCCGGATAACCCTGCTGAAAGACTTGATTCCTGACATTACCGGACACTCCGGAACGGTATCCCTGGATCGCCACTACTATCCCTGCAACGGAACCGCGCAGGTACAGGTCGCCGACGCGGACCTCTCCGGATTAACCTCCATCAGCATCGCCTGCTACGCCGACACCGGTGACGTGGAAACCATCGACCTTACCGAATTTCCGGCCGACAGCGGACAGTTTTCGGGTTCCATCTCCTTACAGTCGGAAGAATTCCCGACGCCGGATGACGGCTATCTTCAGGCGGGGCACGGAAGCCTGATCCGAATCGATTACCTGGATGCCGCCAATGCGGCAGGGCAGAGCGCGGTGGTTTCCGCCGCCGCGCTGGTGGATTGCATCACCCCCTCTGCAGTCACCGTGGAAATCGTCAACCTGCTGAACAATCGCGCGACCGTGCATCTTACGGCGGACGAACCGGTGACCCTGGCTGTCCGGTGGGGACTATCCTGTGACTCCCTGACAGAGTACCTGTCTGTATCAAATGACACCGGAACAGATTTGTACGCGGCACTTACAAGTCTGTCCCCTCTTACTCCTTATTATTACACCCTGACCCTGACGGATCGCGCGGGGAACAGCCTGGTCCTTCCGGAAACGGGCTGCTCCTCTTTCACCACGTCTGATCGCGAATTCTATCTGACCGCCATCTACTCTCAGGAGAATCCCGCCTCCGCCGACCGCGCGTACCGGTCCCTTACCTTTGTCCCCAGCGATTCGGGCGGGTACGCCATGTGCGAGGATGCCGTAGGCGCGCTGCCCAGCGATCCGGTTGGAGGAAATATTCTTTCCCTGGGAGATAACGACTTCTTGCAATTCTCATTATCAGACAGCAAGCTGTTTCCATATAACGGCGTGTCTTACAATTTCCTGTTCATTTCCGGCAACGGGTATGTTACCTTCGTCCAGGGAGACGCCTCCTGGCAGGAGGACGCGGACACCCATTTCCAGCTGCCCCGGGTCGCCATTCTCATGACGGACCTGAATCCGGCGCTTGGCGGTTCCGTTTCCACCCGCCAGCTTTCGGACCGCCTGGTGATTACCTGGCTGGACGTGCCGCAAAACACGCCTCCCGCGGGAGAAGCGGAAGCCAACCGCAATACGTTTCAGCTGGAACTGTTCTTCAGCGGGGCCATCCGAATGACCTGGCTGGAGATTCACGCGGCCAGCGCCGTGGTCGGGTTGTCTCCCGGCGGCGGAACACCGTCCGGGTTCGTGCCCGACACGTTTGAAGCGCTTCCGAACGCCGCACAGTTTTTCGCCACCGCCCGTCCGCATGCCGCGGACCAGAACCAGGATGGAAGCATTCAGCTCAGCGAGCTGCTGCGCGTAATCCAGTTCTACAACGTCGGCGCCTACTCCTGCCTGGCTGGAACGGAAGACGGTTATTACCCCGGTCCCGGACAGCAGAACTGCGCCTATCATGACGCCGATTATCAAACCCGGGACTGGCGCATCAGCTTGTCTGAACTGCTCCGGATGATCCAGCTGTATAACGCGATGGGGTATCTTTACGACCCGTGGGCCGAAGACGAATTCCGGCCCAAGTTCCTCGCCCCCTGAGGCGCGCCAGCGGCACTGCCGTTCAGGCAATTTCGCGGGGCAGGCGAAATTCCATATTTTCTTCGCGGATTTCCCGTTCTTCCACCGTGGAACCGGGATACCGATCGAGAAACCACGCGCGCAATTCATCCACTAGGCGTTCCGGCACGGATGCGCCGGAAGTGATCACAACCACCCTGACGCCTTCCAGCCAGGCGGGATCCAATTGGGACACATCTGATATCAGCTCCGCGCGGACGCCCTGGGACCGTGCAATGTCCCGAAGGCGGGTGGAATTGGCGCTTTCCCGGTCCCCCACCACGAGCACTAAATCCGCTTCAGGCGTCAAGGCGAGCACGGCTTCCTGCCGGTTGGTGGTCGCGTAACAGATATCTTCCCGGGGCGGTCCCTGGATTGCCGGAAAGCGTCGTTTCAGCACAGAAACCACCCGTGCGCAATCCTGGACGCTCAGGGTGGTCTGCGTAATGTAGGCTACCCGTCCCGGATCGGCAACCTGGACCTGTTCCGCGTCCTCCGGCGTTTGCACCAGGTGTATCCGGTCCGGCGGTACCCAACCCATAGTCCCAACCGTTTCGTCGTGCCCGGCCTCGCCGATCAGAATAATTTCATATCCCCGTTCCGCGAACCGCCGCGCCTCATTATGCACTTTCTCCACCAGGGGGCAGGTTGCGTCAACCACGCGCAACCCCCGTTCCCGGGCGTGCCGCCAGCGGTCCGGTCCCACCCCGTGGGCGCTGAACAGCAGCATGCTACCCTGAGGCACCTCTTCCAGCGTACGCACAAAAACCGCGCCACGTTTCCTGAGATCCTCGACCACATGCCCGTTATGCACGATATGGTTGAGCACGTACACCGGCGGACCAAAACGCTCCAGCGCGCGTTCCACGCACCGGATGGCGCGGTCCACCCCCGCGCAGAACCCCCTCGGACTGGCTATTACAAGACGCATCGGCCGACCCTTTTAAAACATGCGGAATTATACGAATCTGCAGGGTAAACCGCGGCCGGAATGTTTATCTTCCCATGCCGGCCGACCACGCCAGCAGCAGCTGGCCCGCGTAGTAAAGCGGAAGGCCAATCAGCCCGTTAATCGGTCCCGGCGAAACGAACCGCTCCCGCGCGACAAAAATATCGGAAACATAAAAAATCAGCGCGCCCAAAACCGCGGCCCACATGCCCCAGCGCCAGGACATGCCGGAAGCCAGCGCTACCATCAGGGTGATAATCACCACATAGGCCAGCACCGGTATCCGCATCTCGCCCAGCTTCGGCCAAAGCCACGCGACTATCATGACGGCAGGCACGCACAGACCGGCAAAGGATACCAGTGTCGCGGGGAGGTGGACCCCCTGCCACAGGAACGCGACGGCATACACCACATGGGCCAGGAAAAAAGCAATCAGGCCCAGCAAAAAAATGCGGTCCGCGCCGGACAGCAGAAAATAATCTCCCCACCATGAAAAAAAGAGCCCCAGCAGAATCAGCCACCCGTATACGGACTGAATCCCTCCGGACGCTATTCCCATGGCAATAAAGCCCGTTGACGCGGCCATTTTAAAAAACGCGCCGGTATTGTGATGTCCGGTGCGGAACGCGATCAGCATGGCCACCACTGATATTACCGTTACTGCCGTACAGAAAATCATAGATTTCCTTTCCAGCCCACTCCTGCCTGACATGTTCGGTTTACCAGGAGATATCACCGGTTACCTGCCATGTGTCTTCCCGGTCCGTCGCCACAGCGAACCGAATCTCCCGCAGTGACCCAACTTGTGCATGCCACACCGAAAGGGTTTGATCCAGCCTTTCGGGCGGCATGTCTTTTAGCCATCCAAACGCCGCCAGTTCCCGGGCGGCCGCGCTCACGGCTTCCAGACAGGATCCCGGATTCACGCGGACCATCAGGATGCCGTTCCCCGCGGAGGACGCCGGCGACGACTTTTCTTTCCCCGCAAGCACCCGCGCGGCCGTAAGGCTGCCCCCAAACGCAATACTTTTGTCGCCCGCCGGCACCGCGCACAGCGACAGGGTGGGGCCCGCCAGCAACCGGATATACACCGCCCCGTCGTCTGCCGCGCGCGGGGTCCATTCGATCATCGGGGGATCTTCCGAAACTTCCGACTTGATCCCGGGTACCTCTTCCGCCATACGGGCCAGCGCTTCTGCGCCCTGATCCGCCAGGCCCGCCACGATCGGCAGGGGAATCATCTCATTCACATCCATGCCCAGCCAGGCCAGCCGGAACGAAGTGCCCGTCTCCGAAAGCAACATCCGCGCAAACCTTCTGAAGAAGGCCTCGGAAGGATCTTCCGGCATCTCCGGCGTGTCCGCGGTCAGCCATTCCGGGATCATCGCAGCCTGCGGAACCAGCTCCCGAATTGTCTGGAGAAATTTCAGCGGCGGCTCTCCAAGATTCAAAGAAATTGCCGCACATCCTTCCGGCGGCTCTTTCAGTGACGCGTTCTGTCCCCGCGAGAAAAAGGGTTTAAGCCGTTCCCGCCACTCGGCGTCAGGAACCACGGCAAGACGGGCTGACACGTGTCCCGGTTCGAACCGGACCGCGCCGCTTATGCTGTCCAGCGGCATCCCCATACGTTTCAGCGCGGAACCTTCGATCCCGCCGTACAGGTCGGCGCCTTCTGCCTGAGCGCGCCACGACTCAAGCGTACCGTCTCCGACCGCCTGTTCCCGCGTCAGTGTCAGCGCGCGTATCAGCATCTGCCGGGATGGGGATGCCAGCAGTACGCGCCCGCGAACGGCCAGATAAAGGCCCGCATCCTCCACCCGGAACAGTTTCAGCCCTCCGGCGTAGTCCTGGCGAAGCACAGGCAGCCACGCGCCGGCCCGCATCGCCAGCGCGCCCACGCGGGTCATGCGCGTAACCACCAAAAGCGTAGCCGGATCCTCCGCGCGGTCCAGCAGCCAGTAACTGGGGCCGCTGCTCAGGTTGTTGGCCAACCAGCGGGGTACCGGCAGGCCGTCAGCGCCTTTCGCCAGCATATCCCTGGCCGGGTGCTGCTCCGGAAGCAGCCGCCAGACGCCCGAATCCCTCAGGGCGTCCAGCCGCGCGGGCAGGTCCGTGACACATACCTGGACGGCGCATCCCGCGGGGGTCAGGTCGCCCAGTCGCCAGGTGTCCCGGGAAAACCACCATCCCACAGCCAATATCACGGCCAGGCCAACCAGAAATCCCCGGCCGATGGAGGTGGCCCGCCGACGCAGGTCCCTGCGCCGCCTCCGCAGGCTTGTTCCATAGGTGTAAACCCGCTCGGCCGCCATAGATCAGGGCTCCTTTACCCGAAGCTCCGTCCACGCGCCGGGTTCTCCCTTCGCGTTCCGGAACGAGACTAGGGCCCGCCCCGCCGCCGGGTAAAAGATAATGCTGTGCCGGCTTTGCGGGTTCCAGGGGAAATCCAATGTCGCGCCCTGCTGCGCGAGGGCCTTCTTCCAGTCTTCTTCCCCGATAATCCTTTTTTCCTGAACGGCCAGGCTGACGGCTTCGTAGCGGGCCGCCGTTGCCGGAGAGACCCCTGTTTCTCCCGCCATGACGGCCGGCAGATAACTGTTCTTATCCGCGGCGCGAACCGATACCGTGTCGCCAAAGACTATGCTCATACAACCTCGCTCTCATTCTGCCTACCATGCGCCCTAGCAAGATAGGCGCGAACCATCAGCAACCCGGCCAGACCATGCTCGCCAATGACCTTGATAGGTGTTCGACCGTCAAAAGCCAAATTGCTTGTCTTCATCCAGGCGTAAGCCAGGTCGCGATTGTGCGGGAATAACAATCGGAGGTTCTTGTGGATACCCAGAAGGTGACCGGCTCGCTCCATTGAGCGTC
>JAKOTZ010000089.1 GCA_029776995.1 Candidatus Hydrogenedentota bacterium
CAGTCCCAGCGGCAGGGTCAGCATGATCAGCACCGGCAGGAAAAAAGACTCCAGAATGGCCGCCAGCGTGAGGTATACCAGCACCACGGCGATAAAACCGGCCTCCGCAAACGCCTGGTTGGATTCTTCCAGTATTTCATACTGGCCCGGGAAACCCAGATGGTAGCCCATGGGCAGCCCGATCTCATCCCGCATAATCCGGCGGATTTCCTCCACGGCCGTACCCAGCGGGTATTTCGGATCCAGGTCGGCATATAACTTGGATATGCGTATTTTGTCCTTGCGGATAATCCGAACGGGAGACACACGGTCTTCCACGGTGCCCAGCCCCTCGAGGGTAAGCCCCTGTCCGGGCATCCCCGGAAACTGGAACGACCCCACCTGGCCCCGGCCTTCGCGTTCGTCCAGCTTCACCACAATGTCATAGTTTCTCCCCCGCTCTTTATACACCCCCGCGGTAATCCCTTCCAGGTTGGCCCGGAGCGTCAGCCCCATAGCGTACGCCGGAAGGTTCAGGTCCAAAAGCGTGACCCGATCCGGCCTGATCCGAATCTCGGGTTTCCCCACCCGGACCGTAGTATCCGGTGAACGGAAACCCGGGTGAGCCTGTAGCGCCCGCTGGAGCGCAACGGCCAGCGTTTCCAGGCGTTCCCGGTCCTCACCGGAAATATCCACCTCCACATCCGACGCCTGGCCGCCAATGGTAGCCGGCTGGGTCACCGTCACAACGGCTTCCGCGTATCCCGCCAGCCGGTCCTGCACCATAGCCTTGTAATCCTCAATGGTCAACTCCCTTTCGGTGCGCTGCGGGAAGGTCACGAGGATCTGCGCGAGGTTGACGCCCTCATTGGACATGCCGATGACCCCTTCCACCTTGCCGATCGTGGTCAGGGTGTGAATACGGCCGGGTATATCCGCCAGTTTCTGTTTGATGGCCTCTACCCGCTGCCGCGTGGTTTCCAGGTCATACCGCGTGGGATATTCCAGCTTTATGAAGACCACGCCGCGGTCCGCCTCCGGGAAAAAGGCAAACCCCACATCGCCGCCAACCTTCAGCGAATGCACGAACAGCGCGATCACCAGGGCCATCAGCGCCCCCGAAACGACGCGATTATGTTCGAGAAAACGCAGAAACCGCACGAGAACGCCCGCCAGCCCTCCCAGCGCGCCGTTCCAGGCCCGGTCCAGCAGCGCCAGCAGCCCCGACCGGTTTACCCGAAGCCAGCGGGAACAGAGAATGGGGGTCAGGGTGAAAGAGATAAACAGTGAAACCGCCGTCAGAATCAGCATGGTCCACGCGAAAGGCGCGAAAAACTGCCCGACCTGGGCCCGCATCGTGGCGATGGGGAACAGCACCACGATATTGGTTCCTGCGCTGGCCAGCACGGCTACGCCGACATCCCGAGCGCCCAGCCTGGCCGCCTCGCGCGGATCGCCCAGTTCGTTGAGGCGGCTGACAATGCTTTCCAGCACCACGATGGAGTTAGTCACCAGGATGCCCGTGGAAAGGCTGATGGCCAGCAGGGTGGACATGTTCAGTGAAAAACCGGCCAGCGAGATAAAAAACAGTCCGATCAGCACGGTCAGCGGCATGGTCACCGCCACGATCAGCGTGGACCGGATGTTGTACAGGAACAGGAAGAGAATCAGCGCGGTCAGGGCAATCGCCGCGTACACGTTCCACGTGGCGCTGTCCACCGCCGCCTGCACAAAGCTGCCGTAGTCCTCCACCCATTCGAGCCGCATGCCGCCCGGGAGCTCATTCCGCAGGGATTCAACCGTCCTGCGGGTCTGATTGACCACCTCTACGGCGTTCGCGTCGGCCTTCTTGATCAGACGCACTGCGATTGCCGGCTTTCCGTCCAGATCCGCGATCTGCCTGGCCTCGCCAGTGGTCATGACCACCCGCGCCACGTCCCGAAGGTGCACCCGCGCGCCCTGTTCCCCCCGAATCACCAGATCGCCCAGGTCCTTCACCTGCCGGTATTCCGCGTCGAACCGGACGTTGTATTCCGAACCCGCGTCCCGGATCCGGCCGGCCGGCACCGCCAGCACGCCTTTCTGAATCGCCTCGACCACCTGCAGGCTCGTCAGCCCGGCCGCGGAAAGCTTATCCCGGTCCAGCTGCACCTGCACTTCCCGCTGTTCCCCGCCGACCAGCTGCACTTCAGCCACGCCGGGAATCGCCGTCAGCCGGTCGCGCAGGTAGTTGTCCGCGTAGTCAAACAGGTCTTCCCGCGACAGCTCCCCGGTCAGCGCCAGGGTCACCACCGGCACCGCGTTGATGTCAAATTTCAGCACGTATGGACGGTCCGCGCCGCTGGGCAGGTCGTTCACGATCAGGTCCAGTTTTTCCCGGACGTCATTGGCCGCCACATCGACGTCCACGCCGGTGTTGAACTCCAGCAAAACCTGGCACATGTTGTCCATGGAGACAGATACGATATGTTTCAGCCCGTCCACGGAAGAAACCGCGTCTTCGACCCGCTTGGCAATGTCGATTTCGATGTCTTCAGGTGTCGATCCCGGGTACGGCACAATCACCGTCATGTAGGGCAGATCCAGCTTGGGAAAAAACTCCAGGGGCATGGTGCGGTACGCGGTGATCCCAAGAATGGTCAGCCCGATGATAAGCGAACACATCGCCACTGGACGGCGCAGGGAAATCTCCGTGAGTCCCATGGGTTACGACTCCGATCCGCCCGACAGGGAAACCGGACGGCCGTCTTCGAGAAAGTTCTGGCCCTCCACGACAACCTGCAGCGAATCGCCAATGCCCTCGCCCGAAACTTCTACCCAGCCATCCTGTTCCATGCCCGGCGTCACCGCCACTTCCCGGGCTTTGCCGTCCGCCACGGTGAACACCAGAGCGCGGTCCGCGCGGCGCAGTACCGCCACCGCCGGCGCCGCCAGCGATTCCCGACGGGAAAATACCAGTTCCATGTCCAGCGGCGCCCCCGGCAGCATCGCCTCCGTAACGGCGGCAGGCAAATCCACCCGAACCTCCACCGTGCGCAGGGCGGGCATCACCGAAGGCGTTACGCGGCTCACCGGAAAAGTTCCCAGGTCCTGGCCGCCGCGGCGGAGGCGCACCTCCGTCTGCCCGGGAACCGCCTGGGCCGCCCGGGATTCCGGTATCGAACCGACTGCTTCCTGCTGGGAGGGATCCTCGATACGGACGATCGGATTGCCGCCCCCGACAATCTCGCCGGGCTCATGCAGCTTCAGGGTCACCCGGCCGCTGATCGGCGCGTAGGTCTTCGTGTCATTGAAGTTTTTCTCAGCGATCCGAAGGGCCGCCCTGGCCTGCTCCACCTGGTTTTCTCCGAGCGCCACTTCGGCATCCATCAGCTTCACCACCGCCTGCAGCTGGCGGTAGCGCGACTGCTGCAGTTCCAGCGTGTCCAGGGGAACCACGCCGTCTTCATACAGCCGTTCGAACCGCGCCAGATCCACCGACGCCTTTTCAAAATCCACCCGGGTCTGCTCCCGCTTCATTTTCCGTTCTTCCAGCGCGTTCAGCGCCACCGCGAGGTCTTTCTGCGCGATCTCCAGCGCCCGCTGCAGCGTCTCCGATTCCACTTCAAACAGCAGCGTCTTCCCCGCCTCCACCGTGTCTCCCTCGCGCACATACAGGGCGGTCAGCTTCCCGCTGAGGGTCGGGCCGACCATCGCCTGGTTCTTCGCTCTTGATGTGCCCTGGACCATCAGGCGCTCCTCAAAGGTACGGCGGGCAACCCCCGCGATACGCACGGGAACTGGCGCCGCCGCTGTCGTCTGGACGGCCTCCTTCTCGGCATCCCCGCCGCGCAGGCTGAGCGCGATCAGCAGCGCCGCTCCGCCAAACAGCGCCAGGGCCAGCAACCCGCGGCCCATCCAGCTCATAAAACGACGCATCATCTGCTCTCTCTCCGGCCGCGCGATCCATCCCGGCCCATCGAATCCAAACCGGCGGTTACGGTTCGGCAGATGGTTTCCGCCACCTGCCGCACGAATTCCCCGTCAAACGCCTTCCGGTTCAGCAGCATCAGGATGGGATGCCGCACGGTAATGTAAAAGAAAATCATCCCCATGACCGCGAAGGCCATCCGGGCCTGCTCTTCAGGGGACATCCCCGGCCGGCACCGGTCCAGCAGGGCGCACAGCGCCTCAAAATCCGGCCGGAACAGTTCATCCACCAGCCGGCGCAGCTGCGGCGTCGGATCGATCAGGGAGCGCATCACCAGCCGCATATGCCATTCCGGTTCCCCTTCGGCCAGGTAAATGCTGGTCTTTTCCGTAATCAGCCGTTCCAGAACGGCCAGCGCCTCCTGCGGGCCGGCCTGGCCGTCCAGTTCGGCCAGGTAGTGCTGTACCGGACGGTCATCCGTGGCCAGGGTCGCGTATTTCAGCGCTTCGTAATACAGGTTTTCCTTGCTGCCGAAATAGTAATTGACGGCCGTCACGTTGGCATTGGCTTTCTCGGCAATCATGCGGATGCTTACCCCCTCCAGCCCGTGATGCGCGAAAAGTTCGCCCCCGGCTTCGATAAGGGCCCGCTTGGTGCCACTCAGATCTTCGTTGATATCCGACTCCTGTACCACTGTCTGGCGCTCCAACATTCCGTTGGAACTCACTCGTCTTTTTCTGTGCGGCATCCGGAGCCGCACCCCCGGTTGCCGGCAGGATCATAACATTAAACAAACGTTTAATTCAAATGTTTGTATAAATCACCAAGGTTGCCCGCCAATTCAACCCTCGGGCATAATGACGACTGTCTCGATACGGCAGGTCCGCCTGGATCCGACCGGAACCGGCGGCCGGCACAAGCCACCAACCGGGAGATCGCTGCAATGGTCACTTTTATCGCCCGACTCAAAATCCGGCCCGGCATGCGCGAGGAGGCCCTGAACCGGGCGCGCGCGATGTTTGAGGGCGTCCGGCAGGAAGAACCCGGAGCGCTGATCTACCTCGGACACCAGACCCAGAGTGATCCGGATACCCTGGTGTTCTTCGAAGTCTATGCCGATCAGCAGGCCGCGGAAATCCATGAACAGACGCGCCACTTCCAGCAGCTGGTGCAGGATTTCGACACCGTATTCGATCCGGATTTCGGGGTCCAGATCGAATACCTCGATCGCCTGGGCGGCGTTGTCCGGACCTGACCTGCCCCTGAAGAAATACCGGCGCGCCCGGCAGAAGTTCGGACGCGCCGGATACGCGTGGCAGATCAGAAGTCCTTCAGGTCGTCATCATCCAGGGGAATAACTTCTTCCGGGCGTACCACGTCATCGGGTTTGGCAGCGGGCTTGTCTTCCCGGCGTCGGGCCGGCGGGGCGGGCTTAGGAGCCGGTTTGGCGGGCGGTTGCGGTTTTTGCGGACCGGCCAGCGCCGGACGTTGCGTAGCAGGCGCCGCGGCAATCCGCTTTACAGGTTCAGGCTTACTTCCGACGGGATTTATCGCATGCCGTGTTCCGCCCTCCGCGGTCGCGCCGCCGATCATGGCTTTGAGCTCTCCCACCAGCCGGTTCAGTGCTTCCGCCTGGGCGGTCAGCTGCTGGGCGGCGGAGGCGCCCTCTTCCGCGCTGGCCGCATTCTGCTGAGTCACCTGGTCCATCTGGGACACCGCCTTGTTGATCTGGTCGATGCCCTGGGACTGCTCCTGGCTGGCCGCCGCAATTTCCTGGATCAGATGCCCGACCCGTTCCGAGTTTTCTACTGTCGCCCGCAGGGATTCCGCCACCCGTTGCGCCACATCCACCCCGTTGTTCGCGCGCTGCACCGACTGCTCAATCATCTCCGCCGTCTGCCGGGACGCTTCCGCGGACCGCTGCGCCAGGGTACGGACTTCTTCGGCCACCACGGCAAAGCCCCGGCCGGCTTCTCCTGCCCGGGCCGCCTCCACCGCGGCGTTCAGCGCCAGCAGGTTGGTCTGGAAAGCAATTTCATCTATCGTTTTGATGATTTTGGCCGAAGCGTCCGACGATTCCTTGATTTCAGCCATCGCCCGGGACAGCTCCTGGACCGCCCTGTCCATCTGCGCCACGACTTCGCGGGCTTTCGCCATCAGAGCGGCCGCCTGCGCCGCGTTGTCCGCGTTCTGCCGGACCATCGAGGTGGCCTCTTCCAGCGAAGCGGACGTTTCCTCCAGACTTGACGCCTGGGTGCTGGCGCCTTCCGCGATCGCCTGGCTGAGCTGGGCTACCTGTCCCGCGGCCGAGGTGGTCTGCTCCGCGTTCACGTCCAGGTCTCCCGCCAGACGCGCCAGCCGGCGGTTGATCCGGCCGCTCACCATGGCCGCGACGCCGGTCACGGCAATCGCGACCACAACCAGCAATCCCACAACCAGCAGCGCTACGCGGCGGAGCAGCGCCCCGGCCAGTTCCTGTACCCTGACCACCGCCTCGTTGATCTCGTCCACCGGCACCATCATGGCCAGCGGATATTTGTTGTCACCGATTTGAACCGGCTGGTACGTCACCAGCCAGGACTCTCCTTTTATGGCAATTTCTGCTTCTCCAATCTCCCCTTTCAGCATATGTTCCCGCGCCAGACGGGCCAGCTCCGTGTCAGCAGATTCCGTCAGATTAATGCCATCCTGAACCGTTTTTTGGGGATGGCATACCACGATGCCTTTCGGATCCAGCATGAGGCCGTAGCCGGTCTCCCCGATTTTTCGGTCGGCCACGATGCCGCGCACTGCCTCCCAGTTCAGGTTGAGGGTAACCACGCCTTCCGACCGTCCCTCCAGCAACACGGGGGTGCTCATCCGTAGTTCCGGTTTGCCCGTGTTTTTCGAGATCTCCACCCGGGAGTAAAACACCTGGCCTTCCTGTCCGCGAAGGGCTTCCTGGAACCAGTCGGCATCCTTCCGGCTGCCCAGCTCCGCGTCTGCCCGCAGCTGTCCCAGGGCCATCACCGCCCGCTCCTGCCCTTCCGCGTCGATAAAGCGGGCCTGGTTATAAAGTGTCACCGATTTCCCTGCCGCATCCGTGTTTTGCATCCCGCCCAGGCTCAGCAGCTGTTCCTGGAACAGCGCCAGCATCCGCTCCGCGTTTGCCCGCCCCATTTCGTCGAGGTATCCAC
>JAKOTZ010000091.1 GCA_029776995.1 Candidatus Hydrogenedentota bacterium
CGGTTGCGCAGTTCCACCAGGATTCTTTGCGCCGGCACGTCATACCGGAGGACCGTCCCGGCCAGGCCATGACTCTGCCGGTAACTATGCCCGGGATTGAGCGCCGCATCCTTCGGCTCCCCAAAATAAAAGCCGGTTGTATACCCCCGGTTTGATACCTTGTCCAATTCCGCCAGCCACTCCGGCCGGCAGGCGTAACCGGTTAGGTTTTCGCAGGCCGCATCCAGGGCCCACCGGTAGGTTCTGGTCACCACTGCCACGTAATAGGCGCTTTTCATCCGCCCTTCCACCTTCAGACTGGAAACCCCCGCCGCCAAAATCTGCGGCAAGTATTCGATCATCCGCAAGTCGCGCGAACTCAACAGATAACTGTAGCCGGCCTCTTCCTCCAAAAACAATGGCTCATTTGGCCGGGTGCGCTCGACCAACGCATACTCCCAACGGCAGGGATGGGTACACTCGCCCCGGTTGGCGCTCCGTCCCGTTAACGCCGCCGAGAGCAGGCAGCGCCCGGAATATGCCATACACATCGCTCCATGGACAAACAATTCCAGTTCCGCCTCGGGGACCGCAGCTTTGATCCCGGCCACCTCCACCAAACTCAACTCCCTCGCCAGGACGATCCGGCGCACGCCTTGCTCCAGCCAGAAGCGGACCGCTTCCGCGTTGGTCGTGTTGGCCTGGGTACTGAGATGGAGCGGCAGTTGCGGATGGTTCTGCCGGAGGAGGCGTACGATCCCCGGGTCGCTTACGATCACCGCATCGACCCCGATCTCCGCCAGTTCTCCCGCCCGTTGCACGATCAGCTGCCGGTCACGGTCGCGCGCGAAAATATTCAACGCCGCATAGACCTTAACCTGCTTCTGGTGTGCCTCCCTGACCCCCGTGGCCAGCTCGCCCATGTTAAACTCCGCTTGGTGCGCCCGGAGGCTTAATCCTTCCACCCCGACATAGACGGCGTCGGCGCCGTAAAGGAGTGCCGTGCGCAGTTTTTCCAGATTCCCGGCAGGTATCAGTAATTCCGGACGTTCCATCATAACCTCCCACTTCCTCCCGCAGCGCTTCGTCCTGAGAAAGGAGTACCGGTGGC
>JAKOTZ010000129.1 GCA_029776995.1 Candidatus Hydrogenedentota bacterium
CGTTGCAGGCCTCGATCGCCTCGTAGTCGTTGACGCTCCCCCCCGGCTGGACAATTGCCGTGATGCCCGCCTGCGTGGCGGCATCCACCGCGTCCCGGAAGGGAAAGAATCCGTCTGACGCCATGACGGCTCCCTGCAGGGCTTCATCACCCTTGTATTTGGTCCGGGCCTTCTCGATCGCCTGGCGCACCGCGCCTACCCGGTCCTGCTCGCCGGTTCCCACGGCCAGGGTCTGGCCGTTCCGGGCGATGACCACCCCGTTGGACCGCACGTGAATATTCACGTACCACGCGAACAGCAGGTCGGCGAGTTCCCGGGCATCGGGCCTGCGCGCGATATCGATACGGCCTTTCTTCGGATGCTCGTTCCATGCGGGTACCAGATCGTCAACGGATCGGACCCGCGACAGGTACGGCTGGGCGAGAATGATACTGCCGTCATCCAGGACTTTCATCTCCCAGCCGTTGATGGCGTCTCCGACATATTTAGGCAGGCGGTCAATGTTGGGCACGCGGATGACGCGGATATCCCGGTTGCGTTTGTAGGTTTCCGCGTCGTGGAAACGGGCCAGCGCCGCTTCGCTGAAGGCGGGGGCCGCCACGCCTTCGATTACAGTCTGCATGATGGCGTCCGCGGTATCTTCGTCCACTTCCCGGTTGAAGCACACCACCCCGCCGAACGCGGCCTGGGCGTCGGCGTCGCGGGCGCGCAGGTATACATCCACCAGGCGCTGCCCCGGCCGCATAACAGCCACGCCGGAAGGGTTGCAATGTTTCATCACGGCAGCTGCCGGGTCGCTGAGGTACTTAAGGATGCCGAAAGCGTGCTGCATGTCCTCCAGATTGGTCTGAGAAAGCCCGCTCTTTCCGGTTTTCAGGATTTCCATCCCGCCCAGTGCGGGATAAAGCGCGTCCTTAGGGCGATAATAGGCCGCCGGCTGGTGCGGATTGGTCCCGTAGCGCAGATCCTCCACTTTTTCATATTCCCGGCCCATCACCGTAATGGCAGGCGGAAAATCCCCCTCTGTCCGGGTGCGGTACATCTGCTTCAGGTCTTTAGGCTCGCTCATGTCAAAATCTCCGAAATGGCGTTCTGATTGCGGCTCCTGTCCGGCTTCATTTTGCCACACCTGGCCGGACGGGAAAAAACCGGGGCGCCGCGGGGGCATTGCTGAAATGCGCCGCCGCGATCAGGATGCCGAGGGCCGCTGGGGCGCGACGCGCTCGGGGAGCAGTTTTACGGCAATACAGTCGTACAGGATGCGGTCACCCTGGTAGGTTGACGCGGTCCGGCGGAGCAGATGCCAGCCGCCGTTGCGGTAGCTGTCCGCGCTGGCCAGCTTGGCGGCGAGATCCGGCAGCCCGTCCAGCCAGCGCATCAGGTCCGGATTCTGGGTCAGAGTGATCGGGCGGACATCGGGAGCCGTGACGATCGTGACCGGCTCGATGATCATGTTGGTCAGGTCATGGAAGACCACCTGTTCAGGAACGGATTTCGTCTGCAGCCGGATCATCCGGGCCCGGGTTTCAGACGTGCCGGCCTCCTTGCTCTGCGCGATCAGGTCCAGCAGGTAATTCCGGACGTCATCCAGGTCGCGCACCTCCTGCAGTTTTTCCAGGGAGGGAAAGGATTCCAGGGCTCTGGCCAGCGTGGAGATTTCCCGGAGGTAATGGTTGCGCTGGTTGTCGGGCACCAGGTACATAACCACAACGGACACCGGCTGCCCGTCCGGCGCGTTGTAATCAATGCCTGTCGGGCTCCAGCCGATGACGCACATCAGGTCCTCGTCGAAGGGCACCCGGGCGTGCGGGCAGGCCCACCCTTTGCCCAGCGCGGTGTTATAGGCTTCTTCCCGCTTCATGACGTGGCCGACCACGTCTGTTCCGGCCGGCACTTCCGGGAACGCCTCAATGATGTGTGCCAGAAACTGCAGCGCGTGATTTTTGTCGTTTTCCGGCAGCTCAAACAGCCGGCCATCCTGCAGGGCATCCAGCAGCGTATCCATGGTCAGTGATCTCCGAACCGGTTGATAAACCAGATTTTCACGCTATGGGTCAACACGGCATAGGCCGTAAGAAAAGCCAGGATCCAGATCCAGTAGGCCAGGGGCAGCGGCACCATGCCCAGCGCCGCTCCCAGGGGCGAATAGGGAAGCCATGCACCGACCGCCATGACCGCCATGGTGCAGAACATCAGGTAGGCGGAAGCGCGGCTGCCAATAAACGGGAACCGGCGGGTGCGGATCACATGCACGATCAGGGTCTGGGTCAGCAGGGATTCCACGAACCAGCCCGTCTGGAAAAGCTTCATCAGCCCTTCCCGGGTTTCCGGGGACGCGGCCGTATCCAGGTAGGCGCGGCAGTTGAACACGAACCACATCAGGGCAAAGGTGGCGTAGTCGAACAGCGAGCTGATCGGGCCGATAAAGACCATAAACCACTTGATCCCGCTGACATTCCACCGCAGGGGCCGGGCGATCAGTTCCTGGTCCACATTGTCGGTGGGGATGCCCGTCTGCGACAGATCGTACAGCAGGTTGTTGGCCAGAATTTGAGCGGGCTGCATGGGCAGGAAGGGCAGCAGATAACTGGCGCCCACCACGCTGAACATGTTGCCGAAGTTGGAGCTGGCCCCCATGCGGATGTATTTGATGATGTTGGCAAAAACCCGCCGGCCTTCCAGAATCCCCTCTTCGAGGACAAGCAGGCTTTTTTCCAGCAGAATAATGTCCGCGGATTCCTTGGCCACATCCACGCCGGAATCCACGGCGATACCCACGTCCGCCGCCTTGAGCGCCGGGGCGTCATTGATGCCGTCCCCCATGTAGCCCACGACATGACCGGCCGCGCGCAGCTGGCGGATAATCTCTTCTTTCTGGGCCGGGGTCAGTTTCACGAAAATGTTGGCTGCTTCTACGGTGCGGGCGAACTCCTCCGGCGACATGGCAGCCAGGTCGGAACCGCGGACCATGCCGGTAATCTCAAGCCCCACGTCCTCGCAGACTTTTTCGGTTACAAAGCCGTTGTCCCCGGTGAGGATCTTGACCTGAACGCTCGCGTTACGGAGCAGTTCCAGGGCTTCGCGGGTAGTTTCCTTCGGGGGATCATAAAACGCGATATAGCCCAGCAGCACGAGGTTGCGTTCGTCGTCCACGGTGAAGGTGGTCCGGGACCGGTCGAATTCCCGGTACGCGATGCCCAGCACGCGGAAGCCCTGCCGGTTGAGGTCCTCCACTTCTTCGAACAGGTCCACGCGGATAATATCCATCAGCGGGTAGATTTCCTCGTCGATCTGGTAGTGGCTGCAGCAGGAGTAGATCTCCTCGACGGCCCCTTTGCAGATCAGCACGTGGTCGCCTTCGTATTCGACCACCACCGACATGCGCCGCCGCTGGAAATCGAACGGGAGCTCGTCGACCAGGCGGCAGCCGCTGGGATCCAGTTCCGCGGCGTCGAGGATAGCCCGGTCAATCAGGCTCCGCAGGCCGGTCTGGAAATAACTGTTCAGGTAGGCATAGTTGAGCACGTCCTCGCTCTCATTGCCCAGGATATCCACGTGCCGCTCCAGCACCACGCGGTCCTGGGTCAGCGTGCCAGTTTTATCGGTGCAGAGGATGTCGATGGCGCCAAAATTCTGGATGGCGGGCAGCTGCTTCACAATGACTTTTTTCTTCGCCATGGCCAGCGCCCCTTTGGCCAGGTTGACAGTCAAGATCATGGGCAGCATCTGGGGCGTCAGCCCGACCGATATCGACAGCGCGAACAGCAGCGCCTCGATCCAGTTCCCCTTGGTCAGCCCGACAATCAGGAACACCAGCGCGACCAGCACCAGCATGAAGCGGAGCATCAGCCAGGTAAAAGAACGCACCCCCCGGTCGAAGGCTGTTTCTTCCTGCTGAGCGGCCAGTTTTTCGGCGATCGCGCCGAAAAGCGTCCGGCTGCCGGTGTTGACCACCACGCTCCGGGCTATTCCGCTGATCACCGAAGACCCAAGGAAACACGTGTTGGGCAGTTCCAGCGGCGATGCGGGCTGCAACGCGGGCGCCGGCGTTTTTTCCACCGGCATGGATTCCCCGGTCAGGGCGGATTCTGACACGAAAAAGTCTTTCGCCGAGATAACGCGCAGGTCCGCCGGAATAACGGAACCCGTCTGCAGCAGCACGATATCCCCCGGCACCACTTCGGAAATGCGCACCTCCGTTTCTTTCCCGTCCCGAAGCACATAGGCCCGGGGCTGGATGCGTTTCCCGAGGCTCTCCACGGCGTGGCTGGAACGCCGGTCCAGCACGAAGGACAGTCCTACGCTCAGGAAAATCATCGCGGAAACGGTGACCGACGCCTTGACTTCTCCGATCAGGCCGGAAACCAGCGCGATGATCAGCATCTGAATGACCAGGGGGTTGCGCAGGCGGTGCAACAGGTCGGCGACCACCCCCCGCCGCTTCAGATGGCTCAGCTCATTCGGGCCGTGCCGTTCTAAACGCTCTTCCGCTTCTTCGCTGGTAAGGCCGACAGGCGTCACGCCCAGCGCGGACATGGCCTGCTCGGGGGTCATCCGCGCGAAGTCCAGCGTTTTCCCTTCCGAAGCAGACCCGGATGGCAGCCCGATCCGGGACGTGCCGGGTTGGCCCGCAACCTGTTGACGGAATGCCTTCACGAATCGGTCTCCCTGCTGATTGGCGCGGAAATGCCGATCCGACAGCAGCGGACACAGAAGGGCCATGCAAGGCGCACGCCGCCCTCATTGGAGAAATAAGGGCAAGCGTCTGCCGACAAAACATCGGAATCACGCGTTGACACGCGTATCCATCGCAGCATTCGGGTCACGGCTCACCTCCTCCGGATCGCGGACGGGCTGTGCGCGCGACCCTGAAGGCGAGCCGGTGCGTCTAGCAACGCGCCCTGGCGGGATATGCCGTCCGGCTCGTCTTACTCATCGCGCGCGCGGACCGTCGCGGGCCGGGGTCCTCTGTTTCTTCGTTGCAGGCCACCGTCGTTCGACTGTGGCTGCTGTCGGTCTCACGCATTTCAGTGTGGCTCCGCATTACCTCAGTTTGGTCACGCACGACGCGCGAACGCTCATGATTTATAATAGCCGTTCCACCGCCCCGGATGCAACCTTGAATGATCCACAGGGCGCACAAAAAAAGAAGCGGACGGCGGAAGTTCCGCCGTCCGCTGAGGACGTCAGGCTGATGGATCAGTCGCCGACCACGGGCGAATTCTCATCCGCGCAGGCGCCGCCGCCGCAGTCTTCACCGCGGACCACGCCGCTGGCGTCGACATAGAAGGAGCGGTTGCCCGTCGTCTGATACGTGGCAGGCTCAGCGGTGCACTGGAAGTTCTGTTCCGCGCCGCTTGCGGCCGCGCCAAGCACAAAGTTGTACCCATTCTTCGTTACGCCGTCCCATTCGCCGTCCAGGAAGCGGGGCGTCGCGCCGGTCAGATCCGCCCAGGCATGGGCATATTCCGCGTTGGCGGCGTGATAGGCCGTCTCCGCGCCCACGACGGTCTTCAGGTTGCTGATGGCCGACGACTCATTGGACTGCAGCCGGGACCGCAGCAGGTTGGGGATGGCGAT
This sequence comes from Candidatus Hydrogenedentota bacterium, assembly GCA_029776995.1. GTDB lineage: Bacteria > Hydrogenedentota > Hydrogenedentia > Hydrogenedentales > CAITNO01 > JAGPFE01. Next base: position 5,581 of record JAKOTZ010000129.1, read on the forward strand.
CGCCGCGATGATCGCGATAATGGCGACCACGATCATCAGTTCGATCAGGGTGAAGCCTTTGTTCTTCCGCATGGTCTGTTCCTCCTTTGTTGGGTTGA
>JAKOTZ010000255.1 GCA_029776995.1 Candidatus Hydrogenedentota bacterium
CGTCGCGGTGAAGGGGGATACCTACGAGAAAATGGTGTCCAACATCCAGGAAATCGCCGCCCGAAAAGGACTGGTGGTGAGCGTGGCCACGGAAGGGGATGAGAGCATCAAGGCCCACAGCAAAGAGGTCATTTACGTGCCGGAGTGCTATGAGCCGTTCAGCCCGATTGTGGTGGCTGTTCCGCTTCAGTTGCTGGCCTACTATATTGCCGCGAACCTGGGTCGGGACGTGGACCAGCCGCGAAATCTGGCCAAGAGCGTCACGGTAGAATAAACAGATTTTCTCGCCTGACTGATGCGCTGGCAGTGCCGTTTCTGCCAGCGCGTTTTAATTTTTCACATGATGGGGTGCAACCGTAGCGGTGCGAAGGAAGGAATGAGATCTCCCGCTGCTGATGGGGCGCTACAATTTAACTCAATGGGGAAGATTGGAAGATTATTTTTCGGGTCCAGCCATCAACAGGGATTCCGCCACGATGCCGTAATGGTCCGCCAGGTCAATCGTTTTACCCTGGTGGTTTCTGCGCGCGCGCTGGACCGTCTGTCTGGTGATTGTAGTTCCGGTAACTCCGGGATTCAGAAAAATATGGTCGATGAGCCGCGGGCGCTGTCCGGAATCTTTCCAGCTGTTTTCGGCGTCCACGCTGTATGGTTTTGGGTCGTCGACAGGGAAGTCCCTTACAGCGATTTTTGAGAGCATCTGCTCATAGGGAGGTTCCCCTTTAGCAGTATTAAAATCTCCCATGACAAACATGGGGATATGGTCTTTACGGTGGCGGGCGATGGCATCTGCCATGGACTGATACTGCCGGTCCCGAACGGTCTGGCTTCCCGCCTGGAGGTGAGTTCCGGCAGCCATGAAGGCGCGGCCGTTTTTCTCGCCCCGTATAATGGTCAATCCCTTGGACGCCAGGCAATCCACGCCGGAACAATCCGGATAGCAGACAAAATCCACCTGTTCGATCGGCACGCGGGCCGCGAACAGCACGCCACTCGACAAGAGGCGGGCCGGATCTTTTGGCGGCATCACTATATGGGGGAAAGTTGCGCGCAGGCCATTGACCAGGAGGTTGGTAGCCGTTGGATCCAGCACTTCCTGGAGGCAGACCACATCATAGTCCGATTGGTTCAGAAATTCCACGATCCAGGGAACCCTGGTCAGCTGCAACTTATCCAGATCGGAGGAGAAAGCTTCCAGACCGGCCGGGAGCAGCTGTATGTTCCAGGTCAGCAGTTTCAGCGCGACGTTCTGATCGGACGGAGGGGGTGTCGCAGACGAATCCGGGTACGCGCCGAAAGTTATGCCATACAATTCCCAAAGCGCCCCTACAAGCCATGCCGTGAATGTCCGTTTCATATCGGAGCCTCCGAACCAATGTAAAGACTGCAGGGTCTCATGGAACGGTTTCAGGATATCAGGGTACAATGCTGGCACATGTTTCCGGAATGTGGAGAGTCGGCGATGAAAGTACAGGATTTCGCGTATCAGGTATGCGTTCGGACGATGGAACTTCTGGAAGAAGTTCATCACTACAAAATTTCTGACGCGCACCGGAAAGAGGTGACATCCAAAATCCTTCAGGAAATCGATAGCATAATTAAAAAAGCTTCCGCGGCAGAGAAGAACAGAAAAAAATAAGCGGATTGTTATTATCGGACTTTCGGATAAGGTAAAAGCATATGAAGAAAAAACAGTGGGGCGGTCGTTTTGCAGGTTCAACAGACGCGCTGATGGAACGCCTGGGGGAATCGGTTTCTTTTGATTCTCGTTTGGCTCTGTGGGATATCCGCGCCAGCCGGGCCCACGCGCGCATGCTGGGCGCGCGGGGCATTATCAGTCCAGAGGACAGCAGGGCAATCCTGTGGGGATTGGATGCGATTGAAAAAGAAGTAAAGGCGGGAAATGTTGCCTGGGATGTGTCGCTGGAGGATGTTCACACGAATATTGAGGCAATGCTGATTGCGCGGATAGGCAACGCGGGGAAAAAACTGCATACAGCCCGAAGCCGGAATGATCAGATAGCCACGGATGTGCGGCTCTGGCTTCGGGACCAGATCGATGACCTTCTGCAGAAACTGTTCGCGTTGCGCCAGGCTCTGGTCTCGCTGGCCGAACAGTATTTTCATGTGGTCCTGCCGGGGTTCACGCATCTTCAGCATGCCCAGCCGGTGCTGTTCGCGCACCACATGCTGGCGTATTACGAAATGTTTACCAGGGACCGGGACAGGTTGTGCGAAGTCCGGAAACGGGTGAATATCATGCCGCTGGGCTCGGCCGCCCTGGCGGGAACGCCGCATCCCATTGACCGGGAGATGGTTGCCCGCGAATTGGGGTTTGACGGAATCAGCGCCAACAGTATGGATGCCGTATCGGACCGGGACCATCTGATTGAATTCTGCAGCGCCTGCGCCCTGATTATGACGCACCTGTCCCGCATGGCTGAAGAGCTGGTGCTGTGGTCCAGCCAGGAGTTCAGTTTCATTGAGATAGGAGACGCGTTCACGACCGGTTCCAGCATTATGCCCCAGAAAAAAAATCCGGATGCCGCGGAGCTGACCCGGGGGCGCGCCGCCGGAGTCATTGGCGACCTGATGACCCTGCTGGCCCTGGTGAAGGGGCTTCCGCTGACGTACAACCGGGACCTGCAGGAAGACAAACCCCCGCTGTTTCATGCCGCGGATACCACCCTGCTGTGCGTGGAAGTGTTTGCGCGCATGCTGCAGACGGTCACGGTGAATGAGAATGCCATGAAACGCGCGCTTCAGCAGGGGTTTCTGGAGGCTACCGATCTGGCGGATTATCTCGTCAGCCGCGGCGTGGCATTCCGCGAAGCCCACGAGATTGTTGGCCGTGTAGTGCGACGCTGTTTGGAGTTGCAGGTTACGCTTCCCGATCTGCCGATGGAGGAGTACCAAAAGTTTTCGGGAGCCTTTGGATCGGATCTGTACGAATATATCAGGCCGGAGGTCATGGTGGCGCGCCGTGATGTCCCGGGCGGAACAGCTCCGAAACAGGTTCGCCGCGCGCTGAACCGTGTAAAACGCGTACTGAAGCAGGAAGCCGAAAAAAACTAAGCCATTGTTTTGCTTTGGTAAATGTTCAGCAGTTCCCGCAGTACCGCGTCCGGGGAGATGGCTTTCATGCACTAGTTGTCCCGGCAGGTTGATGTCCGCTGATTCCACGGGCTGAAGCAGGGGCTG
>JAKOTZ010000213.1 GCA_029776995.1 Candidatus Hydrogenedentota bacterium
AGGCCGAGCGGAATCAGGCCCGGGATCAATGAGCCGGATCCCAGGAGCGGACGGAACCGAAACTTCAGACGGGCGAGAACTTCCGAACCGTACTATCAGCCAACCCGGTACTGCAGGACGACCACGAACAGAGCCACCAGGGGCAGGGCGGCCACAAGCGACTGGATCGCCCACCCGGTCCACGTCTTGGACCGGGGTATCACCCGGCTCAGCAGGATGCCGGCCCCGATGGACACGACCAGCGAAATAAGCGAAATCCACTGGAAGCTCAGGGTTGGTCCGCCGGTCAGCACATCCCAGTAGGCAATCACCATGGCCACCCCGCAGCCGTACAGTGCCCCGAAAATCGTCCCGAAACCGGTCGCGGAACGGACGAACAGGGCCATGAAGAACAGGGCGAACAGCGGGGCGGTGAAAATGTGGTTGGTGCGGACCGTGACCTCCATGATGTTCCCCGAGATCCCCCCGATCACGAAGCTCAGTAATACCGCCGCCAACCCCGAGATAACCGCGATCAGGCGGGTCTGACCGACCGTAATCGGCTGCGTAGCCGCCAGCGCATCCGGGTCGCTGGATTTCGCGGCGACCTTCGACCAGTCGCTTGATTTGTCGTCGGCATCCAGCCCGGCCAGGGGCCCGCGTCGCTGCTTGAACCGCCCGATGAAATCCGAGCTGATGACCGAACAGGCCGAGTTAATACCCGAGGACAGGCTGGACATGGCCGCGGCCAGTAACCCCGCGATGACCAGGCCGGTGATCCCCGGCGGCAGGAACCGGACAATGTAATAGGGGAACAGGTTGTCCGCGTTTTTCTCGATGGTCATGCCCGGCATCAGGTTTTCCGGGTGGGCCCGGAAGAAGCCCAGCAGGGCGAAGCCCACACAGACCAGCAGCGCGTGCACCACCACGTTGGCGATCAGGGTCATGCCGAACGCCTTGCGGGCGGCTCGCGCGTCCCGGGTGGCCAGGTAGCGCTGGATGGCCATCTGGTCCGAGCCGGCCGTGCAAATCCACCAGATGGTCATGAAGACCAGCGAACCCAACACCGTGACCCGCACCGTCGGGTCCCAACTGAAGAAGGGCTGCTGGTCCCAGCTTGGCGACCATTCCCGGGGCCACCAGGCGCCCACGCCTCCCATATTGACGGTAATGACCACCACGGTCAGGATGGCGCCGCCCAGCAGAATCAGTGACTGGATCACGTCGGTGAGCACCACCGCGCGCAAACCGCCCATGGACGTGTAAATGACGGTGATAATCCCGATCGCCGCGGCCACCCAGGGTGTGGCGCTGTCGTTCCAGCCGAGCATCTTGACGATCAGTTTGTCGGCGGTGAGATAGATGATCAGGGCCATCCACAGCAGGCGCGTAGCCAGGAAGATCACCGAGGCGGTTAACCG
>JAKOTZ010000226.1 GCA_029776995.1 Candidatus Hydrogenedentota bacterium
GGCAGGAAAACGATAAAAAAAGACGATTTATGCAAAAAACATGATACGATACTTGCTGAAAGTGATGTTTTGCGCTCTGCCAGTACAGAAACGCTACCTCAACAGGGTTCTGACCGTCTATGAGCAAGAAACTGCGAGTTTTCCTGGCGAATCTGGGACGTCATACCCGGACTTTTCCCCTGGTCACGCCTCCCGTGGGACTCCTGGCGCTCGCCGCCTATCTGCGCGAAAAACTTCCCGTGGATGTTCAGATAGTCAACCAGCGCCTGGAAAATTGTGAGGTGGATGAAGTCATCCGCCGAGCGCGGGATTTCAACGCGGATGTCGTCGGATTTTCCTGCTTCACTACGTCCAGCCACTACCTTCCTGATGCTGTGGACCAAGCCAGGGAAGCTCTCCCTAACGCGCTGATCATGGTAGGCGGTCCGCATGCGTCATCCGCCAAAGCTCACGTGCTGAAAGAATGCAACGCGCATGTGGTCGTACCGGGCGAAGGCGAACTGACCGTAACGGCAGTGTTACAGCGCTATCTTGATGGAACTCGCGCCTTTGATGATATTCCGGGATTGATCTGGCGAAACGACAGTGGTGAAATTACGATCAATCCGGGACTTATCCCCCAAATCGATGACCTGGATTCCCTGCCCATGCCGGCCTGGGATCTTATTGATTTGCCGGCGTACTGGAAGAAACAGTCCATCGCGCCGGTGTATCGGCGCCGATATGCTTCGCTGGTCTCCAGCCGGGGCTGTCCCTATCAGTGCATCTGGTGCCATAAAATCTTCCGCAAGGCCATCCGCACACACAGCCCCCAGCGGGTCGCGGATGAAATCGAATGGCTGATGAAGACATACCGCATTAATGATTTTGAGTTTCTGGACGACAATTTTAATTTTTATCCCAAGCGGGTGCTGGAACTCCACGACGAAATCAAAAAAAGAGGGCTGATGACCCGAATCTGCTTCCCGACCGGGCTTCGCTCAGATCTTCTGACACATGAGGTTATTGACGCGCTGGTTGACCTTGGGATGTTTCAGGCATCCTTCGCCCTGGAAACCGCGTCTCCCCGATTGCAGAAATACACCTGCAAAAATCTCAATATTGCCAAACTGATGGAAGCAGGATCTTATGCCTCTTCAAAACGGGTATACTGCAATATCTTCTGTATGCTGGGCTTTCCGACAGAAACGGAAGAAGAAATCCGGCTGACGATTGATACCGCCTGCGCGTCTCCCTTTCACACGGCTTCTTTTTATACGGTAACCCCCTTCCCGGGCACCCCTCTGTATGACATCGTGGCCCAGACCCATCCGGAAAAATTAAGCCGTCTGCGCTACAACGATATGGATTTTTCCGGAATGCAGGTCAATCTGACCGACCTGCCGGATGAAAAACTCTTCGGCTACCAGCGGCAGGCCATGCGTAAGTTCTATTCCAGTCCGCGCCGCATCTGGCGGCTGCTGCGCGCACATCCACAGCCCTGGATGCTTCCGGCATACGTGCCTATTTTTACCTACCGGGCCACGAAAGGGCTGTTCAGCAAATCCCCGATTCACTCACCCCATGGGGTCAAAGAACCGCAGGAAACAAATTGAAAAATGTAGAATCCAATTTCCTCGGTTGCGGAGGAATAGATTTCCTGAAAACACTTGTCTACGCCTTCCCAAAAACCCCGGACTGGTAGTGCAGCCGGTCCTGTATCCGGCAAAACATATAACCTGATACCAGGTATAAAAATGTTCAAAAAAATCGCCGGGATCTTTTTATGAGATCCCGGCGGCATATATGTGAAACGGACAAGCCGTGCTGTGGAGGTTCAGTCGCGATCGGATTCAACCCGGGACACGGTATCGAAAACAATCCGGCCCTGGTCGGTCCGAACGTGCACAGTAGATTTCTCGGGAATATTCCCGGAAAGAATCTCGCGGGCCAACGGATCCAGTACCAGCCGCTGCAGCGCGCGCTTGAGCGGCCTGGCGCCGAACACCGGATCATAACCGGCTTCCGCAATCAGTTCCCGGGCGTCCGCTTCAAGAACCAGGTCAATACTCCGATCCGACAGGCGTTCCCGAATCCGTTCCCACTGCACATCCACGATTCGGAGAATATGCTCCCGCCGCAGCGGATGAAATACCACGATTTCGTCCACGCGGTTCAGGAATTCCGGCCGGAAATGGCGGCGCAATTCCGCCTGCAGCTGCTCGCGCAGCCGGTCACTGACGGTTTCTTCCGCCTGGAACAGGTCGCTGCCCAGGTTGGAAGTCATGATAACCACCGTGTTCCGGAAATCCACGGTTCGTCCCTGACTGTCGGTAAGCCGTCCGTCGTCCAGCAGCTGGAGCAGAATATTGAACACATCCGGATGCGCTTTCTCAATCTCGTCGAAAAGAATTACCGTGTACGGCCGGCGGCGGACAGCCTCCGTCAGCTGGCCGCCCTCTTCGTGGCCCACGTAACCGGGCGGCGCGCCGATCAGCCGCGATACGGCATGTTTCTCCATGTATTCGGACATATCGATCCGTACCATGGCGTCCTCGTCGTCAAACAGCGTCTCGGCGAGCGCCCTGGCCAGTTCGGTTTTGCCTACTCCGGTGGGACCCAGGAATATAAAGGATCCAATGGGGCGCCCGGGCTCCTTGAGTCCCGCGCGGGCGCGGCGAACCGCCTCACTCACGGCGCGGATACCCTCTTCCTGGCCGATGACCCTGCGGCCGATTTCTTCTTCCAGGCGCAGCAGTTTGCGCATCTCGCTTTCCAGGAGCCGCTCGACGGGAATGCCCGTCCACCGGGCAACGATACGGGCAATGTGCTCGGGCGTAACTTCTTCACTGAGGAAAGCGCCGTCCCGCTGCAGCTCTGCCAGGCGCTGCTGGGCGGCCTCGAGTTTACGCTGCAGGGTATTGATCGTCCCGTACCGTAATTCGGCTACCTTTCCCAGATCGCCCTGACGTTCAGCAATCTCCTCCTGCCGCCTGGCTTCTTCAATGTCGGCCTGGATGCGGCGGATTTCGCTGATCACCTCTTTTTCCGCCTGCCAGCGGGATTTGCTGGCGGCCAGTTTCTCACGCAGTTCCGCCATCTCAGCTTCTATCGCCCGCAGCCGTTCCTGGCTTGCCGCGTCTTTTTCCTTGCGCAGCGCCAGCACTTCCACTTCCATCCGCCGCAGCTTCCGCTCGATGACATCAATGTCATAAGGCATGCTGTCAATTTCGATCCGCAGCTGGGACGCGGCTTCATCCACCAGGTCGATCGCTTTGTCCGGCAAAAACCGGTCGCCGATATATCGGTCGCTGAGCACGGCGGCGGCTACCAGCGCGCTGTCCTGGATGCGGACCCCGTGGTGTACCTCATAGCGTTCTTTCAACCCGCGCAGGATAGCAATGGTATTTTCCACGTTGGGTTCACTGACCAGCACCGGCTGGAAACGGCGTTCGAGCGCGGCATCTTTTTCAATATGCTTGCGGTATTCATCCAGCGTGGTGGCGCCTATGCAGTGCAACTCGCCGCGGGCCAGGGCCGGTTTGAGCATGTTGGAGGCGTCCATGGCCCCTTCAGCCGCGCCCGCGCCGACCAGTGTATGCAGTTCATCGATAAACAGAATAATAGCCCCTTCGGACTGCTGAACAGCTGAAAGCACCGCTTTAAGCCGCTCTTCGAATTCTCCCCGGAATTTTGAACCCGCCACCAAAGCCGCCAGGTCCAGCATGATAATCCGCTTGTTCCGCAGCCCTTCCGGCACGTCACCGGAAACAATCCGCTGGGCCAATCCTTCAACAATAGCGGTCTTTCCCGTTCCGGGCTCACCGATCAGCACCGGGTTATTTTTTGTGCGCCGGGACAGCACCTGCATCACCCGGCGGATTTCCTCGTCCCTTCCAATGACAGGGTCGAGCCTCCCGGCCTGGGCCAGCTGGGTCAGATCGCGCCCGAAGCGCTCCAGCGCTTCATAAGTGGACTCGGCGTTTGGATCTGTCACGCGCTGGGTGCCCCGGACTTCCCGCAGGGCCTGCAGTACCCGGTCCGGTTCCGCTCCCATACGGATCAGCAGTTTCCCGGCTTCCCCGCCTGACTGCAACATGCCCATCAGCACGTGTTCCGTGCCAACATATTCGTCTTTAAGCTGGCCGGCAAACTTCCGCGCGGCGCTGATAACCTCCTGCAGATGCCGGTCCATGCCGGGGGTTCCCCCGCCCTGCACCCGCGGAAGCCGCTGCATGGCCTCTCCGCAGGCAGCGGCCACCTGTTCAGGAAAAACGCCGATCCGGCGCAGAATAGAAGGTACGGCCCCGTCCTGTTGGCGGACCATGGCATCGAGCATGTGCCATACGGTGATTTCAGGATGCCCGTGCTCAATGGCCTGATCCAGCGCTTGCGACAGGGCTTCCTGTGCTTTTATGGTAAGTTTATCCAAACGAAACATACTGTTTTCCTTTCTTTAATACATAATTTAATTACCAAACATAACTTTTCTTTCCCATCTGGAGATCAAGATTCGTGCCATACCGGAATTTTTCACAAGTGTATAAAAAATAAGCTTTTACATGTTTTTATGGCCACTTGTCGGAGCAAATTTAAACATAATCATGTTTCAAAATTAAACATTTTCCACGGAATTGAGTGCTTTGACATTCATGCCTCAACAATAACGGCCTGTAACATGTATCCGGGATGATTGCTTGAGCGCTTCCTTACCGGCAAGGTATGTTAACTGTTTAGAATTGTTCGCGATTCGTTAAAAAACGCAAGGAGATCCGCATGCGAGCCAATACCCGTGAACTGGTCCGGCGATTCGTGGAGATTTTCGATGTGCCCGAACCGGTGCTTGAAATCGGCGCACTCCAGGTCGAGGGACAGGAAGGGTACGGCGACATCCGCCCCTTCTTCCGTGAAAAGTCCTATCTGGCCGTGGACATGCGCGAGGGGCCGGGCGTAGACCAGGTCGAAAACTTCGAACAGCGCACCTCGTTCCCTGACGGCCGATTTGGCACCATTATTTCGCTGGACACGATGGAACATGTGTATGACGTGTTCCATTTCGTCCGGGAAATCGATCGCGTGCTCGCCCCGGGGGGGCTTCTGCTGCTGGTCTCCGTAATGTACTATCCGATTCACGCGCACCCCTACGACTACTGGCGGTTCACCCCGGAGACCTTCCGGCGGCTTACCGCCGCCATAGGTGAACCCGTGATCCTGACCCAGGGGGAGCCGGATTTCCCCCATACGGTCATTGCGGTTATCCGCAAGGGCGGTACGCTTACGGATCGGGAGAAAGAACAGCTTCATCGAGCTGTTACCAGCATGCCGGCCATCTTTCCCGGCTGCGCCTGGGAACACCCCCGTGAAACCGCGCTGCGCCGGGAACTGGAACAGTTGCGGGCTTACCATGATCAATGGGGCCGGGTTTCGGTTTCGGGTTTTTACGATTTCCTCCCGGAAGAATGGCGGCGTGAAACCAGCCCATCCGCATTCGATCCCAACCTGTCGCGCTGGTACTACGCCAGCCTGTGCTAGAAAGATTCGAAGTGGCTGGGCAATCCGATCTGGCAGATTCCCACTGATCTCATGGCCCTGCAGGAGCTGATCAGTGAAATCCGTCCCCGCACGATCGTGGAAACCGGAACGAACCGGGGCGGCTCCGCCCTGTTCTTCGCCTCCCTGTTGCGGCTGCTGCATGGCTCCGGAACGGTTATCACTGTTGATATAACGGTCACGGAGGAAACCCGCCGCAGGATTGCGGCCAGCCCTTTCGGGGATATGATTCAGATATTTGAGGGAAGTTCGATCGATCCCGCCGTGGTCAACCGCATCAAACAGGCAGCGCAGAGCGGCCAAGAACCGGTTATGGTGTTTCTGGACTCGGACCACAGCTACGCCCACGTGCTGGAAGAAATGCGGCGTTATCACGATCTGGTCTCTCCAGGCAGTTATCTGGTGGTCTTCGACACGATCACGCGGTATCTGTATGACGTCCCCCATGGAAAGCGGGAATGGTTCACAGACAATCCGCTATACGCTGTCCAACAGTTTCTGTCGGAACAGGACGGGTTCATACCGGACCGGTCCCGGGAAAAATACATGGCCACTTTTGCCCCTATGGGGTTCCTCAGAAAAGCCAGCCGTCCGCGGCCTGACCAGTGGCGCGCCACGCAGTCCGTCCTCGAACCGATTGCGTCGGACGCCGGCATCCGGTGTATCACCTTTGAAGGCGATAAAGCGCTCTGGGGCGGCATGCTGCTGGGATGCGTCCGCAACAACCAGTGTGACGGATCCACCTTACCCTGCCGGCCCGGCATGGAAGGGATGGTCTCACTGGAAGTGCGCGGCGTCGCGAACTGGCAGGGTAAACGGCTGGTCCTCAATGCCATCGATCAGCAGCATCGGCGGCTGGCCGAACGGCTGATCGACCTGACGGACACCTGGCAGCCTGTTTCACTGTCTATCCCGGCCCGGCCGGATTCCACCCACGTGGGTATCCAGCTGGTAAAAGTAAAAACACCCGCTCCGGTTATTTTCGAGACGCGAAATATCCGCACCGCCCTTTAATGGGTACTCATGTGTCTGAACGGACTGGAAATCGAGGAACCCCCTGCGGGTAAAAACAGCGGTAATATTCACTCTCATAAAAGTACCGGACCATTTCTGGAGGCGGCTGCCAGGTTTCTCGCTACCGCTTCAGCAGCTGGCCATATTTCTTCGCGGAGGATACGTTGCGATCCACCGGCTGCCAGCTTTCCAGCGGCAGGGTCTCCAGCATGGCGCGCATGTGATGCCAGAGCGCCTCATACCGGTAAAGCAAAACTGTGATGCCATTCCGGTAAAACCGCTTCCACGGCTTGTTTCCGGGTCGCAGCTTCCGCATCGATACGCCAATAACCGGACAAAACTCCTTCTCAAACCAGTCCAGACAGGAATCGATCAGAAGCCAGCGCCCCTGAGCCTGACGGAAAGTAAGCGATGAAACCGGCGCGTCCGCGGGAATTAACCGTACTTCCTCCCATAGCGATTCGAAGGCGCCAATTACCTGTTTCACTTCCCGCTCTAAATGGAGGGGATCGAACGTTAGATCCGGCAGGAAAAACGGAAAATTCTGGGCGAACGCGGAAACATTCCGGTCCAGCGGATCCCGAAATCCGGATATAACCACAACCTCTCCCGGGGCGGCTGATTTAATAATCCCCAAAGCTTCCTCTGATTCACGGATCAGCTTACCCACCACGATCCGGTAGTCCGCCGGCGTATCCGGCAGCGCGATAATTTCACGGAACTGGTTGATTCGCCAGTGCGTAAGAAAATGCACCTGGTGCACGGTCAGGTGCGGAGCCGATGCTTTCAGCGTGGCGGTGAGCGTGGAAGAGCCCACTTTTCCGGGCTGGAAGACAATCACATGGCGCGGCGCATTCCTCCTGCCCCACCAGTCTCTGAAACTGCTCAGCCACAGCACGGTCCGGCACTCCCTGATTACCGACGATCCGCGGACTAATCCGATTCGACCCGCCTGACCCGTAAAGATTTTTCAAGCAGTTCGCGCAGGGCCGAGGTCATACCGGCACAGTACCTATCGGTATCCAAAATTTCCAGAATGTATCGGTTGGACTTTTGCCCGGCAGCAGGCTTCCACTTCCGACCGCCCGATTCGGTTACGGCCACTTCAATCGGCGCAAACCGGTATAACCGGTCTCCCGATGCCTGTGGATCCGCCAGTTTACCGTCCCGCAAAACTGTCCATCCCGCCATGTCAAAAAAGCCTGCCGTGCACCACATGTTTCTCAACGATTCGCTCTGGATACGCAACGCCTTCGGATCCGGCGGTTCGATAACCGCAGTGAGCCAGCGGCTGCCGTTCCCTTTCTGCAAGGCAAACAGCAGGATATTCCGGAACTCCGCGGGCAGCATCGGCAATATATCGCCCTGCCGGAAATTCCACCAACTGCTGTATTGACTCACCCTGAATTCACCGGGGCGCCCGAAACAGGGCAGCCAGCGGATCGGACAGGGCAACTCCCAGATGGCCTGCCACGCGGGCGGGTCCAGATCCACGTTCCACTCTGTACCCGCTTCCTCTCCCTCGTGGAAGGCCACCCCGGCATTCAGGTAGAGCGTCCGGCAGCGCCGGGCGAACAGGTCCGGATCTATCCGGGCGGCAATAGCCACATCCCGGCAGGAACCGGTAATGACGATGGTCACCGGCTCTTCACTGCGCCGCAGGATATCGAGCAGCAGCGCCGCCCCTTCCGGAGCAGGCGAGCCTCGCTCGATATCCGCCGCGACAGCCGCATACGGACGCCCCGAACCTACAGCCCAGGGGATCTCCCGGCCCGTAATCCGGCGCATCTGAGCCAGGGTTATCACCCCGGGGTCTCCGGCGCCGTTGGGCCGCTGTCCCGTTTCGTCTTCGGGAAGCGGGTAGTCCAGCACTATTCCCAGCGGATTGATTTTGCCCGCCTCCGCCAGGGCGTACAGGGTCAGCAGATCCCAGTGATCGTCCGGATCACAGGGGGGATGATACAGGTCCATGGTCAGGACTACCGGAACGGGTCCCGGTGCTGCTGAGACCTGCGCGGGAACACCGACAGACATCGCACAAAAAATCATGAAACAAACGCTTAAACGCGCCACACCATTATCCTCTTCGGTTGCTGCTTACGGATATCCTGAAACCCTTTAACTTTACACCCCCGTCCGGATGAATTATAATACGCAAACCTGCCCCGCAGGCAGGAATTGTTACCGGGGAATCATCTGTGACCGTTACGCGTGAGGAAATCCGGCTTGCCCGCCGGCTGGGTCTGTTTACCGCCGTGATGGTGGTTATGGGCAACATGATCGGGTCCGGGGTATTTAAAAAAGCGGCGCCCATGGCGGCGGAACTGCACAGCGCGGGACTGTTGCTGCTCTGCTGGCTGATCGCGGGCCTGGTCAGCCTGAGCGGCGCGCTGTCCAACGCGGAATCCGCGGGGATGATCGCCAGTCCCGGCGGGCAGTACGCTTTTTTTAAGCGGATGTACGGCCGGTTCTTTTCTTTTATGTTCTGCTGGTCCAGTTTCACCATACTGCAGTCCGCGTCGATCGCCTCGATTGCCTACGTGTTCGGGGAATCCTTCAACGCGCTGGCGCCTTTGCCGCGCCTGAGTCCCGCTCTGGAAAACATTCAGATTCTGGGGCTGTTCCGGCCGCTGGAAAACTCCGGGGTTAAACTGTTTACCGTGGCCACCCTGCTGCTGATTACCTGGGCTAACTACCGGGGGGTAACCTACGGCGGCCTCATCGCGAACGTATCCACCGTGATGAAACTGCTGGGTATCGCGGTAATCGTGGCAATGGGGCTGTTCGCCGCCAGGCAGGTTTCGCCCGAGTGGTTCCCCGACCCCGCGCAGACGCAAACCGCTCCGTCGGGACGTTTCGGCCTTTTTGGCGCGATGTTCACGGCCATGCTGGGCGCGTTCTGGGCTTATGACGGATGGAATAACGTGATCAGCCTTGGCGGAGAAGTCCGAAACCCAAAACGTAACATCCCTATTGCCCTGGCGCTGGGGGTGGGAGGCGTTACCCTCATTTACCTCACCGTGAATTATGTTTACCTGGTCATGGTTCCGATAAACGAACTGGCGGCGATGGCCAGCTCAGAGAACCAGATTGTGGCCGTTGAAGCCCTACGCGCGCATTTCGGGCCGACTGCCGCGGGTCTGGTGGCCGTGCTGATCCTGATTTCCACGTTCGGCGCCACAAACTGTCAGCTGTTACCGCCTTCGCGGATGTATTACACCATGGCAAGGGAAGGGCTGTTTTTCAGGATTGCGGGCCGGTGCCATCCGGTCTACCGCACCCCGTCCAACGCGCTGGTCATGCAGGGGCTCTGGTCGTCTTTCCTCGTATTGACAGGGACCTTTGATCAGTTGACGGATATGGTGATTTTCGCTTCGTTCATTTTCTACGGAGCCAGCGCGTTCGGCGTGTTCGTTCTACGCCGGACCATGCGCGATACACACCGGCCTTATCGGGTGCCTCTGGTTATTCCCGCGCTGTTTTCCCTGTTCTGCATCGCGCTGGTTTTTATTACCATATTTGAACGTCCCCGCGAGGCTTTTCTGGGATCGCTGCTCATTTTAAGCGGGTTACCTTTCTATATCGCATGGCGACACAACGCGCGGCATGCGGCTGAACTGGAGGAAGAATCCGCCTAAACCGGGAACCTTTCCGCCGGATCCCGCATTCAAAGATTGACTGTAAGTGCCCAATCTGTCACAATATATAGTAGTTTTAAGGTCTGCAATTGGGGTAACAACACAATTTATTGAATTCACACCACAGCATTACCATGCCCGGCAGAAAATTGTTTACTGAATGCGAAAACAGCCGACTACATATGCGTCCTATCAAAAATTAACGGAAGACCGATCCCGGCTTAAACGGACTTTCCTCATTTCACTCCTGCTGCACGCGCTGGCCATTGGGGGGCTCTACTTTTTTACCCTGCGAACCACACCGAAACCTATCGAAATATATAAAGTGCAGCTGGTTGCCGGCGAACAGCCTGAAAAAGTCATCGCCGAACCGGAACCGACTCCTCCGCCGCCCCCGGAACCGCCCAAACCCGAACCGCCCAAAGAAACGCCTCCCCCTCCGGAACCTCCGAAACCGGAACCCCCTAAGCCCGAGCCGCCCAAACCGGAGAAACCCGAGGAAAAACCACAGGAACCCCAGGTCGAGGTTCCCAACCTGGTCGGAATGGACCTCAAACAGGCGGAAAATAAACTTAAAGAGGCCGGACTGCGCCTGGGGAAGGTTGAAAAAAAATGTGACGATAAGACCAAAACAGAAAAAGTCATTGCCCAGGCAACAAAAGCCGGGACAAAAGTTAAAAAAGATTCCGGGATTGGCGTAACGGTACAGGGTCCCTGTGAAGAAGAAAAGAAGCCTGAAAAGATCGCAAAGAAAACAGAGCCCAAACCGAAAAAACCTGAAAAAACGCCTCCTAAAACAACACCACCCAAAGACCTGAAACCCATTGTGCCCAAGGAGGAGCCAATTAAGCCTATTGCTCCGCCGAAAAACGAGCCGGCTCCGCGGAAACCGGCGCCTGGGAAACAGGCCCGGGCAAATGACCGGGTCAGTCAGTCCGGCGCGGCTGAGGTGCCCACGGCACTGCAATCCTGGCTGGCGCGGGTCATGGATAAAGTGGACCGGAACTGGATCATCCCGGAAGGAGTACGGCGGGATGAAGTTGTTGACATTTATTTTGTGGCTTCCAGAGAAGGACGACTCCTGGATGGCCCCAACATTGTGCCCCGGAACGGCGTGATGCCGGATCCGGTGCTCGCGCAATCTGCCATTGACGCCCTGCGGCGTTCTTTGCCCCTTCCGCCTTTCCCGGATGATTATCCGGGTTTTGAGCAGGCGGTCGTGCTGGGATTCAAGGCCAGCCAGGGCGATCAAGGCATGTGACCAACTGTTTGGAAAGCAGTTCCCTGCAACGTTACACTGGTACCCAGAGGGTGTCGAAAAGGAGAGAACAGATGACATTAACCTTCAGCCGGCATTTCAGGCATGCGTGCCTGGTGCTGTCAGTAGTTGCCACAGTTTTGGGCCAGGGTGCCTTCGCCCAGGATGCCATCCGCGGAGAGATCGAACGCCGCGTGGACAACAGGATCCTGATCGCGGTCCCGCCGCCCGCTACGGCAAATGACGCGCTGGTCTCAACCGCCCGGGAAATCGGGGAAGCACTGGTCTTTGACCTGACGTTTACCGGCCTTTTCAAGACCCTGCCGCCGGAATTGTATCCGCCGGGATTTGTGGCGCTTCCGGCTAACGTGCAGATGCTGGATTTCACCTCATGGCGGGCAACCGGCGCCGAATACCTTATTTACAGCCTGATCTACACGGAGGGAAATCAGCTGGTCGGAGAATTCCGGCTGTTTGACCTGAACGCCGGGAACCAGGTGTACGGGCAGCAGGTCAGGGTCGACCTCAAATCAGCCCGGCTGGCGGCCCACCGGTTCTCGGAAGAAGTGGTCCGTTACGTGGACGGCACGCCGGGCTGCGCCACATCAGAGATCGTGTTCAGCGGAAAAACCGGCGACGTTAAAGAAATTTATGTGGCCGACTACGATGGATTCAACATGCGCAAGCTGACGGAGCACGGGTCCATCTCTATCAAACCGAAGATCTCACCAGACGGAAATTACGTGGCTTACGTCTCCTACAAGGACCGGTATTCCTTCCTGTACGTGCTGGACCGACGCACGGGAAAGACTACACCGCTCTCCAAAGAAGTGGGGCTGAATTCCGCGCCGTCGTGGTCGCCGGATGGACGGCGTATTGCCTTGACCCTGAGTAAAGACGGCAACACTGAAATCTATCTCCGGGACCCGGATGGCGGCAACCCGGTCCGCCTGACCAAAAACCGGGACGGCGACACTTCCCCCTGTTTCTCACCGGACGGATCTAAAATCGCTTTCGTCAGTGACCGGGCGGGCATGCCTCAGATCTTCGTGATGAACGCGGACGGCAGCGGCCAAACCCGCCTGTCTTACCACGGCGGCAAGGCGTATGATCCCGTATGGTCTCCAGATGGCACCATGATCGCTTTTGTGTCGGAAATTCGGGGACAGGGCTTCGAAATCTACGTGATGAACGCGGACGGATCCAACCCGGTCCAATTGACTGATTCACCGGGAATTAACGAGTCTCCCTCCTGGAGCCCCGACTCCAGGCACGTGATGTTTTCCAGCACCCGGAATGGACGTTCCGAACTGTTTGCCGTTAACGTGAGGACCCGGGAAGAGATCCGCATTCCTTACGTAACCGTCTCCGCGGAAGGCCCTTCCTGGGGACCGCGCCGGCGCTAATTTGGCGTTGTAAAATGGACGGGTCAGGCGGCCGGGCGCATGCGGTAGTGCCCGACAAACCAGGCGTATCCCCCGCGCCAGCGGAATAACTCTTCGCAGGCCATGTGGAAAATCCGCCAGCGTTGCCACCAGATCAGCGCATCCGGACCGTAAACGGATTCAAACACGGGCATGAGCTGCTGCCGGGCGGCATCCATGCGGTTGAGCCAGCTTCGGCAGGTATACCCGTAATGCGCGCCGTTCACCATCCACCGCTGGTCCAGCGCCAATCCGGCTTTCACGGCCATGCGCGGCGCAAGGTCCCAGGATGGCATCATCCCGCCGGTAAAAAAGTACCGGGCCATCCAGTCAGACGCGTCCCGGATTTCGTAAGGATAGGCGTAGTCTCTATGGCAGAACACATGAAGGAACAGCCGCCCTTCCGGTTTAAGCCAGCCCCGCGCCCGCTCCAGCAGGCGCCGCCAGTTACGCATGTGCTCAAACATTTCCACGGACACGACCCGGTCGAAACGATCTCCGTCCGGATCAAAATCATTCATGTCGCGGGTAATCACTTCAAGATTGCCCAGTCCGCGATGCCGCGCCCTTTCCTGGATAAATTCACGCTGGGCATGGGAATTGGATACCGCGGTTATACTGGCACGCGGGTAGTGTTCCGCCATCCACAGGCTTAGGGATCCCCAGCCGCATCCCAGTTCCAGAATGCGCTGACCATCAGCCAGTTCCGCCCGTTCAGCGGTCAGTTTCAGCATTTGCTCTTCCGCCTCAGCCAGGGTTTCCACCCCGGTCGGAAACAGGCAGCAGCTGTATTTCAGCCTGGGGCCCAGCACCGCTTCGAAAAAGGCGGGCGGCAATTCATAATGCTGTTCATTCGCCTTGTCCACGGCGAGGGCAATCGGGCCGTTATGCAGCGAGGCAAGGAACTCGGCATTTCCGACATCCGCCGGCATGGAGCGCTCCCTGGCCCGCAGCAAATAGCGGATTCCCATACGAGACAGGGCATCAGGAATATGCCCAGCCTCCACCAGGCGGGTCAAAACGCTCCACATGAGTTCCTTCCCCTTAACCAACCCGGTAGCCCGGTTTCACAAATACCATCTGAACCAGACCGGTATACCTTTCGGCAAAACTGCCCGCGCACAGCGCCAGATAAAAATCCCACATGCGGATAAACCGGTCGTCAAAACCCAGCCTGCGCACCTGATCCAATCCCTTTAAGAAGCTCTCTCTCCAGCGCAACAGGGTGGTCGTATAGTGTTCTGTCAGGTCTTTCAGCCCGTAAAGACGCAGGTCGGTACGGTCCCGCACCGCCTCAAGCATGGCCGCCACCGAGGGGCACTGCCCTCCGGGAAAAATATAGCGTTTGATAAAATCCACGTCGCGGACGGACTGGGCATACGCCTGGTCCGGAACCGTGATCGCCTGAATGGCCATAACCCCATCCGGGGCCAGCAGGCCGGAACAGACTTCAAAAAATTTTCCCAGAAACCGATGGCCCACAGCCTCGATCATTTCAATGGACACCAGTTTGCTGAACCTGCCTCTCAAATCACGGTAATCCTGCAGCAGCACCTGAACCCGATCCCCCAGCCCCGCGCCGCGGATCCGCTCAGACGCCAGGCGATACTGCTGTTCTGATATGGTCGTGGTGGTTACCCGGCATCCGTATTTCCTGGCGGCATGCATGGCAAAACCGCCCCACCCCGTGCCGATTTCAACGACGTGGTCCTCAGGTGTCAGCGCCAATTTGCGGCAGATCCTGTCATACTTCGCCGCGGAAGCCTCTTCCATGGTGGCTTCCGGCGTTTCGAACACGCCGCAGGAATAGGTAAGCGTGGGGTCGAGAAACGTGGCGAAAAAATCATTGCTGAGGTCATAATGGGCGCTGATGTTTTCGCGGCTTCCCGATCGGGTATTGGAACGCAGGGCGTGCCTGACTATTTGCAGCGGTTTGGTCAGCCAGCGCCATCCCTGTTCGATACCGGCCATGATCTGCTGATTGCGAACCGCGATACGAACCAGTCCGAACAGGTCGTCTGTGGTCCAGTCGCCATCCATATAGGCTTCACCCGCGCCGATCTGTCCGGAAAAGAGCACCCGTTTCCAGAATCTGGGATGCAGGATGTCTATGCGGACCGAAGGTCCGCCCTGTCCGCGCTGGCCAAAGCGCAGTTCCTCGCCATTTTCCCGGATTACCACTGTACCCCACTGCAGGTGTCGCCCCAGCCTCAGCAGCGCGCCGCGCGCCCAGCCGTTCATCACGCCGCTCGACCATTTGCGCCCACCTACGGATACGCCATCATCGGGAAGATATACGCCCTTACACTGATTATGTTCAACCGAACTGTCCATGGATCTGGTACCCTCTCAACGCTGGGAAGATTTGCCGGAGTACGGAAAATACGGCGTTTTTTTCCACCAAAGTCGGAACGCTTCCCAATAAATTCCGGCAATCACCTTCTGGGTCATGAACGGATGCCTTATTAATGCGCCAGCCATGGTCCGCGCCGTTAATTCCCTGCGCTTTAGCGTTAACACCGCGTCAAAATCCTTTTGTTCCCCGCCCCGCCGGTTTTCGAGATAGACCAGCAGATCGTCCGCGGGAGGCAAAAGCGCGCAACGGTATACGTAATCCATACCCATAAACGGCGACACATGAAATGTTTTTCGGAATTGGTATCGATACTGGCCTCCGGGCGTAACAGACTCGGGTTGATGTAAAACGTAGATATGCCGTTCATTCCAGGGCGTGTTGTGCACTTCGAGCACGGCTGCTTCCAGGCGTTTTTCGTCCGGACTCAGACAGTAAAACACGCTCAGGGGATTCATGACGTATCCCCAGTAACGCAGATGGGTCAGCAGCAGAATAGGTCCGCCCGGAGAAAAACCGGCCTGTTTGAAAACGGTCTGTCGCACCTCTTCATCCAGAGGCCGCTGTGGATCCCCAAAATGGTCCTCACGGCGGAACCAGGCCAGCGCCGGGCGGTCCGGCCGGGCCGACCAGAACCAGCGGCGGTCAAAAATCATCGGCAGTTCATCCAGACGCAATAACAGCATGAACACCCGATAGCGAAAAGCATGCGGATGGGGTACAAACCGCCTGTGTCCCACCACGCCGCTGTACAGAGCGCTTCGGGTCTGAAGCTGCCGGATCACCAGGTGACTCCCAGGGTTTCGGCAACCCGCACGGCGCTGGCCAGGCCGTCTTCATGAAAACCGTACCCCCAGTACGCGCCGCAGTAATACACGCCCCCCCGCCCATTGATCTCGGACCACCGCTGCTGCGCGCGTATGGCTTCCAGCGTATACAGCGGATGCTCGTATTCCAGGCGGCACAGGACAGCGGTTTCAGGCGGATCCGGCATATTCAGCGTGACAAAGAAAGGTGGCGATCCCGCCAGTCCCTGCAGCCGGCTCATGTCATAGGTAAGCGTGGCCGACTCCCTGGCGAAGACCGCATCCTGAGAGTCCGCTTTACCTATCCGGTAATTCCAGCTGGCCCAGGCCGCTCTGCGGCGGGGCATCACGCCCGCGCAGGTATGCAGGAGAACCCGGTTTGCGACGTAATGTAATGCCCCCAGCGCGCGCGCTTCCGTATCGGTGGGAGACTCCAGTACCTCGAGCGCCTGCGGACTGTGGCAAGCCAGCACCACCGCGTCATATGTCTGGTCGTCGGTATCCGTCAGCACGCGAACACCACCTCCGTCCCGGCGAATCACCCGCCGCACGGCCGCTCCTGTCCGGACGGTTACACCCCTGCCGTGAAAATCCTTGAGCATCCGTTCCACATAACGGGCGGAACCGCCTCTCACCACGCGCCAGCGCGGCGCGCCCCGCAACTGGATCAGTCCGTGGTTTTCAAAAAAAGAGAAAAAGCGGCGCGCGGGAAACGCGGTTACTTCCCTGCGTCCCGTTGACCATATCGCCGAAAACAGCGGCCGGATATAGAATTCTATAAATGCATGGCTGAACTGAAAACGGTCCAGCCACGTTCCGATCGTGGTGTCCTCGTCTCCCTCCTGAACCCACTGCCTGGCCAGTCGATTAAACCGGATAATATCGGCCAGAAATCTCCAGTAGACGGGCGAGCAAAGATGACGGCGACAGGCAAACAGGCCATTCAGGGAATGGCTGGCAAATTCAAAATCCCCCGCTGAAACGCTGAAACTCATGTCGCTGAAAGCAGTTTCCACGCCCAGCTCCCGAAACAGCCGGGTCAGCAGTGGATACGTTTTCTCGTTATATACGATGAACCCCGTATCCACGTCGTAGGTCTCGCCGGACCAGGTTGTCCGGACCGTATGCGTATGCCCGCCCAACCGGTCGTCGGCTTCGAACAGCGTCACTTCGTGAGCCCTGCTCAACAGCCAGGCCGATCCCAGCCCGGATATCCCCGACCCTACCACCGCGACACGCATCATTCGGCTCCCCCGTTACGAGAATCCCGTCACCTGCCGCACGGCCTGCACCACCGCATCGTGCAACACGCCGTTCGTCGCGATCAGCCCTTTGTTCGACCGCATCAGGCGTCCCTGGCTGAAATCCAGGTCACGGCCGTTCATGTCAGTCACCCTGCCGCCCGCTTCAGTCAGCGCGATCCAACCGGCGGCGTGATCCCAAATCTTTTCCACATAATCCGGCCGGTCCGGCGACAGCAACCGCAACAGAATTTCTCCCGCCCCGGCAGCAAGGGACACATACTTGGCCTGGCTGTCCATCAGGACCGGCTCAGCCCGCACGCCCAGCCTTTGGGCAATCTCTTCAATCTGCGCTTCGTTGGTATGGCTGCGTTCCACCGACCTGAGCAGCCTCGCCCGGGCGGGATCCGCGCAACGGGATACCTTCAGCGCGCGCCAGGACGCGGAATCGGAAGGATCCTGATCTAACGGAATGGCCCAGGCGCCCTGTCCGCGCCCCGCCACGACCAACAGGCCACTGGCCATGGCGTCGGGAGAACCGTCTTCCGCCAGTCCGGGGCAGGCCAGGCCGCCCCAAACTGGAATCCCGTCCCGGACAAGCGCCAGCGCCACCGCATACTGCCCTCCCCTCAGGTAGCCCTTGGTTCCGTCAATGGGATCCAGCGTCCAAAACACCGACGCGTTATCCTGGCCGCCGCGGTCAATCCACGCGCATATCAGGTCCGGCGTGGCTTCCTGCTCCAGTTTGGCGACAAACCGGGTAACCAACTCCAAAACAGGCGCTCCCTGTTCACCGCGCAGCCCGTCACTGCTTTCTTCCGCCACCAAAGGGATATCCGGCCATCCTTCGCCCAGGCGTTTTCCGGCCAGTGCCTGTACCGCGTAATCCGCCACCGTCACCGGAGACAGGTCCGACTTGACCAGTCCCTGCATGGCCATCCCCAGCCGCACCGACCGCGCTATTCCCGCGGCATCCCGCAAGAACCTGACTGCCGGAGTCCAGGCTCCACCGACCACGCTCGTTACATCCGACATGGTTCCTCCTTTTTTCTGGTATCAGGACAAAAATTTTTCCTTCAGATAATGCAGAAACGGTTCCGGAGACGGTGGCATTCCAGTCACGGAAGTCAGCAGTTCGCCCGCCGTTTTTGTTCGCCCGCAGCGATGTATTTTTTCCCGCAGCCACGCCAGAATATCCCCAAACTGTCCCTGTTCCACCCGATGCCAGAGATCCGGCAGATCCCGGCGCAGGGCCTGGCACAGCTGGGCGGCATACAGGTTTCCAAGGGCATAGGTGGGAAAATATCCAAACGCGCCATGTGACCAGTGCACATCCTGCAGACATCCCCGGGCGTCATCCGGAGGCGTCAACCCAAGGTACGCGCGCATCCGGCCGTTCCACAGTTCAGGGACATCTTTGACGGATACCGTGCCTTCAAGCAGAGCCGCTTCAATTTCAAAGCGCAGCACGACGTGCAGGTTGTACGTGCACTCATCCGCTTCGACCCGGATAAGCGACGGCTCCACGCAGGTCAGCGCCCGGTACAGGGTTTCCGGATCCGGCATGAAAAACGTCCCCTGAAAAAGCCCCTCGGCCCGTTGCTTTAAATAGAGGCAAAACGGGCGGCTGCGCCCAATAATATTTTCCCAGAACCTGGATTGCGACTCATGCATCCCCAGGGAAGGCGCGTCGGCAAGCGGCGTGCGGCGCCATGCGTCAGGCATTCCCTGCTCATACAGGGCGTGCCCGGCTTCATGCATGGAACTGCTCAGCCCGGACAAAAAATCATTTTCGTCAAATCGGGTGGTTATCCGGACATCACCCACATCAAAAGTAGTCGTAAACGGGTGGGGAGACAAATCCTGCCGTCCCGCCTGAAAGTCATACCCCATGTCCTGGAGCACGGCTTCCGTCAGCTGACGCTGGGCACCGGCGGACCAGGGACCGCCTTCAGGGGGACGACGGTACCCTCCCGCCGCCTCCTGCCGATCCACAATAGCTGCCACCAGTTCCGCCTGCCGCGCCGCAAGGTTTTCGAACAGCTCCCGTATCATCCGGTGCGTCATGCCCCGTTCATATTCTTCAAGCAGCGCGTCATAAGGGGATTCCTCCCAGCCCAGGCAGTCCGCTTTCTCCCGACTCAGGCTTACCAGCCGCTGCAAGTAAGGCTCAAACAAAGAGAAATCAGCATTCCGACGGGCGTCCACCCATGCGGAAAAACCGGCGCTGGCGGCTTCCATCAGCGCGCGCACCAGCGCCTCCGGCAGCCGGGAGAGCCGGTCCACCTCCCACTTTGTTTCCCGTAAGATCGCCGCTGACTCCGGATCCAGCTCGGATTCCCGGCTCTGGAGGGATTCGATCATTTCCCGCAGCGCGGGAGAAGTCCATGCGCGGTGTTCCAGTCCCGCCACCACGGCCAGATGTTCCGCCCGGGCGCGCGCGCCCTTCGGAGGCATGTTTACCTCCTGATCCCATTCCAACACGCTTTTTATGCGACGCAACGCCATGGCCTCGGCCAGGGAGGCAAGAAATCGTTCCCAGAGATCGGCCATCTTTTTATCTCCGCATGCAGCTAATCGCAATCAGCTTATGCCAGTACAGCCTTGTCCGTCAAAACTATGTCGGGTGACAAGATATCAGAAATGATTTCTTACACTGTCCAAAAAATTGGATTGGAAGAAAAAAACGCTGAATGCTGATATACCTTATCCAGTCTGATAAAAAAACCGGAGGGAATACCTCCGGTTTTCGCAAATCCTGAATAATCTGACGGTCACTGCAGGGAGTTGTAGTTCAGCTGCCAGGCAGTCCCTCCCTGATCAGCCTTTTCCCGTTCTGCCAGTAATTTGACTTTGTTTTCAAAGTCTTTAACCCTGGAGGCGATTACCGCTGCCTCAATTCCGGAACGTGTTTCATCCGGCAGGTTTTCCCGCAGGCCCCACCGCGGCGTTTCCAACGTTCCCAGATTCTCAAAGACGCCTACATTTTTCCCGTCCAGAGTCCGGTAGTACACGCCCCAGTTCCCACGCATCAGGCATTCCGCCCATTTCTTCTCTTTCACGCCCAGATCGCCGGTCACTTCGATCTTGGCGAAGAAATACTCATTGGAGCGGGAAATTTCGAGTTCGCGAAGGTAGAGGGACGTGTAGGCTTCCAGGAGTTCAGGCGTAACCCACTGGCTGGACTCGACCTGTTCCTGCAGCGCCTGAACCGCCTTCAGGCGTTCGGCGTAATCATACTTCTGCGGGGTAAGCGGGCTTGACTCTTTGACCTGGATCAGCAGCCGGTCCACATTGTGCCGCAGGGCATCCTTTGTGGCCATGCGTTTCCGGTTGGCGTCATCCAGATCACCCACATACGCGGTAAGCCGTTCCACTTCCGCGGCCAGACCCCGCTGGCGCGCCTGAATAATTGCGGTTTCGTTCCGCAGGTCCTCGTAGGTAGCCTGGGCGTTGGCCACTTCCTCATTCAGCTCCGCCACCTGCTGTTCCAGCTGCTGAACCTGACGCTGTCTTTCCTGCAGGGTCGCGCTGGTGGAATCCAGCTGGCTGTTGATCTGCTCGAGCTCCTGCGTTTTGGAAACGATCTGATTCTGCAGCTGCTGGACTTTCTCTTCGGATACTTCAACCTGCCCCTCAGGCGGCTTAACGGTTCTCAGTTCGTTGATCTGTTTCTGCAGAGAAGCTACCTGGCCCTGGAGCTGATCCACCTGCTTCGCCATGGGGTTGGGAATAAACGGAATATATTCACTCAGCGAAGGGGAGGCGAAGATGCCGACGATCGCCGCAATCAGGATCAGCAGCATGGATATCCATGCCGGCACGCCTCCTTTGCCACCCTTGGCCGGTTTGCTGGGACCGGACGGTCCGCCTGAAGGTTTACCCAAAGCGCCCGCTACAACACCGCCGGCCGCGCCGACGCCGATTTCAGCCATGTCGCCGAAACCTCCGCCATCATTAAAGCCCGTATCGCCCCCGAAATCCGGTGGCGGCGTGGAACCAACCGGCGGCCTTCCACCTCCGAGTTCGTCAAATATATCGTCGCCGCCCCCCAGTTCCGCGTCATTAAAAACAGGCGTTTCCATGGTCTGGGTGGGCTGGGACGACACTGGCGTGTCAAGCCCTATACCCGAGGTCGGCGCCTGAAACGCGCTCTCGAATATTGGCGTATCCAGTGTCGGCTCCGGTCCCGGACCGATATCCGGCGTTTCCGGCGAAAAATCGCTGTCCGCAGCCAAATCCTGGAAACCCGTGCCTCCCCGGGAAAGGCCAAATGACGAGGTCAACCCGGACCCCGCCATGGCTTCGGGTTTTATCGCTCCTCCCGCGGGATTAGGCGTTTCCACATCCAGATCACTCAGGGGAGGCAGTCCGCTGAGCCCACCGCCTCCGCCGCCCTGCGATTCAAACGGCGCCAGCGGAGGCAACTGCGATTCCGGGCTCTCAGAGGTTCCCCCCGAATCAAAATCGCTCAGCGGCGGCAAATTGCCCAGTCCATCATCTTCCGGACGGTTCACGCCTTCATTCATTTTGTCATCAGCCATTGGAGTAAACCTCCATTTTCACCGCATTTATCGGCAGCATACCTGACGTCATTTTATCACGGTCGGTATTATCTGTCAAGAGTTTTTCCCGCTAAATTGATCCATACGAGAAAAAATCTCAGGGCATTACAACACCGATCGTTAAAAGCAGGTTGGCATATATCCGCTGCTCTCCCGTAACAATCTGCAGGCAGGTATCGCTACCGGATGCCTCTTCATAAAACTGAAACCGGTCATACCCGACGATGGGCACCCCTGGAAGATAGGCCCGGAACTCCGCGAAAATCTCCGGCTCAGGCCCCTCCGACGGTTCCATTACGGCGGCCTCCTCAATCGGCACCACAGCGGTAAGTACCTTAAGCACATCGATCACTGTCACCAGCCCCGGCGCAAGATTCAGGTACACCAGCTGCGCGTTCTCGCCCAGCATGGTTGACGCCGGGTAATTCGCGTCCGTAATCAGTATCCGGGAACCATGTCCGGCGCCGGCTACCGCCTCGAGAATGTGGGGATGCAATAATTTTTGACGCAGCATATCGTTTCCTCCAATGCTTCAAAGCAACGCATTAATCATAAGCGCGACCACTCGGATAAACAAATTTATTCCGCGATCGTCTTACAAAGTACGTTTAATGCTGGATTTGTGATATGTTATTTACAGGGAAAAAAAGAGGGAACATGTATGAACAATAAGGTGCTGATCGGATTTGCTGTATTGGTAATTGCGCTGCTGGCCGCGCCGATGGTTATGCAGGTGGTGCGCCCGCAGTCGACAACGCCCGCGGGTGACGGCACCAGTCCGACAGCTCAGCCCTCCCGTCCCGGCCTGCCGCCTGGCTGGCCCCCGGAAATCATGGATCCACCGCTGCTGAATGAGGCCAATCTGATCGGATCCGAATGGATGATCATGGTAGAACAGTATAAAGTAAAAGTAACGTTGCAACCGGGCGGAATCTGTTACGCTTACCATCCCATGGCCAAAACACTGATCGGCATGGATTATATTGAAGGCAAATGGTGGATACAGGGGGACCGTCTGTTCGTGTCAACAATCTTTGCCGGTAATGAATATTCAGTCAGCCTGAAAATTGCGGGGAATAACCTCTGGTTCATCCCCACAGAAGGAAAACCTACAAAGGTTGAGCGATACCACTGATCCGGCGGTGTTTTCCTTCCGCCGCTACCGGCGCAGTGGCTGTTGCTTCGCTGTGTTAGATAATCGCCATGGCGTCCGTTGTCCCCCGGTCGGATGCCCCGTTTTTAATAAAATCATTGAAGCGCGCCTGAACCCGTTCTACAATCGCGTCTATGGACTTATCAACCTCGGGATTCAGGGCATTCAGCGCCTTGAGAATTCCCCGCGCTTCCTCGACCCCCTTCTTGACCGCGTTTCCAATGAACTCAACAAAACGGGAACGGCCTGCCTCGTCATCCGCCACATTATTGTTTTTAGCCCACTGGCTGAACCAGCCGAGCGCGAAATCCGCGATCCGATCCCCGGTCGCGTCCGGAGAGGTGTCCACCACCGCATCTTCCGAGATACCGAGTTCCGCGCGGGCCTGGGCCACTACCTGCCGAAGTTTGTCCAGCGCGCGTTCGTTTACGATTCGCAGGCTTTCCTCCGCATCCAGTCTGCCGGATGCCCCTAGTTGCAGTATATCTTTTCCCCCGGGCAGTTCAGGGGCTTTCATCGGACGGGGAATCAACGGAACCCGGCTGTTCAAACCAACCGGTATGGCCGGCTGTTGCGCTGCCGATGCTGTCCCAATCGCATTCGCTGTCATGGACCGCTCTCCTTATTGCCATTGTCCCGATGGCACTGATAGAGTATTTATCGGAAGATTTTTCTGAAACCTTGAGCCAGGAGCATGGGTATGGCCATCACTATTGCCTGCCGGAAATTCAACAGTGCTTTTCTATCGTACTGTCTGGTATTCGCCGTGTTTGTCCTGTTGGTCACCGGTTGCGCCAGCACACCGCCTATCCAAACAAAAGAAACTGAGAGCCGCCAGGCCTGGTCTTTGCGGATCATGCCCGAAGAAATGGTGGTAGCCGTCTCGCCGGTGCGCCAAACCATGCAGATCGCCGGTTCATTTGCCACGGTCGTTGGCGCGGCCATCACGGCCGCGCAGGACGCGCAAAATCGTAACCGCATCGAAGCCGCGCTGGGTTCCCTGAACGCATCCGACCTGTTCCGTGAAGCAATCGGAAAAGAAATGACAACAGGTAGGGATGGCAGTAACCGGATTATGGTGCCTCCCCCCCAGGATATCCGGAATCCTCAGGAACGTCGGGAGGCCGACCGAAAACGTTTCAGCGCGCTGCGGAAGCAGGGGATAACCGAGGTCGTGGACGTGACCCTCAAATACGGACTCTTTGGTCCCGAAGGCGAGCTGCTCGCCGTTGTGCAGGCGTCCCGTATCGATACCCGCAGCGGCCGCACGCGTTTCAGGGAAAAATGGATGGTCTGGGCAGAGCCGCCGAATGCTTTCGGTCCCCAGGGAGATCCCACCCGCCGCATGACCCCCAATATTACGGCTCCCCGTCTCGCAGCGGCCTCCTACGCGGTGGACCGGTGGCTGGTATCCAACGCGGAACCTCTCCGCCAGGGGCTGCTCAGGCTGGCGAACGGCGCGGCGGATGCCCTGTCAGTCGGAGTTAACGAAAAAGATATTCCTAATGGGTGGTACATCCTGGGCGTGGACGCGCTGCGAAGAAAACATTATCAGGACGCCAGGGATTTTCTCGAAAAAGCCATCCAAGGTTCACCGGACAACACGGATTACCAGCTTGCCTACGCGGTAACCCTTGACAGGCTTAAACAGCGGGATGCGGCTGTGGCAACCGTGGAACAGGCCCTGAAAAACCATCCGGATCAGCCGCGACTGCTGGTAAACCTGGCATGGTGGCTGGCGTCGGACGAGCGTCGGGCAGCTGAGGCGGAAACGCTTTTCCGCCGCGCCATCGAACTGGGCGCGCCGGAATATTCGGCTGTCCGCAAAGCTATACAGAAAGCCCAGAAAGCTGCCAGAAACCGATAGATTTACAGCTATTTTCCGATTTAACCAATTTTGTTTTTCCGTGACATTTTTTGTGTTTCCCACCACCATTCCTTTTGAATTTAGTTCTGCTATCACTTTGAAAAATAATATTTTAGAAAAAATGTCCTTTTTGGGAACGTTTTTTGCAAGCCTGGTATTGACATTCATCTCTGATTCCTCA
>JAKOTZ010000231.1 GCA_029776995.1 Candidatus Hydrogenedentota bacterium
AACTAAAATGTTACCGCCAGACGCTGTCTGAACAACCCCTATGTCCAGTGCTGATAACTGGCCGACAGGTCCTGTACCCGCTGCCCGGCACAGTGCTCCCCCTCCGGGCAGGCTGTTCAGCCTGAAATCTCCGTTAGAGGCGTCAACGAACGGCGGTGCAGAGAGGTCAATGAGAGAGCGGGAGAGTATCTGGCGCAACCCGCCGGTGCCCCTCCACGTAGTCACCAGGTTCCCCCAGTTCCCGGACGTGTTGTTGTACGCGGCCAGACGCATGCCGGTCATCCCCATTACATCGGGAGCGCCGTCACCGAAATAGAACCCGTTCTGCCCGCAGTTCGTGGCGATGCAGTTGTACGCTGAGTGGTTGCGCGAGTGAACAAGGAACCCGTGGCCGCCGCAGTTATGAGCGATGCAGTTGGTGAACGCGCCGCCGCGGGAGTCGTTCCCGTAGAACCCGCAGCCAGTGCAGTTGCGGGCGATGCAGTTGATAAACGTGCCACATTCTGTCGGATAACCACGGAAACCGTCCCCACAACCCACGGCCATGCACGCGTATGCCACATGCGCCTGAATACCGACGGTAGAACAGTTCGTCGCGAGACAGTGAAACACCCGGCCACTGCGCACACCGGTTGAGCAGTTCGTGAACGTGCAGGCCACGGTGTGCAAAGCAGGATGATCCCCGCTGATGCCCGTGGCCGCATCCGCAAACGAGCAGTTGTAAACGAGCGTTTCTCTGCCGCCGGTGTTCAGGCAGGTCACGCCGGTGTACCCGTTCCCGGTGAATGCCAGGTTCCAGATGCTGGACTTGGTCCCGTTAGCACCTTCGTTGTTGATAATGTTGATGCTATTCGCCCCGGCGGCCAGCACCGGCCGCTGGCCCATGTCCAGCCTGGTCTGCTCGTAGCCGCGCACATGCAGCCTCAGGTTATTCCAGCTCCTGGATATCGCGCTCGTGACGGTGTATGTCCCGGACCGTATCCAGATGAAATTGGCCGTGTTGGCCCCCAGAATCGCCTCGGACGGATGCGCCACCGCTCCGCCCAGCCGGGCGACGGCCTGCGAGCCGCTCGTG
>JAKOTZ010000260.1 GCA_029776995.1 Candidatus Hydrogenedentota bacterium
CAGCCCCGCCACCCATACCCTCCAGAACGACTGGGCCTGGATCATGCCTGAATTTCTCAGGTTGGCCACGTATATGGCCATGATTCCGAAAAAGATGACAAATTGGGTCCACTGCGTGGCGTCGCGCCAGAACAGTTTTATGTCTTTCACGCACAGAGACCTTATCGGTTCGGGAACAATCCGGAATAGTCCAGCCAGCAAATTCAACAGCCCCCGTTTTTCCGGTCGGATCCGCTGTCGGTCCTGCCCCATCAGGTCTGCCCAGCCCGGATAAAAAATATATCGTGCGACCCATGCCGCGCTGAGGGTAAACATGAGGGCGGTTGACGTCAGGCAGCACCACCAGAACATCGTGGATGAGAGCATTCCCCGGGAGGCGTCCAGAATGCCCTGGGCTGCCCAGTGGCTGGGCAGGAAAAACGCCTGAACCCGCCGGCTCGTTTCCAGAAAGACCGGCAGGACGGTCTCGTCCGTAATGCGTACCCCCCGGATCGTGGAACGGACATACAGGAAAAAGCCCAGCAGCGCCAGAATAGTCAGTCCAATCAGTGTGCCCCCCCGCAGCCGGGGAAATACCAGTACCATGAGCATGCAGATGATAGCGCCCAGCGCGGCCGGAACGGTTACCGCGGGCAGGTAAAAAAGCAGCAGGGCAGGGTAATACGACCAGGATGCCTGCGAGGCAAGGCCGTAAGCGAGCAGGATGGGAGAACCCAGGTAAGCCAGAGACCAGGAGCTGAAGGCGACGCACTCGGCAAAGCGCGCGTAGAAATATGCTTCTGTCCGCATGGGGGCCAGCAGCAGGTAGGGGACTTCCTTGGCGCGGTAAAGGGTGGCAAAGGCAATCAGTATGTTGGAAAAGGTCAGCAGGAAAAACAGAGAGAGAAACAGAATGGCAAGGATGCGCCGCATCAGCAGTGCTCCGAAATTCGCGCCGCCGGCCTGCCCCCCGAAACGGAGGATCCAGTCAAACCCCTCGCGGAAAATGAGGTAAATGCCAATCCACAGCAGAATGGCGAACGTGGTGATCACGGCTACTTTCAGCCGGGACTGCTCCCGGATGCCGGCGATTTCGTGTATGCCTATGCGCCACTTTGCCCACAGGATGGCTCGGACCTGATCCATGGAATCCTCCGGATAAACAATGGTTAACGCATGCGGCTCATAATGGATTCAATGGCATTGGCAACCGCGTCGCGGTGCCGTTCGAGCGGAGCCGGGTCAAAGGTAAAGTCCGTCAGGCTTCTCGAGACGTCCTCGGGAACGGCCAGCAACGCCTCATATGCCGCGCGCTGATTATCGGGTACAGGCGAGCCAGCCCTGTTCAGGAGATCACGCAGGATGACAAAATATTCATAATCTTCAATCCCGTCGCGCAGCATTTCGAGCCGCATGGAAGGTACCGGGGGATCCAGTACGGGTTTCTCCGGCTTTCCATTTGCCGCGGCCAGGGGAGGATAGAGGAATCGTCCGTCGCCATTGCCCCAGGGCTTCTTTTCCCCCCGCTGGGTTCCGTAGCCGGTGGTCCAGCTCATGGGATCTTCATACGGATTTTGAAGCGCGTCCGGATAGGCTTCCGGTGAAGTCCAGTAGTTGGTCGCCCATATCAGAATGCCGTCGATGTTCCGCTGCCAGGTTTGCCAGAGCCAGACCCGCATTTCCGTGCCGGGATGGTCGATGAAAAGTGTTGCGTAGGGGGCTTTGGGGCCGGTGCAGACATACCACCAGATTTTTTCGCCCAGCGCCTGCCGGGCCCGGGCCGCATCCTCCCGGTACATGGGCGTCAGCGGGCACCAGATATCGGGGCCGCCGATCAGTTCCTCGTGGATTTCCTCGGTAAGCATGCGGTGAATATCAGGCGCGGCGGCCTTCAGCCGCTGAAACCCGCGGCTGACGAATTCATAATCTTTCGGGTCCGGCTCATCAAACCAGTAGATATAGGCATAATCCAGCCAACCCTCTTCCCGAAGGCGCTGTTCCAGCTGTTGCCAGTAGGATTTGAAGAGGTGCTGGTACACCGGTGAGGATTCCGGGAAACCGAGCAGGCTGGCTTCCGTGCGGCCGAAGAACGTGCCGCCGCCCATACCGTGGGACTGAACCGTGAAGCTGTTGAAATGGAAGGTTTCCAGCACCCGCCGCATCTCGTTGATCCAACGTTCCCAACGAATCGTTACCTGCAGGTTTTCCGGATTTTCCGGAGGTGCTGCGGGATTCACCTCAGGCCACACCACTTCATAGCTGTCCAGCGGCGCGGGATCGTAAGAGCTGATGTGGTGTTCCGAGAGCACCTTAAGGTACATATCAAGGACTTTTCTCTTGTCCGCCTCGTCAGATATGTTCTGGTACTGGAAGGCTGTTCCGATGCTGAATCCGAAGGCTGACACGCAGGTTTTTCGGTCCGGAAGATCAAAGCCGTATACCCGCACTTCAATCGGAACCTCCCCGCGCCAGTTTTCCGAGGTAAAGGCGATGGTTCCCCGGTACAGGCCCGGACGTTGTCCCTTTGGCGCCCGGATTAGAATCCAGAAAGGCTGGTTTAGCCGGGCCGGCACGTCTACGCCTTCCGGACCGATCGGAACCAGCGGATCCGGCCACAGGCCGGGCATGCCCAGGCCGTCGGTGGGCAGCGTGATGTTGACGTATCGTACTTGGCGGATTTCGGCCGCGGCAGCGGGCAGCACCGCGTTATCGGGTCCGACAAAGTCGGAAACGCTGGCCCGAACTCCCCGCAGCGGCTGCGGCGGACAAAGGACTATCTGAACCGCTTCCGCTTCATTGCCCGCAAGGCTTAACCGAACCGCATCGCTTTTGGTTTTTGGCAGTGGCCGGGACGGGGGGATCTTCCAGCCGGACGACGTCCACCAGATACCATGTTTTTCAGACAGTAATGCACCCCCGGAATAATCCTGATAGGGGGAAATACGGTATTCCAGTTCCGCGTCAACCCCTTTTCCAGTAATAGACAGCTTATGCTTTCCGGCTTTTGCCGGCGCCTCAAAGGGCTGGCCGCTGCGGCCGTTGAACGGCCGGCCGTTGTCAGCCCGGATCTCCAGCGGAATGGATAACGCTTTGCCGTTTCGGCTCAGGTGGAGGGTCATCATTTTTTCTGATCCGTCCGATCCATACGCCATCGGATCAAACTCAGCCTGAACCCCGTCCGGAAGAGCGCGTATCCCGGCGTATACCGTTTCTCCCAGCACATTTCCGGGTGGGCCGTCCACCTCTGCCTGGAAACGGTAGCCGGTTACCTGTACGCTGCCTGGGCCATGGCCGGACAGCCGTATAAAAATTCGATCCGCCGGGAATGACAGACCGGGAAGCGGAACAGATATTTTCTGGCCCTCAGGTACAGCCTGCGTCTCAGACCACACTTTCCCGTCATATGACCAGCTGATGCCCAGCACGCCTTCGTTATAGGCCGTAGACCATACATATACTGCCGCTTTGGTGAAACGCCTGCCGTTCAGCTGATGTTCGAAGATCAGGTATTTCCCGTCGGAAAATATAAAACGGTGGGTGTTGAAACCCGCATTGAACTGCCGCAGGGGCCGGCAATCATTGGAGTTGGTTTCCCACATCGGGTGCGCGAAGACGTATTCGTTTTCCACCAGCCGTTCGCCGGTTCCCAGGATGAGGTCATCCGCCTTCGTGTAGACCGGTACTGCCCGGTAGAGTCGCGCGCCGGTGAAACGGGCAGTTCCTTTCAGGCTCCACTGTCCAAACCGCAACTGATGGGGCGAATCCCACGCGGCGCGGAAAAACAGCCGGCGTTTTTCCGGTTTCGGTCCCACGTCCGTGAGGTCGACGTTGAAATTGGATGTTCCGGAAACCAGGCATCCTCCGCTGGACCCTTCGCTCAGAGCGGTCCGAAATTCGAGCGCGTACAATTCTCCCGCGTTCATAGCAACCGGCGCGGACAGCCAGGCGTTGCTGCCGGTTTCCGTGCCGTCGCCTTCCACCCGAAGCCAGGCCAGCCCGTTCAACTCCGCAATGTCGCCTTTTCCCTGGTTCAGCGACCATCCGGAATGTTCATCAGACGCAATAGGTGGAACAGCGATTTCCTGTGCCGCAACCGTTGCGGCGAAGGCCGGCAGAATAATCGCTAAAAGAACCGATAAGCCGGAGAGCCGGTCTGTCAGCGACATATGAAACATAGTGGTTCCCTTTCAGGATCAGTTTTTGTGATCAGATAATGTTCATCGGGATTATAATACAGCGTGTAAATTTCAAAGTCCCATGGGGAAGAAAGGAGCTGCTTATGTTTACAACATGGCGCGAAGCGGGAGCCGTCCTTTTTGTCTGCGTGTCGGTGGTTATGCCGATGATTCTGCCCTCTTCGGCGTCGGCGGAAGATGCGCCGGTGGCGTTTCTGGTCCCGTCGGAAAACCGTTCGCTGAATGAACATCTGCAAAATCTGGCCGATGGGGCCGGCTGGACGGTCAAATCCCTTTCCTGGGAGGACTTACGGCCCGGTTTTGAGGATCAGGTCGGCGATGAGCAGGGGATTGATCGGTCGCTTCTGATTCTGGCGGATGCGGGGCGGCTGCCTGGCGCCTCGATTGAAGCTGTTACGGCTTACCTGAACCGCGGAGGGAATGTTTTGGCGCTGAACACGCCGGCGTTCCGGGAGATTCTGGTGTCATGGGAAGGGAAGTGGGGCTCCGTCCGTGAGCTGATTGCGCAAATGAACGAAACGTTACCTCCAACGATAGAAATTCCGATCACTGAACTTGAACTGGCCAACTGGGCGCGGGAATGCCGGGACATGACCCTGCCGGCGTACTATGAAATACTGCCTACGGATAACGGGCCGGCGCTGGATGTCCGGATCCCCCGGCTGGACGGCTGGGACTCGCTGCGGCGGAAATGGTCATCCGCTCTGGTTTTTCCGCCGGAAACCACCGCTGTTGCCTTTGAAGCCCGGGCAACCGCCAACAGCGAACAGCTGGCGCTGGAATGCCAGGAGATGGACGGTTCACGCTGGATCGCGGTGGTGAATCTGGAACCGGAGTGGAAGCACTACATTCTCCGCGCGGAAGATTTTCGGTTCTGGGAGAGTGTGCCCCAAAGGGGTGGCACAACCCTCAACCTCCAGCAGGTGGCGTCCCTGGCCGTTACGCAGGCCAATACCCACACCGGCGCTGAGACCGTTAACCTGGGTTATCAGATTCGTTCGCTTCGGGGATTGCGCCTTGGACCTGAAGAGATGGCTCTGCTGAAGACCCTGCAGCCGCCGAAACTCGAAGGACTCTCCCCGGAGTACAAATTCTATTCCTGCAGCGAGGTGGATCATCTGTCCGCCGCCGGATGGTTCGCAGGGCTGGCCGTCCCGCCTGTACCCGCGGAAGTAATGGCCCATCATCCCCGGCCGTCCCCGGCAGGTTTCGACAAACGCCGGGGTTGGTCCTGTGAATCCCTCCTGGATGCCTGGGGAAAAGACCGGGATTACCGGGGCAATATCGCGCGGCTTTTTGTCAGTGCCCCGGAAAGCCGACAGGTGCCGGGATTTTCACGGGGGCGAAGCATGGTCCTGAGTTTTTCCGTTTCGGACCTGGGCTGGTACACCCTGCCCGAATCTGTGGCGTTGCTGCGCCGGTCTTTGGAGCGCTTACAGATTCAGGCGGCCCTGCTCGACGGGGGAATTAACCGGTACACCACGGTAACCACAAAACCTCTGGAAGTCGGCGTGACTGTTGCCCTGCTGGATAGACTGCCCCATAAAGTGTCAGCCAGGGTGGAAGTGCTGGACTTGAAGGGAAAACCGCTGTATCGCCTGGAGCGGGAACAGGAAGGGACCGGAACCCTTCGTCTGGCCGAGACCTGGAACCCGGAACGCAGCCTTGCAGAAGGGGCGGTTGCCCGGGTAAACGTATCGGTGGACGGGAAAGAGTTTCCGGCCGTGGAGCATGAATGCTGGGGCTGGCGCGCTCCGGAGAACCCCCGGTTCGTGGAGATTCGGGATGGCGCGTTCTGGGCTGAGGGGGAACGCTGGCGTCCCCACGGCGTTAATTACATGCCCTCTTCGGGCATTGGCGTGGAGGATAATGCCTTTTTCGAGTACTGGCTGAGCGCGCGGGCCTATGATCCACAGATTGTGCAGCGTGACCTGGAGCGCTGCCGCAAAATGGGCTTCAATGCCGTAAGCGTATTCCTGTATTACCAGGACATGAACGCCATGAACCTGCCGGACCTGTTGCGCCGCGCGCGGGACCTGGGTCTGCGGGCGAACGTTTCACTGCGGCCGGGCACCCCCATGGAACTTGACCGGGACCAGATCACAGAACACGTCCGAAAAGCCCATCAGGAGGACTGGAGGGGCTTCGGGGATACGCCGCCTCCCAGGGATTTTTCCGAGATGGTCTCGCGGATGGTGCGGTGGCTCTGTCTGGACGCGAATGACACCGTTTTCGCCTATGATCTGGCCTGGGAACCGCAGTTCCGCGACTTTGAGCGGGAACCTTTCTATCAGGATTATGAGCTTTGGCTGGTGGAACAGTACGGATCCCTTGAGCTTGCGGAAGCTGACTGGCGCTGTCCGGTTCCGCGGGATGTGACCGGTCGGGTAGTGGGGTACCTGCCGGAGATGCTCGCCGATACCACTGGGAAATGGGCGCCTGCTGTGGCTGCCTATCGCCGTTTTTTGGATCGGCTGCTCTATGAAAAATATGACGCCGTCCGGAAAGCCCTTCGGAAAGTCGCGCCGCGGCAGTATGTCAGTTTCCGCATGTCCATGGCGGGGGATCCCACCAACCGGGACCCCAATACGATCCTGTATGACTTTGCTTATCTGGCGGGTGCCGTGGATATCCTGGAGCCGGAGGGGTACGGCAGGCTGGGAGACTGGGAGATGATTAAACCGGGGCGGTTCACCCGAAGTTACGCCCAGTGGGCCAATCCAAAAGTTCCTATGATCTGGGCGGAGGCTGGCATCCATGTCTGGGACGGGCGGCACGGGGGCGCTTCGGAACGGACGCTGGCCCGGCAGGCGAAATTTTATGAAGATTTCTACCGCATGATAATTGAAAGCGGGGCGGAGGGCATTTTCTGGTGGTGGTACCCCGGCGGATACCGGGTCAATGAAAACAGCGATTACGGCGTAATCAATCCCGATGGAACCGACCGGCCTGTGACCAGGGTTATCCGTGCTAACGCCGAGCGTTTTCAGCAGGGACCGTCGGCCTGCCAGCCGGACACCTGGCTGACTTTCGATCGCGACGCCCATCCCTGGGGACTGACAGGGGTTTATGACGCCATGAAAGAGGCGTATTGGCAGCATGTTGACGCCGGGCAGTGTCCCGGCCTGAAAACGGAAGGCTCCGGAACGACCTCCGCGGATTGCCCGGCCCTGGCGGTGGGCAATCGCCCCTGGACCGGAAAAAATCCTCCGAAATATTTGGATGTCCACATTGATAAAATCGTCATGCATGCTCCTGGAGGCAATGCGGATGCGGCGGGCGGCACGGGTGTAAGAGAAATAGATCTGCCGGTTAAAGGGAAGATTTCCAGCCCCATTCCGCCCGGGGCAACGGTGGCTGTGTATCTGACCAATGTTGGTGAAGCCACGCTGCTCGGCGGATCAGATATTGCGGGGAAAGACGGGGAAGTGTATTTGCTGGTTGAGGGAGGTGGCCAGAAGCGGGAAGTGCCCCTGCTTCAGAATGTAAAGCGTTTTGAGTCGAGTTCGCTGGCGGAAATGTTGCCTATTCCGCTCCAGTCCGGGGATACGGTTCAGATGCGGATGCAGGTCCGGGGGCGCGGCGCTTTCGGCCCGGTAATCCGGTGGCAGTTGGAATAAGCAGGCCTGCTCAGCGGCAGCCGCAGCAGCAGGGGGCGGCGGGCCGGGGAGTTGCGGTGGAACGTTCAGGGAGTTTCGCCTCCTCGGGGCAGTAGGCCTCTGCCAGCAGGTCTGAAATATCAGCGACCCGGGCGGATTCCGGGGCGACCCGGCACAGGTTCAGCAGGCAGATGGGACACATTGCGGCAATGGTTTCGCAGCCTGTTCCGGTAAGCTGGTTAATCCGCTCCCGGGCGATCCGCTCGGTCTTGTCAGGATACAACGACTCGATTGGTCCTCCGCAGCAATGGGTCAGTTTTCCAGATGCTTCAGGTTCTACCACGGACGCGCCCGCGGATTTCAGCAGCGCCCTGGGCTGATCGATTACATTTTCATAACGGGCGTACACGCAGGAGTCGTGAATGGCCACATCCCTCGAAAGCGGAACGGTTACGTTCATTCCAGATTCCGCCAGCGCCTCCAGATAACTTTTAACCTCCAGCTCATAGTTCGGAATGATCCGGGGGTATACTGACCGGAGCATGTCTGTCGTGTGGGGATCCACTGTAATCACCCGTTTTACGCCTTCCCGTTTCAGCATGGCGTACACTTTTTCCGCGTGCGCTTTGAAAACGTCGCTCATCCCGTGGTCACAGACCAGCGCCCCGGCGTACATCTCCTTCTCGTAGAGGTATCCAAAGCGAATCCCCGATTTCCGCAGCAGCCGGACAATATTCCGCAGCCGGCGGTTCCACGTTTCGCGCGTTTCGGCCGGCGGTGGCGGCATCAGCCGCGTCGTATTGATCCACTGGTTGATTTTTCGCCCCAGTTTCATGTACCGGATCAGCGGGGTGTCCCGCAGCCGTTCCAGTTGTTCTTCCATTGCCGCGGTGTAGGGCATCAGCTGGTACATGTGGCCGGTGTACAGGACGGTTTCCCCGCCCCGCGGAATATCCAGTCCCCGCGCCCAGGCGGTCATGGCGCGGGCGGAGAGCGGCATCACGCTGCCCCGCAATTTCAGGTTGTCTGAAAGGGTTCCAATGATATCGGCGATCGGCAGTCCCATGGGTGTTCCCTCACAGTTTATGGACTGTTTTATTAATATGGTGGCGGAGGGTACGTACGTTTTCCACGATGTGCACGCCGCCGGGGCAGTTGGATTCACAGAGTTTGCACAGCAGGCACGTGAAAATGGTCTCCACTTTGTCCAGGACTTTATCTTCCAGGCCCAGCACCACGTACCGGAACATTTCCCGGGGCAGTTCTTCGAGTCCGATC
>JAKOTZ010000254.1 GCA_029776995.1 Candidatus Hydrogenedentota bacterium
CTGCTACCGCACAGCAGCAGGATTATCACGGGCAGAGCAAAGCCCAAAATCCATCTTTTTAACATGGTCATTTCCATTGGCAGTCACTGAGATAACACTTTAACGTCGCGCGGTATTATCCGATACCATCTGTACTCTTACTTAACAGACTCCAACCCGTTACCTGCAGTTTCATTTATTACTAATTACATTTTTAGCACATGAAACGATAATCAGATTATAGCATATCATTCCCCGGCATTTATACGGTTAGCGCAGACGGTCATGTGAACGGGCCTTAGGGGGACACGCCAATATTCCCGGCCGGAAAAGACACGAAATCCCAGGGAATCAGGACTGAAATGTAATCCTCCGTCCAAATCGGTGCGCCAAACAGGAACACCCAGCGATTCCAGGCGGTCCCTTGCCTGCTGGCCTACCGCGGGCAGCCGGTTTTCCCGGGCAGTAGATATAACGATGCCCGCCGGGGATACCAAGCGCAGAAAAGGCAGAGATGAAGAGGTATTGGACCCATGGTGCGGCGCCTTCAGCAGTACGGACCGGATATCGCGGCGCGACAGGTATTGTTCCGCGCTGGCTTCAATGTCGCCGGCCAGCAGCGCCGTGGCTCGGCTGTTCCAGGATACCCGCAAGACCAGAGAGCGGTCATTATCTTTGCTGAAGAGTTGTTTGTCGTTCCGGTCTGGATGACAGACTTGAATGGTTCCGCCGCTGAACGGAATCTGATCCGGGTACGCGATTCTGGCGACCGGGATTCGAAGGCGCGCGCATTCTGCCAAAAATTGGTCGGCCAGTTTTCCGTTGAAGCTGTCCGGACAGGGCACGTAGACCTTGCGGACCGGCAAAGTGTTTACGACGCTGAACAACCCGCCAAGGTGGTCGCTGTCGGCGTGGGTCGCGATTACGGCATCCAGACGGGTGATGCCGCGGGCGGATAAAACGGGAACCACAATGTCCCGCCCATCATTGCGGCGTCCCTGCAGATTCCCCCCGTCAACCAGCACGGTTTCCCCCTCCGGACTTACCAGCAGTAAGGCGTCCGCATGTCCAGTATCCAGCACTTCCAGGCCGACAGGATGGGAACGGAGCGGCCAGAGCGGCACTGCCAGGATCAGGAGCAGTAAACCGGCGGAGAGCGCGGTTTTTCGGCGGCGGATACCCCGCGGGGCCGCCGCCAGCAACATCGCTCCGGCAAACCAGCAGCATAATGAAACCAGGGATGGTCTTCCGGCATAGAGAAACGATCCCGGAATGCGGCTGAAAAGCTCCGCGGCGGATTCCATGAGCCATACCGGTGGAATGGCGGCGTACGCGAAGAGCGTGGCAAGTTCGGGAAGGACAGCGGCAAGGGCGGCCGTGAACAGCAGTAGCCAGAGAATAACGGTGAGCAGGGGCACGGCGATCAGGTTGGCGGTGATGCCCGCCAGGCTGACCAGGCCGAAATGCCACCCGACCAATGGAATCAGCAGCAGCTGCACGGAGCCGGTTGCGGCC
Organism: Candidatus Hydrogenedentota bacterium; assembly: GCA_029776995.1. Classification (GTDB taxonomy): domain Bacteria; phylum Hydrogenedentota; class Hydrogenedentia; order Hydrogenedentales; family CAITNO01; genus JAGPFE01. The sequence goes on from JAKOTZ010000254.1 coordinate 1,495, forward strand.
AGCACGCCGCCAAACGGCCGAGGCATCCAACGCAATTTTTCGGAAAACAGGTCGCCGAAAACCATCAGGGCCGCCACGCAGACATAAGACATCTGAAACCCCGGGTCGCGCACCAGCCATGGAGCAGCCAACAGCTGAACGCAGCCGGCCAGTGAAAGGCAGGTGATGCTGTCCGGTTCCCGCCTGAAAAAATCGTAGATCAGGAATATGGCTACCATGCCGGCCGCGCGGATGGTGGATCCCCGGGCTCCCGCCATAAGCGCGTACCCTATCACAACAGCCAGCAGCAGCCCCGTGCGGATAATGCGGCGATGGCGCAGGGGACCCAGCAGCGAAGCCACGCTTAGGTACAGCAGGCCGACATGGAGCCCTGATACCGCTAACACATGGGCGGTTCCGGTGCGTGAGAATGCGGTTATTGTGCCCTGATCCAGCAACCGACGGTCGCCGAACCACAGGGCGGCGACCCAGGGCCACAGCCGGGATGGTATGCACCGGTGAAGCGTCTCAGCGTGCCAGATGCGGGCGCGGTCCAGCAGTGTGATGATGCCTGCAGCCTGATCAGGATGCAGTTTCGGAGGAACCCTGCTCTCCGCGGCGACATGGATACCCCGGTCCCGGCACCATATTTCGTAACTGTACACCCCCTGATTTACCGCGCTGATACGGCCTGACAGGATGACAGGCATTTCAACCCGCTGTCCCCGGTACAGGGGAAATTTCGCGGGCCGGCAGTGAACGGTACAGTATCGGCCGCGAATTGCCTGATCTGATTGGTCCGGTCGGAATATTACGTCCCGAAGGACCATATTCCGCGGGGGCTGCTCAGGCATGGTCAGGACCCAGCTTATGGTGCCCTGAAGCGTTCCGGCACATTCAGGGTGTTCGCGGGTCCAGGTGAAAAGAGGATCTTCCTCCGGCGGATGCAGCCTCAGGAAAACCGCAAGCGTGCCCGCCAGCATGCCGGCAGCCAGAAGCATGACAGATTCACTTCGCAAGATGAAAGGATATCCCGCCCAGTGTGGCAGGACCACGGAAAACCAGCGGGATAACAGTACACCCGCCAGAAAGAGAAACGCTCCGGCTGCACCGGAAAGAATCGCGCCGCTAGGATAGCAGACACCTGCCGCCGTTGCGGCCGTTATACCCAGGGTGATCCACAGCCAGTGTCGGTTCAGTCCCGGCATGATCGCTCACGTCAGGGCTGATCCGGGATGGAGACTTCTTCGAAATTTTCGGGATTCAGCCGGACCCATGTTTTGGAGGGATCTAATTTGGGGGTTCGCATCAGCAGTTCCTGGGTAATGTCCATGGCATAGATCGGGCTGCTCAGGGCTTGCACATCCACCGTTCCGAAGGTATTCGGCGCGGGCTCGACCGGCGCGATGACGCGAATCCGGTACGTCGAAAAAACCTGTGGTTTCCGGGTAAAGCGGATACCGGTGTTGGGGTCATTGATCGGAACGGTCCGGATGGGACGCCCGTTTTCCAGGACCTGCAGCTTGGTCCCCGGGGTTCCGCCTTCGACACCTGCAAAAAAGGTAATGTCCACGTTCAGGGGGACGGCGCCGCCGATGCCGGCATCAACCTTTCCGTCGTTCATGACATCGGCGACCAGCACCAGGCGCGGACCGGAAGGATCACGGGTAACGAAGGTGCGTCCCTGCCGTATCCCCTCCAGAATGCCCCTGGATGAAAGTTCCGGCGCCAACACCCACGTGCAGGGCCGGCCAAGCGGGATCTTCGGGCTGCCGGAACCGCTGCCGCCGATGGCGCATGCCGTAAGTCCCCGGTTCAGTTCATAATCCCAGAAAAGCGCGGCCTGTCCATTGGACGATATTTCTCCGTGCTGTGCCGTGGCCGCGGCGGCGGCGATGGAATAGACCAGCCCTCCGTCTTTGCGGATTTTGACATCTTCCCGAAGCTGGGGTGGACCCATCGGCGGGGCATCTCGCCATCCCCGAAACCAGACTTCGATGGCGTTGACGAACTGCAGCCCCCACTGCCACGGCGAGGCGCCCAGACAGGGATGGGCAATCGCGAAAACGCCGCCCTGCGCCTGCACCCGCAGGCATTCTCCCTGCGCCATTTCCGGCAGGGCGGGCATTTCCGGCAAAGTCATAGGTCCATAAATGAGCGCGAATCCCTGTTCCCGGTTTCCCCATTTCATGGCGGGGACCAGGGCCAGCCGGTCCGATTGGTATCCGGGATCCTGGACGGATGCCATGGTGTGCAGGTCCGTGATGGCCAGGAAGTCCAGACCGGCTTTCTCCGCCCGGGCGATGAGGTCCTTGACGCTTTCCGTACCTTCTCCGTAAGAAGACTGCGCGTGCAGGTCTCCCTTGTACCACCCTTCCGTGTTCTTTATTACCTTAATGTAAACCGGGGCTGGCGCCCGTCCGGGCACATCCGCGGGGTTGGCGGGGTCGGTTCCGCTTGCCAGTTCCACCCGGTCCATGGCCATGTCGCCGTCGGTATCAAAGGCCATCAGCGGAACCACGCCGCCGGCGCCTTCCAGCAGGCTGATTTCTACGGTTGCGGGTTTATCCGGTGAGAGGGTGATGTCTTTCATGTCTACCAGCACAGGTACGCCGGCTTCGTGCGCGTAGATGTACAGCCGGTAGGTTCCGGCAGGCAGATCGCCCTGGAATTTTCCGGCTTTTATCCGGAAAGGATCTATTTTGCCGCCCCCCAGACGGATCGCCTCAACGTGTCCGTCCAGGCGATCCCCGGCGACATTGCCCAGCGTAAGATTCAGTCCGCACCGGGGAACGCCGGAAAGGTCAACCTGGTCTGGCTTGGCTTTGGTGGACGATTCGTCGGCGGATTTCTGGGGGGATGTCTGGTCGGCAGTCGGACGTTCCTGTTCGGTTTTGAGCGGCCGGGGATTGCCAGGTCCCGCGCAACCGATGACGAACAGCATCAGTCCCGCCGCAATAATCAGGGTTCTCACCGTACAGCCGCGCATGATAACTTCTCCATGGACTGCATTACCCCTCATCTCTCAGTATAGGTATTTTGCTGAGTCGCAGCAAAGCGAAGATGAAGAATTGGTTTGTTTTTTTGGAGTAATTGCATTATACTATGATTGATTTGGTAGTAAGCAGTAGGCTTTATGTCTTATTTTGTTTTGGGTGCGGACAGGGGTAAATGTCCGTGTAAGACGCAACCGCACAAGCGAAAGGAGAAACGCATGGGACAGGCCAAACAATTTGATTCGCATCTGCTGAATTTTCTCAGCTCAGTGGATGTGGCGAGCGGAACCCCGCTCTACCAGCAGCTGCAGACCCTGCTGCTGTTTGCCATTGCTTCGGGAAAACTGAAGCCAGGCGATCAGATTCCGCCGGCCCGGGAGCTGGCCAATCGGATCAACGCGAACGTGAATACCATTTCCAAGGCTTACCGTGATCTCGTGGTCATGGGACTCCTCTATACCCGGCGCGGTATGGGGGTGTACGTGAACCCTGACATGAGTGAACGCTGCCGGGAAGACTGCAGGCGGCGCGTGATTGCCAATCTCGCCGCGGCCTTGACGCAGTGCCGGACGTCGGGTCTGGGCGACGAAGAAATCAAAGAGTTGGTAGCCAAACTGCTGAGCTCCAATATTCCGCCCAACGCGCCGCTGCCATCTTCCTTTTCCAAATTCCTGAAATCCTGATTCTGAGGGAATGACGTTCCCCAATGAACACCCGACGGTTTTCCGTCGGGTGTTTTCATTCGCCAGAGCGATTTTGATGATCGGTTAATCTGCCGTAGCCAGGAAACGCAGGATTACTTTACGGTTTCGGGGACCGTCAAACTCGCAGAAGAACACGCTTTGCCAGGTGCCGAGCCGGAGTTTGCCGGATGCCACGGGCACGGTTACGGAGCTGCCCATGAGGCATGCTTTTACGTGGGCTGCCGTATTGCCTTCGGCATGGGCGTAAGGTCCTGTCCAGGGAATCAGCCGGTCCAGTACCTGAAGGATATCAGCCGGAACGTCCGGGTCCGCGTTCTCGTTAATGGTAATGCCGGCCGTGGTGTGCGGAACGAACACGAACAGCAGGCCGTTGTTCCATTGCTGTGCCAGGCAGGCGCTTTCCAGCAGGGAATCCAGCTTGATGAACTGGTCACGGCGTTGGGTCCGGACATCAAGAGTAACCATGGAATGCTCCTGTGATCAGTATTCCGTTTGGCGCAAATTTCGCAACCCCAGAGCCATGGGCAGAAGCGTTGCCGTCAGGGTAATCCCGGCAATCAGCAGCATGGTTCCTCCAAGCAGCAGGTCTCCGCGCGCCGCGTACTGCATCTGGCCGCTGTAACGGAGATACATGGCGCCGATAGTCAGCGCGGTCAGCAGGGCGATATAGCCGATGCTGAGCAGCAGGTTTAATGTGCCGCCCAGCCCGCCAACGATACGGGCGGGATTATCCTCCGAAAAATTCGGGTACAGCGCACCCAGCCCTACCGCCAGTCCCGCCAGGCCGAGGTTCGCGCAGGCTACCGTGAAGACCGTAAGCAGGAACACCGGCGGCTCCAGCTTCAGCATGCGCGCGGAAAGTATGGCAATCGGGAGCGTAAAAATGCCTGAAGTCACCACACTCAGTGCAAATTTCTGCCACACCAGCAGGCGCAGGGTGATGGGGGCCAGGCCCAGAATCCAGAAGCGCCTTCCTTCCAGG
>JAKOTZ010000257.1 GCA_029776995.1 Candidatus Hydrogenedentota bacterium
CGCGTGACCCAAAACCGACCCCGCAGCAGGAAACGCTGCCGCAGGAAACGCCTGACATGCCAATGATATGCGGGGGGTGTATTGAGCTACCAGGTCAGGATTCGGAAGGGAAAGACGGCCGGGAACGGGCTACAGGATCAGCATAACATCGCCGTACGAGTAAAAGCGGAACCGTTCCCGAACCGCCACGCGGTAGGCTTCCCGGATCAGGTCGATCCCCGCGAAGGCGCAGACCAGCGCCAGCAGGCTTGATTTCAGCAGGTGAAAGTTGGTCTGCAGGGCATCCACGCCGCGAAACACGTGGGATGGGTATATATACAGGTCCGTCTGCCCCCGGCCGGCGTGGAATACGCCCTGGTCATCACAGGCGGTTTCCAGCGTGCGGCAGACGGTGGTGCCAACGGCCACGATACGGCCGCCGGCTTTTCGGGCCGCGTTCATACGCGCTGCCGCGGCGTCCGTCACCTCGTATTCTTCGGGATCCACCCGGTGTTCTTCCAGCCGTTCCGCCTTGATCGGCTTAAAGGTGCCGTACCCCACGTGGAGCGTAATGAAAATCCGGTCCACCCGTTTCGCGTCGAGCCGGCGGAAGACCTCGTCCGTGAAGTGCAGCCCGGCGGTGGGCGCGGCCACGGCCCCGGGGCGGGCCGCGTATACGGTCTGGTACCGGTCCGCGTCCAGGGGCTCAGGGTGGTCGCGGTGGATGTACGGCGGCAGGGGAATTTCCCCCTGCTGTTCCAGCCACGCCACCACATCCGGCCGGGAGAACCGGACCTCCCATTTCCCCTCCTCCAGCCGGGCGACTAGTTCCGCCGTCATTCCACCCGCGCACCGCAACAGGCTACCCTCCCGGAGCCGCCCCGAAGGCCTCGCCAGCGCGGTCCATACTCCCGGCGCGTTTTCCCGCAGCAGAAACAGCTCCACCGCCCCGCCGGTGGGCTTATGGGCCCGGACCCGCGCGCGGATCACCCGCGTATCGTTCAGCACCAGCAGGTCGCCAGCCGCCAGGTATTCCGCGACGTTCCGGAACACGTCCAGGCGGATCGAACCCGCGGCGCGGTCCACCACCATCAGGCGGGACATGTCCCGCGGTTCCGCGGGATACTGGGCAATCAGCTCCTCGGGCAGTTCGTAATGGAGAATATCGGTTTCCATGCGCGATGGCCTCAGGTTATCATACGCGTAAAATCACAGCGTTTCTTTGGGGAACCAGGTTTTCAGTACCGTTTTCAGTTCCCTAAAGGCCGGATCCGTACACCGCTGAAGTGAAACCTTCCGGGCCAACTGATGAAAAAGAGAGGCGCTTTTGGGTATGCGGGCTTCCCGGATGGCTGCTTCAAACGCCTCTTTCGGACGAACCGGTTTCAGGCAGCCCTCTTGCAGCCAGCCATGGGCAAGCAGCCAATCCCTTAATTTCGGGTTTTTGTTTTTCCACCCCAGCACCTCTTCCACATGGGGCGAATCGCTCCAAATCCATATTTCCAGTTCCGGATCCAGAATGACGGTTTTAGCCTTATCGCCCCAGGCGTAATGCAACTGCTCGTCCAGTGCTTTTTTCAGCTCGCCTAAAGGTACATCCTTATCTTTGCCGCAGCCCTCATAATCAAATATCAGCAGGCCATGGCGATAACCGCTTCTGAACTGATTGAGCAATTCGACTCCCCGGGAAACGCATCCGGCGTCATGGTTCGGGTTGACGTACACGTCCGCTTCGATTGGCCGTATCCCGATCGCGTCCGCCCTCGCAAAAATACCTTTTACAGTAAATTCCAGGTCTTTATCCGCGGCGAGCACCACCAGATCTTTCATCCGAGCACTCCCATGGCAAGCAGATCGCCAAGGCTTATAGTGCCGCGCCATTCGCGCAGCCCGGGATGTTCAGAGCCCCTAACTATGTCCGTAGCGCCTTCCTGATCCTTCGCGAAACAGAGGACGGTTTCCGGATTCGCCGCGCCGAGGACTACCGGGGAATGCGTCGCCAGAAGAACCTGCGCCGAATAAACCGATGACAGGGAATCGTACACCGTGGAAACCGCGCGGGGGTGAATGCCGTTCTCCGGTTCCTCTATGAGATATACCCCCTGAAGATCCGGCAGGTAGGCCGGCAGCGTAATCGCGCTGAGACGAAGCGTGCCGTCAGACACGAACCAGGACGGAACCGTCAGGCCGTTACGGTAACGGTAAACCAGATAGCAATGCCTGTCTTCCGGGCGTTCAACCGTATCGATACTTTCCAGATCCGGAAGCGCCGTCTGCAGGTGCTCTATCCACCGGCGGTAGGAAAGCTCTTCCTCCCGGCGCAGTCGGGAGACCACCCATGGCAGATTCGATCCGTCGGGCAAAAACCCTTTTACCTTAGTCGGAGGACTGGGCTGGCGTATTTTCATGCTGTTGAGGACGAACCGTTGCACTCCCTCTGTCAGCTGCCTGCGAAACCATACGGCCACGGGCATATTTTCCTCATCCGCGGGAAGGTTGCCCAGCGCCGATTTCATCGGTCCGAGCTTAAACGAGGGCATCCAGCCTTTCCCCGCCCTGTTGTAGGTTTCGCTGTAGAAGTTGTCGTTTCCGCCGGCTACTTTTTTAACGATAATCCGTTTATCTCTTGGGCCCCTGGATGTCTGGATACTGTCCGGAGCAAGAGGAGGATCCGGGAAAAGCATGCGCTGACTGCCGGGAAGGTCCTTGTTTTTCCTACTTTTGCGGAGCAGCAGCTGTTCAGCCTTGAACTCAAATTTTTTCTTCGTTTCGTCAAAACCGATGCGCACTTCATAACGTACGGTGTCAAGTTCCGGCCAGGCTGTGCGCGTTCTGAGATCATCGGGAATCGGCGACTCAACAGCCAATTCAAATGATTCTCCCTGACGGCGGAACAGCAATTCCTCGGGATTCGCGGTCCGATTATTGATGGCGGCGTCCAAACCGTCATCCACGATATCTTTCAGAAAGCCTACCGTGTCCAGAAACGTGGTTTTACCCGAAGCATTGGGTCCCACCAGAACGTGAAACGGCCCCAGGGAACGCGATACCCACCGCAGACAGCGGAAATTCAGCGCCTCAATTAAAACAAACATGGCGGCACCCTATTTTCGTACACACCATCTCCTGGAAAAACAGTATTGTAGAATTTATCCAGTGCCAGCATGCGGGTTGGTCCTTACAACCGCATTGACAACGAATGATACTATACAGTACGAAATCATGACTACCCTCTACGACGCATATCTGCGCGGGGATTCCGCCGTACATGACCTGTTCGGTCGGAAGATGTAATTCCTGGCCTATGACGTGTTCACCCGGCACCCCTGGCCCGCGGGCCTGCGGGACGCGCTGGAAGCCCTGCAGCCGAAACTGGGCGGAAGCCCGGCCGCCCTGGACGGGGATGAGCCGGTGGTGGTCACCGGACAGCAGCCCGGGCTGTTCCTTGGCCCGCTGTTTACCGTGTACAAGGCGGTGACAGCCATCCGGCTGGCGCGGCTCCTGTCGGAACGCCACGGCAAAAAAGTCCTTCCCGTCTTCTGGATCGCCTCGGAGGACCACGATTTCGAGGAAGTCCGCCGGTACTGGTTCACCGATACCCGGTGCGAACTCCATGAACGGGCCTACGCGCCCGCGGATCCTTTGGGAAACCCGGTCGACGTGGAGGGCTTTCCCATGCACCGGGTGCCCGCGGGCTTTTCCCTGCGGAACGCGATCGATGAGATGGCGTCGCTCTGCGTCGGGTCCGAGCATACCGCCGCGATGAAAGACCTGCTGCACGACACCCTGGCGCAGGCGCCTTCCGTTTCGAACTGGTTCGCCAGGCTGATGGCCGTACTGTTCCGGGACACGGGGCTGGTGCTGTTCGCGCCCCACATGCGCGTCGCCCGGGAGGCCGCGCGTTCCGTGATCCGCCGCGAGATCGAAATGCCCGGGGTTACGGGGCGTCTGTTAAGCGAATCCGCCGCGCGCGTCCGGGCCCTGGGATTCACCCCCGCCATTGTGCGTCCGGCTGACGCCTGCAATTTCTTCCTGTTCGAAAACGGACGCCGGCGCCGGGTTGTCCACACGAAACAGGGATTCGTGCTGCCCGAGGAACACGGCAAGCGGTACGCCGCCGAGGAACTGCTTGACCTGCTGGAAGAGGATCCCACCCGGTTTTCCCCCAATGTGGCCCTGCGGCCCGTGGCGCAGCAGGTCCTGTTTCCGGGCTGCCGGGCCTGCGTGGCGGGTCCGGGCGAGATCGCCTACTGGGCCCAGCTGAAACCTATATTCGAGTGGTACGAAGTGCCGATGCCGGTGGTATTTCCCCGGGCCCGGGCGCGGTTTGTCACCCCGAAAGAAAAACGCCGGCTGCGGGATCTCGGGTTGCGGGTGGAGGAACTCGGAGAATCCCCTCAGGCGCTGTTTGAGCGGGTATTGCGGCGGGAGCCCGCCGGAGCCGCGGACCGGGCGGTCGATGCCGCGCGGGAACAGATCGCGGGCATTCTGGACCGGTTAGGCGCGGATCTGGCCGGCGCCGGCGTACGCCAGTCCGGCCAGTTTATCCGCGACACGCAGGCTCAGGTCCACGGCGCGCTGGAACAGCTCGCCCGGCGGATACGGCTGTCCGACACGCGCCGGGCGGACCGGCTGCGCGAACAGATTGCCGCCCTGCGCAACCGGCTGCGGCCCATGGGGCGCCCCCAGGAGCGGGTACTGTCTCCCTTCACATTCCTTTTTTCCCAGGGGCCCGCCCTCATCCAGCGGCTGATCAGCGAACTGCGGATAGACACGCCCGAAGAACAGGAGATTGAATGGCTATGAGCACGACGGAGTACCGGGTGGATGTGCTGGCGGTCGGGGCGCATCCCGACGACATGGAAATCGGCTGCGGCGGCACGCTGGCCCTGCTGGCCCGGTGGGGCCACCGCGTGGCCATTCTCGACCTGACCGCCGGGGAACGGGGCACCCGCGGCACCCCTGAGGAACGCGCGCAGGAAGCCCAGAAAGCCGCGCGAATCCTCGGCGTGGATTTCCGGGACTGCGCCGGCCTGCCGGACGGCGGGCTCGAAGACACCGCGTCCCAGCGGGAAGCGGTCATCCCGTTCATCCGGAAATACCGGCCCCGGGTGATCCTGACCCTGATGAGCCCGGACCGTCATCCCGACCATGCCATGTGCCATCATATCGTGCGTGCGGCAAACTACCTGGCGGGACTCGCGCGGGTGGAGACGGGACAGCCCCATTACCGCGCGCCCCACGTGTATTATTTCCACCCTTACGTGGATGTCTCCACCGCCGCGCCAACTTTCATTCTCGACGTGACCGCCACCTTCGACATCAAGCTTGAGGCCCTGCGCGCCTACGCGTCCCAGTTTTACAACCCTGATTATCCCGGCGAAGAGACTTTTATCTCCACACCGGCTTTCTGGCAGGGCATTGAAACCCGCTCCCGCTACTGGGGCGGCCGGGTCGGTGTGGAGCACGGCGAACCGTTCTACGCGCTCGGTCCGATGGGCCTTGCCGGAATCCCCGGGCTGGGCTAACCTGCCTGCCGGGCCGTTATCCGGTATCGCTGCCCTTCCTCCGCGGTCCAGACCGCTCGCCAGCCGCCCTGCGGATCCGCTTCGGCCCGCGTGGTCTCATGCCCGCTGTCCGACACCGTTACGGTAAACGGCACGGGCGCCCACAGGGTCAGCGGACCGGGACGGGCCGGCGCGAGCTCTGCGTGATCCAGGGCGCCTTGCTTCCACGCGATAGACACTGTTACGTTGCCCCGGGCTTTGAGTCCGGTTACGGCCCCTTCCGTCCACGCCGGAGGCAGGGCCGGCAGCAGGCGGATCATGCCGGCGTGGCTCTGCAGCAGCGCCTCCGCGATGCCGGCCGTACCGCCGAAATTCCCGTCGATCTGGAAAGGCGGATGGTCATCGAACAGGTTGGGCAGCGTGCTCTTTGCGAGCAGGGCATGGAGATGTTCTCCGACGGCCTGCCCGTCGCCCAGCCGCGCATAGAAATTCACGATCCAGGCCCGGCTCCAGCCCGTGTGCCCGCCGCCATGCTGCAGCCGCCGCTCCAGGGTTTTACGGACCGCGGCAAACAGCTCGGTGGTATCCCGGGTGATCAGGTCCGCCGGATGCAGGCCGTACAGGTGGGACATATGGCGGTGGCCGGGCTCAGCCTCCTCGAAATCTTCCACCCATTCCATGAGCGCGCCGGTCCTGGGGCTCACCCGGAACGGCGGCAGGTGTTCCAGCGCGTTTTTCCAGGCCGCCCGCAGTTCCGGATCCGTATCCAGGATTTCCGACGCGCGGATGCACGCCCCGAACAACTGCCGCAGAATCGCGATATCCATCGTCGCGCTGTAGGTCATGGAACACTTCGTGCCGTCAGGCAGCAGGTAATGGTTCTCCGGGGAATGGGACGGCGCGGTCTGCAGCGCGCCCTGGCCGTCCGGAACCAGAAAATCCAGCATGAACACCGCCGCGTCCCGCATCAGGGGATATCCCTGGTTCCGCAGGAAATCCTCATCCCCGGTGAACAGGTAATGTTCCCAGCAGTGGCCGGCCAGCCAGGCCCCGCCCATGGGCCACATCCCCCACACGCCGTCAGCAGGCACGGCAAACCCGTAGATATCGCTGATGTGATGCAGCACCCAGCCCCGGGCGCCGTACATCTCCCGCGCCACCTGTTCCCCGTAGGGCTTCAGGAACGACATGTAATCAAACAGCGGCCGATGGCACTCCGACAGCGCGGTCACCTCCGCGGGCCAGTAATTCATCTGGATGTTGATGTTGGTGTGGTAGTCGCTGTTCCAGGGCGCTTCGAAATGTTCGCACCACACGCCCTGCAAATTGGCCGGCAGGTCCCCCGGCCGGGACGACGACACCAGCAGGTAGCGCCCGTACTGGAAATACAGCGCGAGCAGCGACGGGTCGTCCGCGCCCCGTTTTACCCGGCGCAGCCGTTCATCCGTGGGCAGGTCCGCCAGATCCCGGTTCCGGGGCAGGTCCAGCCGCACCCGGCCCATGAAGGACCGCAGGTCCTCGCGGTGCCGGGCAAGCATGGCCGGATAATCCGGCGCGCCCCCTTCCCGGGGAACCGTCAGCCGCTGCGCCTGTTCCGGGCGGTCCGGCCAGGAGGTGGCCGCCTCCAGCACCAGCGTGACCGCCCGGGCGCCGCTGATCCGGAGCCCGCCGCCCTCGGCCCGAAGCTCGGCCCGTTTCCCTTCGGGATACGCTGTCAGCCGCGCGGCAAAGAACAGGCCCATCGGAGCTCCTGTCTCCTCGTGGGGGCGGTTGATCCGGCCACGCAGCAGCAGCGCGTTGCCGCCCAGGGTTTCGGTCTGGGCATCCTGTTCCCGGCGCATCCGTACCAGACAGTCCACCGTGTCCCGGTCCCGGTCCGCCTCGATCCGGATCACGATGCAGTTATCGGGATGAGACGCGAACACCCGTTGGGTAACCGGCGCCTTGCCAATCATGAACCGGCTGACCGCCACGCCCTCCATGGGATCCAGAAAACGCAGGTAGTTTTTCCCCGGCTCCCCTTTCGGATAGGTTATCGTGATATCCCCGAAGGTCTGGTAGGAGAGGATCCGGGGCGGCACGCCGGGCATGGTCTCCGCGATCAGCTGTTCCGCCTCGGCGTACTTGCCCGAAAACAGCAGCTCCCGGATTTTGGGCAGCGCCTCCCTGGCCCGGGGATTTACCCGGTTCCGCCCGAAGTAACCATCCCACAGGGTTTCCTCGTTGAACTGAATCCGCTCTTCGGGCACGCCGCCAAAAACCATGGCGCCCATGCGGCCGTTGCCTACGGGCAGCGCCTGGACCCACTCTCGCGCCGGGCGGCGATACCACAGCATCGCGGAGCGATCTCCGTCCGCGGCCGCGCCTCCGGACGCTCCGAGAAAAGCCGATATGCCCGCGGTCAGCATCCACCAGACAAATAACCGGCGCGCCATAACGATTTCCTTTCTGTTTTCGGTTATCCGGTTTCTGCGTCCTTTCCGCCGAACAGCGCGTCCACGAATTCCCGGGGGTCGAAGGGCTGCAGGTCGTCCGCGGTTTCGCCGACCCCGATATAGCGTATGGGGATCCCCAGCTCCCGGCGGATGGCCACGGCGATCCCGCCCCGGGCGGTTCCGTCCAGTTTGGTCAGGGCGATGCCGTTGATCTGCAGCGCCTCGGTAAACACCCGCGCCTGCTGCAGGCCGTTCTGGCCGGTAGTCGCGTCCATCACCAGCAGGCACAGGTGCGGCGCTTCCGGCAGGTGTTTCTGGACAACCCGCCGGATCTTCCGCAGCTCTTCCATCAGGTTGGTCTTGTTGTGCAGCCGGCCCGCCGTGTCGATCAGCACGTGGTCCGCCTTCCGGGCAATGGCCGCCCCCACCGCGTCGTACGCCACTGCGCCGGGGTCCGCGCCTTCCTGGTGGCGGACAATATGCGCGCCGGTCCGCTCGGCCCAGATGCCCAGCTGCGATATGGCTCCCGCCCGGAACGTATCCGCCGCGCCCAGCACCACCGACATGCCCCGCTCCCGGATTTTCTGCGCCAGTTTCCCCGCCGTGGTGGTTTTGCCTGATCCATTCACCCCGGCGATGAGCGTGACGTGCGGTTTCGGGTCAGTGATTTCCCACAGGGGGATCCGCTCGTCCCCGTCCGGCGACAGCGCGTCCACCAGCGCGTCTTTCAGCGCCTCCTGCAGTTCAGCCGGCGTGCGGAGCCGCTTTGTCCGCACCATCTGGCGGGTTTCTTCCAGAATCGATGCTGTTGCCTGGACCCCTATGTCCGCCTCGATCAGCAGCTCTTCCAGTTCTTCAAAAACCGTGTCGTCGATTTCGCTCCGGCCCGAAAATATCCGGGCCACTCCCGAGCTCAGGGCCTCCCGGGTCCGGGTGAGCCGTTCTTTAAGCCTGCTGAAAAAACCGGCCATGCCGAAAATACCTCCACGCCGTCGGGCCATGCCCGGCAGATTGCGCGCTTCCACCATACCCCGCGCGGGGCTCATCTGTGATTACCCGGAATTATACGGGATGGCGCGGCAGGATAATAAAACCGCCCGGGCCGGCGGGGTGAGCCGTTCAGTCCGGGCGGTTTTTTGTCTATGGTTCGGGGGGTGTCCCCCGGGTTTGGTTACCGGTTACAGAGTCCTCATCCGCAGGGTTGCCGCGCCCAGCAGCGCCAGGCCCAGGCCCGCCAGCAGCAGGTCGCCACCCGCGGAAACCAACAGTTTTTTCACGAACAGCCGTTTGATGCAGCCGAAGCATCCGCTGATCTTCAAGTACTCTTCAAGTTCCCCGAGTGTCAGACTGCCGTCACCGTCCGCATCAATGGCGTCAAAGATTTCCCACGGCAGCATCGGCAGCGCCGCCTGAGCTTCTTCCAGCGACAGTTTGCCGTCACCGTTTGCATCCAGCGCTTCAAACTGGTCGTGAATCTGCTTCATGATCTCCCGGTTCGTCGGAACATCCTCCTCCGGCAACGCGCCTTTGGACACCA
>JAKOTZ010000261.1 GCA_029776995.1 Candidatus Hydrogenedentota bacterium
CCTCGCGGAACACGGCATAGCTGAAGAGGATGACCAGCGGCGCATGCAGTTTACTGAGCAGCTGCGCCATGGTGGATGTCGTGTGATACACGGCCACAGTCCACGCGGTCTGCAACACCACCACCAGCAGGCTGATCATCAGCAGAACCCGCCAGCGCTCAAAACAGCTATACAGTGAACTTCGCCAGCGGTACCAGCACCACGGGAGAAGAGCTACCGCGGCGCTTGAATACCGCACCCACGACTGGACATACGGGTCATACCACTGGGAAAGTTGCCGTATAAACACGGGCGCCAGCGCCCAGCCTACTATGGAAACCGCCAGCGCGGCATATGCCCGACCTCGATCCGTTCCCATATTTGAACTCATTTACCCCCGAACCCTCCCGAAACTCCGCGGGGGTACATCTCATCAACAATAGAAAAATGGCGCGCCCGGCTGGACTCGAACCAGCGACTTTCTGCTTAGAAGGCAGACGCTCTATCCACCTGAGCTACGGGCGCGCGCCAACTGCTCCTGTTCCGGGGCCGCTATATTATCGGATGTTGGCCTCCGCGGGTGCAACCCATCTGGAAAAAATCCCGGTCCCGAAAGAACGGAACCGGGATTGCGGTCGGTCATCCTGATCGATCAGATATCAAAATACAGGTAGAATTCATAGGGGTGCGGCCGCAGATTCACGGCGTCCACTTCGTTCTTCCGCTTGTAGCTGATCCAGGTTTCCAGCGCATCCCGAGTGAACACATCCCCTTTCAACAGGTATTCGTGATCCTTCTCGAGGTTATCCAGCGCCTCTTTCAGGCTTCCGGGAACCTGCGGAATCAGCGCCTTCTCTTCGGGCGGCAGATCGTAGAGGTCTTTGTCCATCGGTTCGCCGGGATCAATCCGGTTCTGAATGCCGTCAATCCCCGCCATCAGCATGGCCGAGAAGGCCAGGTAAGGATTGCAGGAAGGATCCGGAACCCGGAATTCAACGCGTTTTGCTTTTGGGCTGGGGGAATACATCGGGATGCGGGCGCACGCGCTGCGGTTGCGCGCGGAGTACGCGATGTTGACCGGAGCTTCGTACCCGGGCACCAGCCGCTTGTAGCTGTTCATCGTCGGGTTGGTAAGCGCCACCAGGGAATTCGCGTGTTTAAGCAGGCCGCCGATAAACCACAGCGCTTCCTGGCTCAGGCCGGCGTACTTGTTGCCGGCCATAAGGGGCTGTCCGTTTTTCCACAGGGAAAGGTGGCAGTGCATGCCGGACCCGTTGTCGCCGAACATGGGCTTTGGCATGAACGTTACGGTTTTGTTGTGCCGTCGCGCCACGTTTTTGATGATGTATTTGTACAGAGTCAGCTGGTCGGCCATGTTCGTCAGGGGAGAAAAGCGCAGGTCAATCTCGCACTGTCCCGCCGTAGCAACCTCGTGATGATGGCATTCAACAGTCAGGCCGCACTCCAGCATGACCTTCACCATTTCCTGGCGCAGGTTGTGCAGCTGGTCAGACGGCGGAATCGGGAAATATCCCTCTTTGTGGCGCAGCTTGTATGCCAGGTTGGGCATTTCGTCACGGCCGCTGTTCCAGATGGCTTCATCGCTGTCAATGAAAAAGTAAGAATGGTCCGAAGTCACGCTGTAGCGGACGTCATCAAACACGAAAAACTCTGCCTCGGGACCGACGTAACAGGTATCCGCAATACCGGTCGCAAGCAGATAATTTTCCGCTTTCTGGGCGATGTTTCTGGGATCCCGGCTGTAACGCTCCTTGGTGATCGGGTCCAGAATGTTGCAGTAAAGGATCAGGGTGGGGATTTCGGAGAACGGGTCTACCGTTGCGGTGCGGGGATCCGGCATGACCAGCATATCACTTTCATTGATGGCCTGCCACCCGCGAATGCTGGACCCGTCAAAGCCAAGCCCATCCTCGAATATCGATTCTTTCAGCTCCGCGGCGGGCACCGTAAAATGCTGCTGCATTCCAGGAAAATCCATGAAACGCAGGTCCACGAATACGATTTCTTTGTCACGAACCAGCTTCATGACATCCGACGGCGTGAAATCTTTGTGCATAACCAACTCCTTTGCGAAACAATCGCGTTACCGTTGTTATATCTCCGGCACTCCGGAGACCATTCCCGTTTTCAGCC
The DNA here is from genome assembly GCA_029776995.1 of Candidatus Hydrogenedentota bacterium. Lineage (GTDB taxonomy): Bacteria > Hydrogenedentota > Hydrogenedentia > Hydrogenedentales > CAITNO01 > JAGPFE01. The sequence continues at coordinate 2,134 of JAKOTZ010000261.1, forward strand.
GCGGACCAGAAGCAGTTCAGCGCAGGACAGCATCGCCTGTTTCACCGGTGCGTATGCGCACTGCCTCCTCCACGGGTATTACGAACACCTTACCGTCACCAATCCTGCCGGTGGCCGCCGAGTCCACAATGGCTTTAACCACGCGTTCCACCATACTGTCTTCCACCACGATTTCCAGTTTGATCTTGGGCAGAAACTCCACCACGTACTCGGCGCCGCGGTAGAGTTCCTTATGGCCTTTCTGTCGCCCAAATCCTTTCACTTCAGATACGGTCAGCCCCTGTATACCTTCCCGGCTCAGGGCGTCTTTGACTTCTTCCAGTTTGAACGGCTTGATGACAGCTTCTATCTTTTTCATGTGTTTTACCTTATCTGGTTGTTCCCGCGGTTTCCACACGTCTCTGAAACGGGAAGTATCGTACCAGATTAAGGTTTCCTCTTTCAGTTCGAGTATTTCAGGAGTAAGTAAACAGCTTC
>JAKOTZ010000262.1 GCA_029776995.1 Candidatus Hydrogenedentota bacterium
CGCGCGGTTCCCTTTGAACTGCTGGGGCTGTGTCTTGAGTCGATGGGAGATGATGCCGGCGCGCTGGATGCCTGGACTTCCGGACGGCTGGCCGATCCTGGACACCATCCGAATTTCGACCATGCCGATCGTCTGCTTCGGCAGACCGGTCCGGCGGCGGCCCGTGATTTCTGGCGGCAGATGACGGAACGCCTTCCTGAGTCCAATCTGGCCTGGCTGAACCTGGGCCGCGCCGCCATGACACTCGGCTTCCATGAGGAAGCGGTTGCGGCTCTGGAAACATCCCTGCGCCACGGACCGAACAACGCGGCAGCTTTAGCGCTGCTGGGGGAAGCGCTGGAACTGCTGGGCCGGAACGCCGATGCGGTTGCGGCTTACGAAAAGGCGCTGTCTATCAATCCGGATATACCGAATCTGGCCGAGCGGATTCAGTCGCTGCGGCATCGCGATACAGCCGGCAATCAGCGCTGATCTTCCGACTCGGACAATTCCGTGGCGGGCTTACCCACCTCAGAAGAGGAATCCCTGCGGGTATTAAGATACATCGCTGCCCGCAGAGTTGCTGCGACCAGCAGCAAAAGCAGTCCCCAGATCACTGGAGTTCGCCCACACGTGAGTCGGGCCTGAAAAACCGCGACCCGCTCCGGATCCGGCGAATCCGGGTAAAGGGAAAACTCCCATCCGCGGATGACCACCTTATCTCCAGGCCCCAACCGGTGGCCAATACTGTTCCGGTCTGTTGCGTCGGAGACGGTATAAACCACTTCGGGCACTGGAGTTTCGCGATAAAACCGGAGGTAATATTTTCCGGCGTGAACACTGAGGCCTTCCCGGAGGGTAATTTCACTCCCGTCCGGGAGAGCAAGCGCGGCGGCCAGCACGGGTTCTTCCGCGCTTCCGGCCTGGGCCGATTCGCGCAATGCCTGATCGAACCGCAACGTCCATCCGTTTAACAGTGCCAGTGTTTTCCCCGGGGTAAGGCGGTCCAGGCTGATGCGCCTGCCGGTCCGATATACTCCCACCAGCACTTCATTATCCCGCCAGGCTGCCGCCGAGACGCATTCCGGCACTATGGCCGGAACTTCGGCCAGCAACGAGGCGCCCGATCCAATTTCGACCGGATCTCCGTTCGGAGGCACGTGACAGGTGTTCAGGACGGGGCCATTAGGTTCTCCGGGTCCGGCCGGTCGGGATATGGAAAACAACAGTTGCCGATCCGGCGTGTTGGATATTCCCTGCAGCGTGATTTCCCGGCTGTCGGGAAGGGTCAGGCCGGTTCCGGGTTGCAGACTTTCAATCCACTGGGTGCCGGAATGTTGTCGAACGCCCCAACGTGCGTCGGCTTCCACAGGCAGCGATTCCGGCAGCAGGGTTAATGCTTCATCCTCGCTGCCTGTCCACCGGAAACGCAGCATCGTCTCTCCGAGTCTGCTCAGGTTGTCCGGTACGATAAAAAAGCCCTGTTTCCACGGGCTCTCCGGGTTTTCACGCACCGACCAGGCAGACGCGGGCTGTCCCCCGGGCACGCGGACCAATCCGGCCCATGGTCCCACCCGGACAACGGACACCGTGAAATCTTCCAGCGTGACCCGGGCGCCGGAAAAGATGAGCGATCGGGTATGCTTTTTACCGGAACGTATTTCCAGCAGGTGACGGTCTGGAAACCGGCGCTGCACTTCGACCGATTGGACCCGAAGCGGGAAAAGCAGTTCCCGTGCGTCCCATTGGAGATTTTGCGCAAGCACGCTGGCCGCGGCCCGGGGCCGGCTGAAGGGCAGCACCTCCAGGGGCATATTGCGGTAGGAGGCAAAAGGGCCGTGCTTTCCCGATTCCGCGACAACCAGGCGCTCGGTTCCCCCCACCTCCACGGGGATGATGCCATCAAAACGGACAATCCGGCAGTACAGGGAAAACGCGCCGACCGCCAAAAAAACGGTCAGGGCGAGAGCCCATGCGGTCAGAGCAAAACGTTTCCACCGGGAGGACATGGAAGGCACAACTTTCCCTACGTTAAGCATTACCGCGGCTGGGAAAAGGTTTCCGGGCAATCAGCGGCGGAACAGGCCGCGTATGCGCTGCAAGATGCGGGCAAAGATGCCCTGCTGATTCCCTGCGCTCCGGGCGGCGGCGGGACGCCCCGCGCCTTTCTGGTCACCGCTGCGCGCGACGTGGCGCTTATACAGGGCCAGTAACTCATCCCGGAATTCCTGGGCGCTTTGGAACCGCTCGTTCGGATCGCGGGCGGTGGCTTTGGCAATAAAATCATCAAGTTCCGCCGGCAGTTCCGGTCGAATAGATGTCAGTTTTTCACCGGGAGCGGGAAGTTTTCCCGCCAGCATTTCAAACAGCATCAGGCCAAGCGGATACAGATCCGCCCGGTGGTCTACCTCAGCCGCATTCAGCTCCTGTTCCGGGGCCATATAGCGGAGTTTTCCGAGGTTGGCGCCGACCATGGTGAGCCCTTTGAACTGGTCATCCAGTTTGGCCAGCCCGAAGTCCAGCAGTCGGATGGAACCGTCGCGCATGACCATGATGTTTTCCGGGGACAGGTCCCGGTGAATGGTGAATTTGTGCGCGTACTCCAGCGCTGTCGCCACCAGGCAAAGGACCCGTACTGTCGAAGCAAGGTCCAGCTGTCCCTTCTGGCGAAGCCAGAGACGCAGACTTTTTCCATCCAGGTATTCCATCACGTAGAAGAGGGTGTTTTCCCATTTCTGCGCGTCATAGATTTTGATAATCCCGGGGTGATTCATCTGCCGGACGAGGTTGACTTCCCGGACGAACCGCGCGATGGCCTGTTTATTGGTCAGATAACGGGCGCGCAGGGTTTTCAGCGCTACCTGGCTTCCTGTCTGCCGGTCCTGGGCCAGATACACTTCCCCCATTCCACCTTTTCCAATGGTGTCGAGCACCTCATACCGGTCCGCCACGACAACCCCCGGACTCAGCGTCATGTCTGCTTTTGCGGATTCCATAAATGCCCCTTCAGCTATCCGCCGCGAGCGTACTTTTGCGTCCTGCGCCCATTATACTCTGACAATACCCCTTGATCTTACCAGAAACTGGACCGCATCAATGGAGAGTGGGACCGAAACCCTCAAGCGTATTAATCAGCGTATTTTGTGACTCCACATTGCGGCGCGATCCAATTACGTTGGAAAGCATGTAGTCCAGCATTTCCATGTCGTTATCGAAATCGCTTTGCATCAGCCGTTCGATCAACAATTCCCGTTCCAGGCCACTGATCATTTCCGTAGATTCCAGACGGGTGATGGTTTCCCGGGCATGGTTCGAAAGCTTGGCCTCCTCAAAAGGTGAGAAGTGCCGCGGAGCCTGTCCGTGCGGCCGAACCTTCACCGCTACTTTTCGCCCATAGAGCAGATGAAACAGTTGATCCAGCGCCTCTTCGATCTCCCGGGCGCTGAGTCCCTGTTGCAACAGCCATAGCTGAGCATCCCGCATCGACGGCAGCTGCTCACTGTTTTCAGCCCTGGCCGCTATCATGGCCACAAGTCTGTTGATCGCGTCGTTCATTCGATTACCCAATCGCCACTCATATTGTATCTGAAAAATTGGCAGCCTGACAACCGCCGGAGAGGTTTGTTTTTCTCCTGAACGTATGGGTCAGGGATAAAAAATTTTGAATGGGCAGCCTGCAAGACTTGACGCACCCGCGAAGAACAGTTGAGGGCTGAGGATGGTCTCTCAACTGCGCCCGTCGGCTTTTCCTTACGTCCAACCTATCTTGAGCGTATGGAATTATGAAACAAAATATCGGAAAAGATACAATTCCGGTCTGGGCTGACAGATAAATGTAACGGATTCGTACCGCGACAGTATGTATAGAAGCACCGATGGGATGTATACCGGATGCAGCCATGCCGCGGTCGGGGATGAACATGACAGATCTGGCCGGGCATAGCGATGAACAGTTGATGGAGCTTCTTCGTACGGGTTGCGATGAGGCGCTCGCGGAACTGGTTCGGCGGTACCAGCAGGAACTGTTCCGGTTCTGCCTGCATTATCTGCGCGACCCGGAACAGGCGCGGGACCGGGTGCAGGAAACTTTTTTGAGGGTTTTCCGCGCCCGGGAATCCTTCGATACGGCCCGGCAGTTCAAACCCTGGCTGCTGTGCATCGCGCGGAACCTGTGCCTGTCGGAATTGAAGCGTCCCCGGATGGCTTCTCTGGACGCCATCGGCGAGTCGATGGAAAACGCATGGGAAGACCGATGGTCGCCCGGCGCGGGTCCGGCCGCCGTGCGGTCGCCCTATGAACGGCTGGCCGTGGACGAACAGCGCAAGGCGCTGATCCAGGCGCTGGAAAGCCTGGACCCCGAAGATCGGGAGCTTATTGTCATGCGGTACTTTGAACAGTTGGGCCCTCAGGAAATGGCGGCCATACTCGAAGTGCGGGAAGGCGCTCTGCGCACCCGCCTGCACCGGGCGCTCTGCCGCCTGCGGGCCCTGTGTGAGAAGAAACGGGAAGATCTTGAAGGACTTTGATGAACATACCCTGCCGGAACAGGTGCAGGATTGGATTGACGGAGCCGAGTCGCCTGAAGCGGAATCGGCGGTTCGCCTGTTTTTGGAAAAATTTCCAGAAAAAAAGCCGGAGCTTTACTCACTCCGGGATCTGGCCGCTCAAATGCGCCAGATGGGAGATTCATGGCGGGAAACCGTTGGCGGGGAATTCCCGGATCCGGAGGACCTTCCCGGCGCGGTGATGCTGGACGCGCGGCTGGAATCCATGGGCAATGCCTGGCGGGCGGGCATGCCTGAAATTCATCTGGAACGGGATGTTATGGCGTTGCTGCAGGGTGAGCGACGGGCTGTCGCGCAGGCGGACGAAAATCCGAAGTCTCCTCAGGCGGACATCGTGCCCCTGCGGTCAAAGCGGTGCTCCGGGGGTGAAAATATATCCCGTCCGCACTCCTGGCGGGAACGGTCCCGATGGATGTTCCGGGCGGCTGCAGTCCTTGCCGTGTGCGGTCTGGCCGGCACGGGTTGGATCCTGTTTTCGGGGCCGCGCCAGGATATGGCCTCCACGAATCTCCGGCCGGATTCCGGAGAAGCCCGCCAAAGCCAGCCGCGCGACCGCGCCGCGGAACCGGTGTATACGGCCCGAAGGTCCCGTCAGCGTCTGGGCGATTCCGGCCGGGCGGAGCTGGAACAGAAATATGACGCGCTGCCCAGGCCGGTGGCTGCACCCGTTTCGGTACGGGTGGAATCCGCCCCTCCGGAAGAACGTTCCGCAAAGGCTACCCTGACGCTTCCAGACCTGATCGAACTGAAAAAGCGCGCCCTGGCCCGGGAAGCTGCCGCGGCGCGCCAGCTCAAAGATGCTGGCGCCCTGACTGCCGACGAGGCCCGCCAGTTGCTTTCCCGGGCCGATATTTCCCTGGACGCGTTTCTGGGCGCGGTCCAGTATTTACCTTCGGAGGAAGCTGCCGATTACCTTCGGCGGGCGGTGGAACAGTATCCGGATTCCCCCTATCTGCGGTACCTCCTGGCTAAAAACCTTGCCATGCACGATGCCACGCGGGAAGAAGCCCTGGTGCATCTGGCGGCGTTGCGCGAGCTGGATCCGGGGAACGGCCTTCCCAATTACCTGGAAGCCCGGGAGCGGTTGCGCGGTGGGGATCTTGCGGGCGCGATCACGGCTTTGGATGTCGGTTCACAGTTTCCCCAGGCTTCCGCTTTCAGCGTGGAGTCTGCCAGGACCCGGGCGGCAGCCCTGCAGGCAGCGGGAAGGCCCGCGGAGGAGTCTAATTTCGCGGCGGCCGCCGTGATGGGTGAGGAAGCCTACGCGGAACTGGTGGCGCTGGGACAGGAGTTACTGGCCCAGGCCCGGGAACTGGAGGCTATGCGGGAATACGAAACAGCCCAGTCGGTTACCGAATCGGTCATGGCCCTGGGGAAATCTCTGGCGGAATCTTCCCCGTCGGCCAATGAGCAGCTTGCCGGCGCGGATATTCAGATGGATGCCCTGGATTTCTGGGTACGCCTTGCGGAACTGATCGCATCCTCCGACGGCGTGCGATCCCTCACCAGCACCTACCAGCTGGTGGCTGAATCGGTCGGGAGTGTAGTCTCCGCTTTGGGACTGGTTTCCTCCGCCTACGAATCCGCCGATCCGAACACGGCGGCAACCATGGCCCAGCAGGCGCTTCAGGAAGGCGATCTGGCTGCCGCAGCCGCAGTCATACAAACGGAAAGAGATGCGTCCGCCCCGGCCCAGTAAGCCGTTTACGGGACATCACGGATTAGGTTCAGGAAGACACCATACCGATAACATCCTGAACCAGCCATAAAATCTGGAGCAAAAGGTCCAAGATTCCCGTTATTCCCTGCAACAGGGATATGACAACCGCCAGCCAACCCATATCTTCTGTAACCAGTTGTACTCCGGACCCGATCGGAAGTTATTTTCAGAAGCCTGCAAACAGGGCCAGCACGACAGCCAAAATACCCAGTGCGACAGCGGCAACCTGCTGAATAATGGCGAAGATATAGGCCAGAGTCACCATAGCTGCCCCTTGCTTTTACGGTAGATCCGATGGGTTCCCATAAGCGCGGACAGCGACAAAACGATACTGATCCAGTCTCCCGTACGACCACCCGTAGGACCGGACGTTACGGTATTACCGCAGGAGAACAACTGACGGGTCTTTACCGGCACACCCGACGCCTGGGCTTCCACCCGAATGGTCAGCAACCCCTGATTCCCGCCGGAAAAGACGAGATCCGCCGCGTAATCCCCCTCCGCAGTGGGCAGAAAAATAAGTTGGATCGCCGTGGACTGCCCTGGAGGCAGAGTATACGCGGCGGGTTCCAACAACCTGAACGCGCTGTCGCCCGTAAGCCGGCATTCTCCCGAGATGATGTCCCTGCCCGGATTGGTCAGGATGAACTGCTGGGAGAACGGTTTTCCCGCAGGCAGGATTCCCAGATGCACGTAACCGCTTTCTCCTCCGGGCGAAACCCTGAGGTTCGAGGGGACACCCTGCTGAAACACGGCAGCCATTCCGGTTCCGGCAATACGCAGTATGGCGGGGGATCCGCTCTGGATCGGGGTCTCCGCCAGGATGTCCGGTTCCCGATGCCAGCCGGATTCAGTCAGCGCGGGGATTAACGGGCCGTTCGGGGTTTCAGATACGTAGTCCACGTTCCGAACCGCAGGATACGCCATGAATCCCGGGGAAACCCGAAGGCCGGTGAGCGAAAGCCGCAGTGGTGCGCCGCCAGGCACAGTATCTCCCGCTTCACGCCATCCCCCCTGGTCTTCCCGGAACAGGGCCGTCAGGGAAAACACGCCGGGGGGAACAGGCGTACCGGGCCGTTCCTCTGCAATGCCTTCGTAGGTTACGGCCAGCGCGGACTCGTTGCGTCCCAGCGCCAGGCCGGCCACATGGGCGATTCCGTTTTCCGCGATAACCGCGGGAATATTAAGCCGGGCCAATCCTCCTGAAACGCCCGGAACAGGCAGCAGGAGGTCATGGTCCAGGCCGTCGGGGATTAATCTGGCCAGCGCGGTCCATCTGGGCATGCCGTCAGGAAAATCCGCGGCGATCCAGAGGTCTCCGACACTCGCCAGTACGCCATAGCCGGCATCCGGCAAACCGTTTTCATCCGTGTCCGGAGCGGTTGTCACGTCAAAAATGACGGGATCAGATCGCCAGGTCAGTTTTTCCGGAATCTCGGGGTCGTCTGAAGGGGGAAGCGGAAACTCAGCGGTAACCGCCAGTTCATGTCTGCCCGGCGCAAGCCAGGCGGCGGTTGTGTACAGTTCAAACTGGACTGAAACGTTTAACAGTACGCCGTCCAGGACAAACCCGATCGTTGGGGCTGCGGGCATATCCGAAGGGAAAGCCAGCACAGCCGCCAGGGGCAGCTGAATACCGGGCGCGTTGTCCGGAATGATTACATTTCCCGCGGGTTGAATCATATAAAAATCGTCGGGAACCAACTCCGGGAAATTCTCTTTCGGGGGCGTTTGGATGTCCTTATCCGGGAAAATGGATGTTGCCCCGGCTGTTCCCGCAATCAGATACAGTACGGAAACCCAAATGAAGCCGTTCAAGTAACGTGAACGCATTGCATATCTGCAGAATTTTAGCACGCGATGATTCCGTTTAACGCCTATTCAGCCTGGAACGACTTTAACTCCTTTTATATGAGATTATACGCGTCCGCTTAAAGTTCCCGGAACTTCTTTTTGGAATATGGTACAATGCCTTTCCGCAGTCCACGGGTGATTACCATTATGGCAGAAAGCACAGTCGCGACAAACCGAAAAGCCTTTCATGAATACCATGTGCTGGAAACGCTTGAAGCCGGGATTCAGTTGTTGGGGTCGGAAATCAAGTCCATCCGCGCGCGCGGCGGGTTGAGTTTCAAAGATTCCTATGTCGAATTCCGGAAAGGGGAAGCCTGGCTGGTTGGAGCGCATATTCCTCCCTACGAAATGGCCAATCGGTTCAACCACGAGCCGGAGCGGGACCGGAAGCTGCTGCTGCACCGCCGCGAAATCAACCGCTGGGCGGGAAAAAGCCAGGAACGGGGCCTGGCGGTTGTTCTGCTCAAATGCTACTTTAAGCGGGGAAAACTGAAAGTCCAGATTGGTCTCTGCCAGGGGAAAAAGCTTTACGACAAACGGGAAACGATCCGGCGGCGGGATGACGAACGGGAAGCGGAACGCGCGATGAAGGAATGGAAACGATGACAGCGCGGGGATCGGACGAGAATTTCCTGAAAAACAGGAAACTGCCGGATTTCCGTCCCCTGGAGATAGCCGTGCCGATTACCGTGGAGACGACCGATCTGGATTACGCCGGCATTGTCAGCAATATCTGCTATATCCGATGGCTGGAACTGATGCGGAACCGTTTTTTTGCTCAGTTTGCCTGTCCGCAATCCTGGATGGCGCAGCGCACGGCCGCGGCCGTGGCGGAAACACAGATTATGTATATGCGTCCATTGCGATTCGGCGCGGCGCTGAATGGACTCATGTGGGTGCTGGAAGTGCGTCATGTGGATGCCCGGCTGGGAGCGGCGGTGATCGATGACGCAAGAAACCTCTGCGCGCTGGCCGTTCAGCGGGTGGTTACCGCCAACTGGGAGACCATGCGTCCCGTACGGCTGCCGGATACGCTGCTGCAGGCCTGGCAGGATTTAGGACAGCATCAGAATGAGGAGGAGTAGCCTCTATGTTTATTTTTGAAGGACTGTATCGCTTTGCGGAACTGATGTGGCGTTATCTTGCGTACGCGTTTGAGGTTTTCTTTGGCTGGCTGTTCTGAGTTTTCCCGTTCCGGGAATGAATTTTCGAGACAGCTGGTTTTTAGATCTGATAATTTTGCAAAAGTTTGGCAGAAAAATATCTGAAACTAAAAAATCGTGCCGGGACCGGCGTAAGGAAGGGAACAGGTTATGGCGTTTGATCTGAACATGATTCAGCAGGTGTACGCGGCGCTTCCGGAAAAAGTGGACCGGGCGAGGAAAGCCGTCGGACGGCCTTTAACGCTGGCGGAGAAGGTTCTGTTGAGCCATCTGTGGCCGGGAGTGGAGCCAAAGGCGTTTGCCCGGGGCGCGGATTACGTGGATTTCGCCCCGGACCGGGTGGCCATGCAGGATGCCACGGCTCAGATGGCGCTGCTCCAGTTTATGTGCGCGGGCCGAAGCCGAACGGCTGTGCCTACCACCGTACACTGCGACCACCTGATCCAGGCTAAAACCGGCGCGCGGGAAGACCTGTCCGCCGCGCTGCAGGCCAACGACGAAGTGTACGCGTTCCTCGAATCCGTATCGAACAAATACGGGATCGGCTTCTGGAAGCCCGGCGCGGGGATCATTCACCAGGTGGTCCTGGAAAACTACGCGTTTCCGGGCGGCATGATGATCGGAACCGATTCCCACACGCCCAACGCGGGCGGCCTGGGCATGGTAGCCATCGGCGTGGGCGGAGCGGATGCTGTTGACGTGATGGCGGGGCTGCCCTGGGAACTGAAGTACCCGAAAATTCTCGGGGTTCGGCTGACCGGAAAATTGTCCGGATGGACAGCCCCCAAGGATATCATTCTTAAACTGGCGGGAATCCTGACGGTCAAGGGCGGAACCGGTTATATCATCGAGTACTTCGGGGAAGGCGCCGAATCCCTGTCCTGCACCGGGAAAGGCACGGTTTGCAACATGGGCGCTGAGGTGGGCGCGACCACGTCGCTGTTTCCCTTTGACGCATCCATGGAACGGTACCTTAAGGCTACCGGCCGCGCGGATGTCGCCGAAATGGCCGCGCGGGTGGCGGATTGTCTGCGGCCTGATCCGGAAGTGGTTGCCCGTCCGGAGGACTATTACGATCGGGTTATCGAGATAGACCTGTCTGCGCTGGAACCGCACCTGAACGGTCCTTTTACCCCGGATCTGGCCAATCCGGTATCAAAGATTAAAGAGGCGGTCCGGGAACAGGGCTGGCCTGCCAAAGTGGAAGTCGCCCTGATCGGATCCTGCACCAATTCCTCCTACGAGGACATGACCCGCGCCGCGTCCGTCGCCAGACAGGCCCGGGAGAAAAACATCCGTGTGGCCACGGAATTTATGGTTACCCCCGGTTCGGAAATGGTCCGGGAAACCCTGGAACGAAATGGGCTGCTCAAGGATTTCGCCGAGATCGGCGCGGTGGTGCTGGCCAACGCTTGCGGCCCCTGCATCGGCCAGTGGGCCCGCCACCGCTATGGCGCCGAGGATGAGCCGAACACGATAGTAACCTCGTTCAACCGCAATTTTGCCAAGCGGAACGACGGCAATCCCAAAACCCACGCTTTTGTGGCGTCGCCGGAACTGGTAACGGCCCTTGCCCTTGCGGGCAGACTGGACTTCAACCCGGTGACCGATACGCTGGTCACCGAAGATGGCCGGGAAGTCCGCCTGGATCCTCCCGTCGGGCAGGAATTGCCGCCAGACGGGTTCCACTGCGCGGATCCGGGCTACGTGGCGCCGGCGGAAGACGGATCAGGCGTACAGGTGGTGGTCCGTCCGGACTCCGAACGGCTACAGTTGCTTGAGCCGTTTCCGCCCAATCCGGAACCGGCCCTGCTCGGTTTGCGACTGCTGCTGAAGGTCAAAGGGAAATGCACCACGGACCATATCTCAATGGCCGGGCCGTGGCTGCGGTATCGCGGACATCTGGACAACATCTCCAACAACTGTTTCATCGGCGCGATCAATGCCTTTAATGACAAAGCCAACAGCGTGAAAAATCCCCTGACCGGTGAATACGGTGAGGTGCCTGCCGTGGCCCGCGCGCTCAAGGCTGCCGGCATCGGAACGGTAGTGGTCGGGGACGAAAACTACGGTGAAGGCTCCTCCCGCGAACACGCGGCCATGGAGCCCCGCCACCTGGGTGTACGGGTAATTTTAGTCCGCAGTTTCGCGCGGATCCATGAGACCAACCTCAAGAAACAGGGCATGCTGGCGGTGACGTTTGCCGATCCGGCGGATTATGATAAAGTGCGCGAGGATGACGTTATCGACGTGCTGGGGCTGGATACGTTCACGCCAGGAAAACCCCTCACTGTCGTGCTGCACCACGCGGACGGCTCGCGCGATGAGTTCTCTGTGAATCACAGCTACAACGAGGCTCAGATCGCCTGGTTCCGTGCGGGTGGCGCTCTGAATCTGATCCGCCAGTCTCTTCAGTCGGCCTGAAATATTCCTGCTGTCTCCAGAAGTTTGGCGCTGCATCTATCTGACCGGCTCTGAGGACGGGAGGGGGAGAGGTATTTCTCCGGTCCCTCTGCGGCAATGCCTTATGCCGGCGGATCAGCGCGCGTCCTGTAAGTTCCGTAACCGTAAAGATTTTGTTTCCGGGCGTGTTCGCGGTACGGCTTTTTTCTGGTATGATACAGCCCGTAACATGGCAACTATTGTCAACTTTATCACCTGTTCCAAACGTTAGGGTTTGACGGGTCGGAATCTGCCCTCTCGGGATGATTGGCGGTCCTGTGGGAGCTTATGTGATGCGTTTCAGGAAAACCCAACATATGTTTCGGGTTTCACTTAACGGTACAATATATGGATTGAAATGATACCGTCGTTAGTTATACGCCGTCTGTTTCTCATTCTGGATACGCTGCTGCTGATTGCGGTGGGAGCGGCGGGTGTTTTGCTGGCGGTCACCTGGATGCAGGCCCGCCTGCCGCTCCCGGATGAACTGCAAATGGAAGACCTCGCGGCTGATTCCGCATCTGTTCCCCTGCCGGCCCTGGGCAGCCGCGAGTCCTACGATACGCTTGCCAAAAGCGCCATGTTCGGCGAGGCGGGAACCTGGGATCCCAAAGCCGCGCCCGCCGCGCCGCCGGCTCCCCCTCCTCCCCCCGAACCGGTTGTGGAAGTTTCAGAAGAAACGTCCCTGCGCCTGAAACTGCTGGGCACGGTTGCGCTTACGCCCAAAAGCCCCTTCTCGTCGGCATTCATTCAGAATCTGGAGGCGAACGACAAGGGGCAGACGTATTTTGTGGGGGAGAGCGTGATGGAGAATGTCGTGCTGGATGAGATTCATCCGCGGATGGTTAAGCTGTTGAATAAGCGGATGAATCCGCCCCGCCTGGAAACGCTCAGCATGGAAGAACCGGACATTTCGCTGACAGCTGAGGCGTCCGGTAAAGGCGCCGTTGTTCCGGGAGCGCAGCCGACCGGACCGGTGCCGTCCGCGCCGTCGCCGAATACGCCGCCGGAGGCATCCTCCGCGGAAACCCGGTCCGTGAAACGGGACGAACTGATAGCCGATATCGCGGCGAATTATTCAGACCTGATCAAGATTCAGCCTGAAATGGCGTATGATGAGCAGGGAAACGTGCTTGGGGTCACGGCAAAGAACGTAGGGTCTCTGCCGCTGGCCAAGAAGCTGGGATTCCAGGAAAACGACGTGGTACAAACCATCAACGGCGAACGGATAGACAGCCAGGAAAAACTGATGGAGATTTTTGAACGGTACCAGGATGCCACCGCTTTTCGGATCGGCATTTTGCGCAACGGGGTTACCCGCGTGATTACGTACCGGTTGGAATGATCCGGGTTCTGTTACGGACATAATAGTGAATCTATGGGCAGGAAAGAGATCATACTATGAGAACAGCAGTGGAAGGCAGGCGTCAGTCCTGGCGCGTATGGTGGATTCTGCTGGGAGTGGTGCTGGTGGCCGGAGCCTGGGGAATGGATGCCTCGGCTCAGGATGAGGAATTCCCCCCTTCGGCGGACGTGGTGCCACCGGTAGAGGATGCCGTCCCGGCAGAAAACGGCGCGCCCCAACCGGATACGCCGGCGCCTGCTCCCCTGGAACCTGGACCTCAGGAGCCCCAGGAAATGGTACAGGAGGAGGAAGCTCCGCCGCCCCCGCCGCCTCCGCCGCCAACTCCGGCGCGGACCGGCTCTTTTTCCTCTCCTTCCAGCCGGCCGGTAGTGGCGCCTCCGGCGCGCGGCAGGTCTTTTCCGCGCGGCGCTTCCGCCCCGAAGCCTGCCGGACCGGCCGTGCCGCCTCCCCCTGAACGCAAGGAAGTTCCCAACGATCAAAAAACCGGCGAAACCCCACCCGAGAACGAGATGGTCAATTTTGATTTCCGGGATGCCCCGCTGACCGATGTGATTCAGGCCATATCAAAGCTGACGGGACGCAATTTTGACGTGGACCCCAACATCGGCGCCTCCACGGTTACCCTGATTACGCACGATCGCATTCCCCCTGAGATGGCCTATGAAGTGCTGGAGTCCGTGCTGAGCTCCAGGGGATTTGCCATGGTGGAAAGCCTGGACGGTCACCTGATCAAAATCGTGCCCATCCAGGACGCACCGGGGTCTGCCAAACCCCCGCTGTACATCGGGGACAAACAACCCCCGGCCAGTTATGACAAATTTTCCACCCATATTCTGACCCTGCAGCACGCGGATGCCACCGAAATTCAGAAGGTGTTGCAGATTCTGGGCTCCCGAAACGCCCAGATTGACGTGTACGCGCCGACCAACACCCTGATCATTACGGACATCGCCGACGGGATCCGCCGGATGTTCGCGTTCTTGGAGCAGGCGGACGTGCCGGGTTTCGACACGTCCATGGAGATTTTTACACTGGAATATACCCGGGCCGAAGTGCTGATGAACCAGATCAACCAGGTGCTCCTGGGCGACGGAACCCAGGGTCAGGCGGGAGCGGCGCGCGCGCCGGTGACTGCGCCTTCCCCCGTGCGTCCGCCCATACGCCCGACCATAAGCGGCCGCCCCGTTTCTGGAGGACCTTCATCGCAAATTATCGGGAGCCGGGAGGAAGTGCTCCGTATGGTGCCTGACGAGCGGCTGAACGCTCTCATCGTAGTGGCCACGGAAGGCATGATGGAAAAGGTACGCGATCTCGTGCGGCGGCTGGACGCGCCCACGCCTTATGAAGCGAACAACCTTCACATCTACCAGCTCCTTAACGCGGACGCGGAATCGGTGGAACAGGCGCTGCAGCCGCTGATCAGCGGATCCGCGCCCCGCCGCCAGACCACGGGCGGCGCAGCCGGAGGAGCAGGAACCGCGACAGCTGGCCGTTCGACGTCCACTGCTTCAGCGGGGGGAGGTGCCATTTCAGATGTCCAGCCCTTTGAACAGAAGGTTCAGGTAACCCGGTACGACCGTACCAATTCTTTGCTGATCGTCGCCTCCCCGCAGGATTATAAACTCCTAGAGTCTTTCATAGCCCGTCTGGATGTGCCCCAGCGCCAGGTTGGCGTGGACGCGGTGGTTATGGACGTTACCATCAGCAATGACTTCGGGCTAGAGGTTAACACGTCGGCAGTAAAAGGCAGGGACGGGGACCTGTTCGGCGTGACGGACACCTCCGCCATTGCTGAATTGAATACAGCTATAGGCGCGGCGCAGGAGATTGTCGGAGGACGCCGCGCGGCCCTGACCTCGGCGGTCCTCGCGCAGGGCGTCAACGGCGGGCTCACCGCAGGCGTGTATGACGACCTCACGCTGACTATTGACGGCCAGCGGGTGAAGGTGCCCTTTGTCCCGGTGCTCATGCAGGCGGTGGAAAAGCTGACCGACGTGGAGGTGCTTTCCCAGCCCAGCCTGGTCACCCTGGATAACGAGGAGGCGTCCATCGTGGTAGGCCAGGAAGTCCCCTTTATCACGGCGACCAGCAGTTCCCGGCGGAATGACGGCACGGTGGACGTTGGCGTGTACGGGGGCTACACCCGCGTCGAACGCCAGGAAGTCGGTATTAAACTGAAAGTGACGCCCCAGATTTCTGAAGGGGATAACGTGCAAATCAAGACGGAGATTGAAATTTCGGATACCGATGCCAAACAGATCGGTACGGTGGATATTCTGGGTCCCACCACCAACAAATCCGTGGTTACCAACAAATCCCTGGTTAAGGACGGAAGCACGGCGGTTATCGCCGGACTGATCCGGGACAGCGCGAAACGGGACCGCACGCAGCCGCCGGTCCTGGGAGACATTCCGCTGATCGGCTGGATTTTCGGCAGCCAGTCCAGCCGGCGTGAAAAACGCAACATGGTGGTCCTGATCACGCCGCATATCGTCAAGGAAAGCTCCGATATGGAACGGCTGACGCAGGACAAAATGAACAAGTACTATGACGCCCACGTGGAAGAGCTGTTCAAATCGGGATTCTTTGACAAGATTTTCCGCAAATACACCAAACGGGAAAATTACCGTCCAACCCTGGAGCGCGCGGAATCCATGACGGGCCGCCGTGAGACTCCCAGGTTTAACCGGGGCGACATGAAACGGTAAACGCATGTCCATGGAATCTGAAATCAATGCCGGCGCGATGAATTCCGAAGAGGTTCAGGACCTCTCCGCGCTGGCCGGTATGCGGCTGGGTGAAATCCTGGTGCGGCTCGGCGCGATCCACCAGGAACAGATCGACGAAGCGTTGGAGCTTCAGAAACTGCGTCCCAAGCGGCTGGGCGAGATTCTGCTGGACCTCGGCTATGTGGAAGAGGACGCGCTGATGCGGGCGCTGGCGGCGCAGTTCGACCTGCGTTACGAGCCCGATCTCAAAGCGCAGGTGGATCCATCGCTGACCACGCGGGTCCCGATCAGTTTCATCCGCGAATACCACATGGTTCCTTACCGCATGAATGGCACTTCCTGCCTGGTGGCGGTGAATGATCCGATGAATCTGCTGCCCCTGGACGACCTGCGGCAGGTGCTGGATATGCCGGTTACGCCGGTGCTTTGCAGGCGGGATGACATCCAGTACATCATCGACCGGTACTTTGAACAGCAGTCCGCCAATGCCGACGAGCTGCTGGACGCGATTGCCCTGGAAGATGGCGAAGAGGGTAAGGTTCACACGCTGGATTACGCCGAGTCGGACCGTGACCTGCTGGACCTTGCCAACGAAGCGCCTATTATCAAGCTGATCAACCTCATTATCTCCGGGGCGGTCCGGGAACGCGCGTCAGATATCCATCTGGAGCCGTTTGAGTATAACGTGCGCGTGCGCTACCGGATCGACGGCGTCCTGTACGAGAAGTTCACGATTCCCAAATCGCAGCAGGCCGCGGTGGTATCCCGCGTTAAAATCATGGCCAACCTCAATATCGCGGAACACCGCCTTCCCCAGGACGGCCGCATTAAAATCCGCCTGAGCGGCAAGGAAATCGACATCCGCGTTTCCATTATCCCCATCGCCCACGGGGAACGGGTCGTCATGCGTATTCTGGAAAAAGGGAACTTCCTGTTCAGCCTGGAACAGCTGGGCATGGATAACCGCGACCACAAACTGATGGATAAGCTGATCCAGAGTTCGCACGGCATCATCCTGGTCACCGGGCCGACGGGTTCGGGGAAATCCACCACCCTGTATGCCGCCCTCCAGCGGGTAAACTCGCCGGATAAAAACATCATTACGGTTGAAGATCCGATTGAGTACCTGATTCCGGGGATCAGCCAGATCCAGGTGAGGCCCAAAATCGGCCTGACGTTCGCCGCCGGATTGCGCAGTATCCTGCGTCAGGACCCGGACATCATCCTGGTGGGCGAAATCCGTGACCTGGAAACTGCCGAAATGGCTGTCCAGGCCTCCCTGACGGGGCATCTGGTATTCGCGACCCTGCACACCAACGACAGTTCCGGCGCCATCACCCGCCTGATCAACATGGGCATCGAACCCTTCCTGGTGACATCCTCTACCATAGCGATTCAGGCGCAGCGCCTGGTGCGCCGCATCTGCGACCACTGCAAAGAACCCGTTGTACCAAAACCGGAAACCCTGCTGGAAGTGGGGGTTTCGCCGGACGATCCCCGGGCCAGGGTGCTGTACGCGGGGAAAGGGTGCGACAAATGTTCCGGGCGCGGATACTATGGCCGGACCGGGATCTTTGAGCTGCTGGTCATGTCGCCCAAAATTCAGGAGATGGTGCTGCGCGGCGCTGATTCCAACGAAGTCAAACGTGAAGCGCGCCGCGAAGGGATGCGCACCCTTCGGGAAGACGGCATCGAAAAGGCCCTGCGCGGGATGACCACGATTGAAGAAGTGCTTCGGGTTACCCGGGAAGACGTGGTGGAAGAGGCGCTAACGTAAAATGGCCGTTTACGCCTACAAGGCGCTGGAGCGCAAATCCGGGAAAACGATTCGGGGCGTGGTGGATGCCGAGTCGCCGGTGCTGGCCCGGCGGAAATTGCGCGAACAGAACCTGTATCCCACCTGGCTGCAGGAACAGACGGCCGGGGCCGGGGCTTCAAAAGCCGCGAAAGGCCCCCGCTCGGCCGGTTTCGGCCGGATTTCCCAGCGGGATATTGCCCTGATGACCCGGCAGCTGGCGGTATTGCTGAAGGCGGGTATGCCCCTGGTGCAGGCGCTGGACGCCCTGATGGAACAAACCTCTAGAGTCCGGCTGCGCACGATTATTTTTGACGTTCGCGACAAAGTGAACAGCGGCCGGGGCCTGGGGGATGCCCTGGCCGAGCATCCCAAAGTGTTTTCGGCCCTGTATACCAACATGGTGCGCGCCGGCGAGACCAGCGGAGCGCTGGAACAGGTCCTGATCCGCCTGGCGGACATCATGGAACGCCAGGCCCGGCTCCGCGCGCAGATTCTTTCCGCGCTGGCCTATCCGGCATTCATGGCCCTGTTCGCGGTAGCCATTATCGTGTTTATGATGACGGTCATTATTCCGCGGATTACCCGCCTGTTTGAACGGCAGGGACAGGACCTGCCCGCGATCACCAAAGCGGTGATCAATACCAGTTACGTGATTGGACACTATTGGTTTGTTATTGCGGGCGCCGTGTTCGGGGTATACATGCTTTGGCGGCTGTGGACCCGGACGCCCCGCGGCAGGCGCCGGTGGGATGCAATCCGTCTTAAAATGCCCCTCTATGGAACGTTATATCTTAAGACCATTTCGGCGCGGTTTGCCCGTACCCTGGGGACCATGCTCCAGAGCGGTTTGACCATGCTGCCCGCGCTGGACGTTGTTTTTACCGTAATCGACAACAAAATTATTCTGGACAACCTCGAAAAGTTGAAAACCGACGTGCGGCGGGGCAGGGACCTGGCGCATCCGCTCAAGGAATGCGGATTGTTCCCGCCCATGATGATCCACATGATCGAGCTGGGCCAGCGAAGCGGCGAACTGGAATCCATGCTGATCCAGGTGGCCGACACGATGGATGAAGACGTGCGCCTGACCATTGACGCGCTGGTCGCCCTGCTGGAGCCGGTGATCATCATTGTCATGGGGCTGTTCGTCGGAACGCTGGTTTTATCCATCCTGCTGCCCATCTTCAAGATGAGCACACAGATCGGAAAATAAATATAACGGCGCGCGCGCGCCATGGAGGCTGATATCATGCGCAAGGAACAGTTGTCTGATTTTGGAAAGCGGAAGAAACGCCAGGCAGGTTTCTCGCTGATCGAACTGATGGTGGTCGTGGCGATCATGGCCACCCTGGCCACGGTGGCATCGCTGTTTTTCCTGGGAGCGACAGACGATGCCGATATCGCCAAGGCGCGAACTGAAATAAAAGCGCTTAAAGGGGCCGTGACCCAGTACATGCTCAAAAACAACCGACAGCTGCCCAATTCCCTCGAGGAAGTGGCCCAGTACATGGATCCGCCGAAAATCCCTAAGGATCCCTGGGGTAACAACTACATTTACCAGAAAGAGGGAACACGCAAATTCGTCATTATGTCGTACGGCGCTGATGGCGCCCCCGGCGGTGAAGGGGTCAACGGCGATATCAGCAGTAACGACTGACAGGAGTGGCCGTGCCGGACTGTCGCGCTCCGTACAGACCGGGAATTTCCCGTGGCCGCGGGGGATTCACCCTGCTGGAACTCTCGGTGGTTATGGTTTTGCTGGCCATTGCTGCCGCCGTTGCGGCGCCGCAGTTTTTTCCCGCGCTCCGTTTCGCGTCCGCCGAGTGGGAAGCGCGGCAGCTGGCCGGGTTCGGCACGGAAGCGGCCGCAGAGGCCTGCCTTTTTAAAGATTCTGGATTTGTCCGGATTGACCTCTCCGGCCAGGAATACTGGGCTGTACGGCTCATTTATCCTGATCCGGATCTGGACAAACTGGCCGAACAGTATGCGCCGCCTCCGATAATGGGCGGTCAGCAGGCAGGAAGCCGGTTATTCGAAAAAAACAGCAGCGCCGGCGGGTTCGGCATATCTCAGGGGGACATGGCGCAAGCCGTGAAGCAGATGGGGGAGGAAGGTGAACTGGACCCGGAATCTGCGGATCTCCTGATGCGGTGGAAAGTCGACCAGTTCGTGCGTCGGAATCTCGAAGCGCGCGCGCGGAACGTGATTCCGGGAGAGGGGCTGTTTGAAGACACTGGACCGCTGTTCGAAAAATCTTTTTCGTTCGAGGAAGAGGAACCTGAAGAAGAGGAACTGGGCGGCCTGCTGGACCGGAGGCGGATTCCGGAAGGCATGCGGATCACAGCGGTAACCGTAAACGGTGAACGATTCACCCGGGGGCTGGTTGAGATTGAGGTGCCCGCCACGGGCTTTTCGGCGCCGGTGGAAATTGAACTGGCCAGCGATGACGGCGAATCGTTTTTGGTTACATGGAATCCCATGATCAACCGAGGTTCCTTCGTGTCTACAGGGGAGGGTGGAGCGTGAACCGAAAAGCCGCTATGATGACGCATCCGCCCGCAATCCGGCAGCCGGATATTTCAGGTGGATTCACGCTGGTAGAAATTCTGGTGGCGCTTACTGTGTTGGCGGTGGCCGCCTTCGTGCTGGTCGACGCCCACCTGACCGCGGCCAAAATCCATCTGGACGCGGCCGAAGCCGCGGAAAAACGGATGCTGCTTGAAGGGGTGGTTTCCCGGGCGGAGGTGGCCTTGTCCGCGGGCAACCTGTCCGGAGAAGGATTTTTTGACGACACCCGCCAGGATTACCGATGGTCCTTTCAGGCCGAACCCTACAGCGCGGACGCATTCACGCCGCTCTTCCACGTGCAGGCATCCCTGATTGGTCCGGACGGTGAAGATACCCTGGAATTCTACTGGTTTGATCCCAGCGGCGGGGAATCCAACACGGACGCAAGCCTGACCGGTAAGTCTTCTGTACGCAGAGGACCCGCCCGGGCAACCCTGCGTTCAGGCGCCGGCGGAATGAGCCGCATGGGTGGCGGAGGGCGGCGCTGATGCCTGATTTTTCCGCGCGCGCAATATCTCCGGTAAAAGGTTTTACCCTGCTGGAACTGCTGATCGCGATTACCATCCTCGCCATCATTACGGGCATCGTGTATGCCGTGTTCTCATCGGTAACCGAAACCATGGCGGCGGCCCGGGAAGACGCGGACCGGTTGCAGGTGCGGTTGGCGCTGCACCGGTATCTTGCCGCGGCGCTGGAAGGGATTTCCGCGGATTCCGCCTGCCTGGATGAGAGCCGGGCGTTCGAGGGAAAATCGGAGGACGGTCCAGCCGGCCCCGCGGATTCCCTGGTGTTTACGGCGGGGATCCCGGAGACCGGTCCCGGCGCGCTGCCCGGAATGATCAAGCTCATTTCCTTTGAGGTGGTATCCGATCAGGACGTCCCTCAGGACGCGCTGGTATACCAGGTGGACACGGACCAGCCCTGCATGACCCTGCTGATTTCCGAGCAGCCGCTGGCTGCGTCCAGCGGACTGGAAGGCGCTATTTCCGGGACGGATCAGCTTCCCATAGTATCCCGCGCGATCCCCGTAACCCTGTTTGACGTGCTGTATTACGACGGCCTGTCGGATGAGTGGACAGAGGAATGGAATTCTCTTGATGAGGGACGCCTTCCCTGGGCCGTTTGGGTTCGGGCTAAACTGCCGGATCCCGTGGATGCCGCGTATCCCTCCAGCCCGGATGCGGCGGACGTGGATGTGATTGTTCCGGTGGCCCAGGGCATGGGTACGGAAGTGGGGTTCCTGGATTTCAATCGCATTATGCTGACGTCAGAGTTTGGGACAGACCAGCGTGATCGCGCCGGAAAAAAGAAGGAATAACCCGGAGGTGATAGCCCACACCAAAAACAGGATGGCTTCCGCCCGCGCGGGTGTTGCGCTTTTGGTGGCGCTGGTATTCGTGGCGTTGCTGTCGGCGCTGGTTTTCGGTTTTTTTTATGACATGGAGGTATCCGCGTCTTCGGCTTATGCCGTCGGTGACGACTTTCTGGCCTGGCTGGCGGCCCGGTCCGCGGTGGCCCAGGCAATGGGGCTCCTGGCCGACGACCTGGCCCAGGTGGAACAAAGCGGCATGCCCCCCTACGACAGCGAACTCGACACCTGGGCTGCGGGCATTCCGGCGACCGATCTGAATGAGGCGAAAATGCGCGCCTCCATATCCGACGAATACGGAAAAATCAACCTCAACGCGCTGTTTCTCAAACAGGGGGATCAGCTGGTCCGCAACGAGCGGCTCATCCAGGCGTTGCGCGATTTCTTCGCGTTGCGCACCGCCGGTGACCAGAAGGACCCCACGGACGCCATTCTGGACTGGCTGGACTATGACGACATGGATGCCGAAGAGCCTGAAGGGGCGGAAAACAGCTATTACATGGGATTGCAGAACCCCTACCCCTGCAAAAACGGCCCCATGGATTCGATTGAGGAGCTGCTGCTGATCAAAGGCATTACCCCGGAGCTCTATTTTGGGGATCCGGAACAGAACCAGTTGCCCCTCTCTGAGTACCTCACCGTTCACGGGGACTGGCGCGGACGGGTGAACGTGAACACCGCCCGGGAAGAGGTGATCGCCGCTGTGATCGGCGCCAGTACCGGAAACCAGGACCTGGGGCTGGCCCAGCAGATCTTTGACGAAGCCCGGATGAGCCCTTTTGAGGATCTCAGCCGCCTTGCCCAGTTTTTGCCACTCCCCGCGGAGCCGCCCGCGGCCCAGCGTCCCGCAAGGACTGCCGATGGTCGGCGGGTGGATCCAAGGGAATTGGAACGGCAGCGCCAGACCGCCCAGACGCAGCGGATGTTCCGGGTGGACAGTTACGTCTTCAGGATTCAGGGCGACGGCATGAAAGGCGATACGATCGTTCGAATTGAGGCTTATGTGTGGCGCACGCCGCTGGACCCCAGGGAACTGGAAGAATATGCCGCAAACTTCGGGTCGATTCTGGAGGGATCCGCGGAGCCGGTTCCCCCTGAGGCGTTCCGCGTGCTGGACTGGAGAATTATAAAATGAAGGCGGTCTCGCGAAAACGGTGGATGTCGGCAGTGACGGCCTTCCATATCCACCGGCAACGCTTCCGGTCAGATAAGGATTAATAGCATGGGTGTATATCTGTCAGTCGTACGGACAGAAGGAGATGACATACGGCTGGCCGGTCTGCGTGTCGGCCGGGGGATGCCTTCTTTGGTGGAAGTTCTGGAAGGCAGGGCAGCGTATGAATCTCCCGAACAGCGGGATGAGGCCATCCGGAACGAAACGGAAAACCTGCTCAGCCGCATGAAAACCCGGCCGCTCGCGTTCGTGCTCTGCCTGCCGGCGCATCGGATCATCAGCCGCCTGATCAAAGTGCCTTTTAAGGGACGGTCCCAGGTCAGCCAGGCCGTTCCAGTTGAGCTGGAGCCCCATCTGCCGTTTCCGGTAGACGAGTTGGCGCTGGATTTTACGGTAACCCGCGTGCTGGAGGACGAAACCGAAGTGCTCGCCTTCGGCATCCGGCAGAGCGCGCTGGACAACAGCCTGGCGCCTCTGATGGAACTTGACGCGCACCCTGAAGCCGCCGTTCCCGACACCTCCGGATTAACCGCGCTGTGGCTTGCCGCGCACAGGCGAACCCGGGAGCCCGCCGTGGTGGTGCACCTGTGTGAAACGTGCTGCGTGTTCACGTTTCTGCGCGACCGCAATATCTGCTTCACCCGGGCCATCCCCATAGCCGGTTCCGACGCGGCAGCAAATCCTGACGCTTTTACCCGGGAACTGCGGAATACCCTGCGCAACCTGGCCCTGACCCGGAAAGGGGATCCCGAACCGGACCGCCTGTACCTCACGGGAATTCCGCAGGAGCATCCTGTTGTTGCCGCGCTGGAACAGCAGCTGGGACTGCCGGTGACGGCGGAAGTGATGCTTCATGCCGTTCGGGGTAGTCGAAGAATTCCCGCTGCAAACGAAGAAACGCTGTGGTTTAACCGGTGGGAACCCCTGATCGGCGCCGCGATGGCGGCAGCCGGCAGGGATGGTGCGGTCAATCTGATCCGAGGCGCCCAGGGCGGACGCGCGCTGGTCAGCGGTATCATCAGTCATGCCCTGTTTTCCGCGTGTCTGGGCCTGGTGGCGGTGATGCTCTGGGGACTTTCCTATCACGTGGCGGTACGCCGCCTTGAAATGGAGCGGGCCCTGCTCGAGAGCCAGGCCGAGCAGGTGGACGCGGAAATTCTCCGCCTGGCGGATGAAGGATTGGGAGAAGACGTTGACACTACCCCATTCTTTGATCCACCGCTGCTGGACGTGTTGAATGACCTGAGCGGACGTATTCCCCCGAAATCCGCCACGATTGTCGAAGTCCGCGTGGCGCCGCCGGGGACGCCGGGCGCCTGGATTAGCGTGACCGGAGAAACCGGCAGCGCGTCCCAGTTCGACCAGATCATGGCACGTCTGAAAGAAGCGTCCCTGTACAGGGTTTCTCCTGACGCCTCCGTCAAAATGCAGGGCGAACGGACCATTTTCCGGGTGCGGCTGTTCCGTCCCGGCGAGGAGATAGCCAGTAATGAACAATCTTGATCAGCGAGACCGTATCGGACTGATGTTTGTCTTTTTTGTGGCGGTGCTGGTGCTGATGATGGCCGCTTATATTCCGCGGGGGCCCCGTCAGCGCTGGCTCAATTCGGAAAGCGCCCTGACGGCGTCGAGATCCGCCCTGCAGGAAAAATTGTTGCAGTACGCGGATCAGCAGGACCGCCTGGCCCGGCAGAAACAGCTGATGGAACTGCTGGAAAAACGGCCGTCCGATTTTTCCCTGTTCGCCCTGATGGACAACCTGCTCAATAAAACCGGCCTGCGTTCCAAGGCCCAGTTGGAACAGTACCGCCCCAGGGGCGCGTCCGCCCGCCAACCCATGGTGCAGCTGCGCATGCAGGGTGTCGCGCTGTCAGAACTGGTCAGCCTCCTGCATGAAACGCTGAAGCGGGAAAATGTGGTAGCCGTGTACAAAGTGGACGCACTGAAGCCCGCGGTTACCGGAAAAGGGCTGGACTGTGACATCACCTTTGCTACCGTAGTGCTGGAAAAGAATGGAGCTGAGGAACCCGCGGCGCCAGCGGCCGAGGGTTAATCCGCCGCGCGCCGGATAAGTAGAGGTGAAATCAGCCTAACCACATCGGAGGCTGTAATCTCCGAGAAATCCCGGATCTGCATCGTGGTACGGTCCAGATAGCCCGCGCTGACCGGCGACATACCGTGGGTGACGGCTACGCAGGGCATGCCCGCGGCTTCGGCCGCCAGAAACCCGGAATAACTGTCTTCAAAAACCACGCACCGGGAGGGTTCCAGCTTCAGACAGGCTGCCGCCCGGAGAAAAAGGTCCGGCTTAGGTTTTCCGGGCAGATCCGGACTGGGGGTTACAATCACGGCAAACTGTTGCCGAAGCCCCAGTCCGTCCAGTACGAGGTCCACGTTCTCCGACGGGGCATTGGATGCCACGGCCAGTCCGGCGCCCATATCCGCCAGCGCGGCAACCAGATCCCGGAGACCCGTTATTTCGGTAATGTGTTCCCGGTAAATCTCCCGGTATATCGCCTCCTTTTCATCAGCCAGGCTGTCCGGTAGATCTGGCGACCCGAACAGTTCCCGCATGCGGATCATAATGGTTCGGTTGTCCCGGGAGTGAATGTTTTCCCGGTAATAGGTCTCATCGATAGGAAGGCCGTGCCGCCGTCCCAGTTCAATCCAGGCCCGGCGGTGGAACGGATGGTTATCCACCATGGTCCCGTCTACATCAAACAGGCAGCCGAAAAGATAGCCCATGAATATGTTCCTGATTTTTTTGGTCCCCTGGCCGTTTATAGTACCCGAAACGCGAATCATCCGGCGAACAGCGGTTTTGCCAGCGCCAGAAAACGGGGGCCAAAGATAATCAGGCCGACGGCCAGCGTTCCCATCACCGCCAGCAGCACCCCCGCCGCGGCGGCATCTTTGGCGTGCCCGATCATGGGGTGGCGGTGCGGAACCGCAGCGTCCGCCAGGAATTCGAAGGCGGTGTTGATGGCTTCCGCTGTCCAGACCAGGGCAATGCTCAGCGCGACCGCGCACCATTCCATTGCCGTGAGGCCGAACCACAGCCCGCCTGTGATCACGCCCACCGTCGAGACCAGTTCGATGCGCGCGTTGGGCTGCGTCCGGACCAGCACGGCGATGCCTTGCAGCGCGTACCGCGCGCTGAACAGCCGGTCGCGCAAGCCCAGGGGCCTGCTCCTCGGCGAGGGTTCCCCGGACGGGCCTTCCGTCAATGCGTCCCGGTTTTTATGTGAGGTCTTCGGCTGACGCATCGGGGGGTGCCTCGGCGCCTTCCATGGCCAGGTCGTAATCCACGGTATGCCACTGCCCGCCGTCCAGGTGCCGCGCGAGAACGAACAGGAAATCGCTCAGACGGTTGACAAAGGGAAACAGTTCAGACAGCCGGGATTCCGGGTACCGTTCCGCCAGCGCGGTCAGCCTGCGTTCGAACTGGCGCGCGATCACGGCAGCCATGTCGGCTTCGGCGGCGACCGGGTTGGAGGCGGATACGATGAACACCCGGGGCAGCTGCACCTCAGCTTCCAGCCGGGCCTGTTCCCGTTCCAGCCTGGCCAGGTGTCCCACCCCGACGAAACCCCGTTTCCACTGGGGTTTTCGGTTGAGCGGGTCGCTCAGTTCGGAACCCATCAGAAAGCACACGTTCAGCAGCCACCAGAGGATTTCTCCTTCGCGGGTTCTGGACGGATCCCGCTCCAGCGCCATCAGCCGCAGCCGTGCCAGTTGTGCCCGCAGCGCGTCCAGAGCTCCGGCTGCCTCTACGGCCGGATCATGCTTGGGCACAACATCGCCGGAAAGCAGGCGGGTCATGCCCCTGTCGCCCTGTCGGGTGGTTACCTGGGATTTCATGGGCGCTGATTCCTTTTTCCGGCCTTCCGGGGCGCTTCCAGTTCCAGGGCTACCGGGCAGTGGTCCGAGCCTGTCACTTCTCCGCAGATCCAGGCGTTTTTAACCTGTTTCATCAGCGCTTCGTCCACGCAGAAATAATCAATTCTCCAGCCGACGTTTCTCGCCCGGGCCCCGCCCCGGTAGAACCACCACGAATATTCCACCCGGTCCGGATGCAGCCGGCGGAACGTATCCGCGTAGCCCCGCGCCAGGAAACGGCTCATCGCCTCCCGTTCCTCGATGTAGTAGCCGGCGCTGTTCTCATTCTCTTTGGGGCGTGCCAGGTCGATCGGCTGATGGGCGATATTGAAGTCTCCCGTTAAGATCACGTGTTTTCCCGACTGCCGGATCCGGTCGGCGAGATCGCCGACAGCCTCGCAGAAACGCACCTTGTAATCGATTCGGCGCCGTTCCTCCTGACTGTTCGGCCAGTACCCGTTGATCAGGCAGAACCAGTCGAAGTCCGCCACCTGGACCCGGCCTTCCGAATCAAACTCGGGATCACCCATTGGCGCTACCGATCGGGGCTCGATTTTCGTGAACAGGGCAGTACCGCTGTATCCGCGTTTGGCCGCCGGGTTCCAGTAAGTGTAGTAACCCTCCGGCGCGCGGATCTCCGGCGGAAGTTCATCCGGCAGCGCGCGCGTTTCCTGCAGGCACAGAATGTCCGGACGGACCGACTGGAACCATTCCATAAACCCATTTTTCAATGCCGCGCGCAGTCCGTTTACGTTCCATGACATCAGAATCATATGCCGTCCTCAGTCCTGCATCCCCGGGAAGGATTAACCGTACGCGTTGTGCCTTTACGGCAGCGACAGGGATGTCCTGAAAAAACATGCTACACCGCGCCGGTCATTCCTGGCAATCGCGGTTTCAGCTTCAAGATGCATATGGAATAGCCCTGTCTGTCCGCAAGGTATGGCCGGGCGGAATCTGTCAGGCGATTTTTGTTATACTGATAGCCTTGCGAGGTTTGCGGATCACGCCCGACAGCGTCGTATGGTTTGTCTGACCGGCAGGAACGCTGTCCAGAAATTACGGAGAAACAGAATGAAAACCTATAAAATCGCATTGCTTCCCGGTGACGGCACAGGTCCTGAAGTGCTGGACGAAGGCGTGAAGGTGGTTCAGGCGGCCGCCGAAAAATGCGGATTCAAACTGGAAACGCAACTGTACGATTTCGGCGGTGAGCGGTACATGCGAACCGGTGAAGTGCTTCCAGACAGCGCTCCCGACGAATTGCGCCAATATGACGCGATTTACCTCGGCGCTATCGGCCACCCGGATGTCAAACCGGGGATCCTTGAAAAGGGAATCCTGCTCCGGTTGCGTTTTGAGCTGGATCAGTACATTAACCTTCGGCCCGTAAAACTGTATCCGGGCGTGTGGACCCCCGTGAAGGATAAAGGTCCGGAAGACATTGATTTTGTCGTGGTCCGCGAAAATACCCAGGACCTGTACTGCGGCATGGGCGGACTTATGCATGAAGGCACGCCAAACGAAGTGGCAACCCAGGTGGCCATCTACTCCCGGTTCGGCGTGGACCGCTGCCTCCGGTACGCTTTTGAATACACCCGCAAGCGGAATAAGCGCAAAACCCTGACGCTGGTCGGAAAAACCAACGTGCTGACCTACGTTTACGGCCTTTGGGAACGGGCCTTCCACGAAATGGGCGAACGGGATTACCCGGATATCAAGCGGGAGTATGCCCATGTGGACGCGACCACCATGTGGTTCGTGAAGAACCCGGAGTGGTTTGACGTGATCGTGACCGGGAACATGTTTGGCGATATCATCACGGATCTGGGCGCGATGATCCAGGGCGGTATGGGGGTCGCGGCCGGCGGCAATATCAATCCGGAAGGGGTCTCCATGTTTGAACCGATCGGCGGCAGCGCGCCGAAATATACCGGCCAGAACGTGATTAACCCGTTGGCCTGCATTTTTGCCGGCCAGATGATGCTCGACCATCTGGGTGAGACGGAAGCCGCCCGGATTGTCGAGGATGCCTGCGTGCGATTCCTGCAGTCCGGTGTGCTTCCCGGCCTTTCCGTGGTGGATATCAAAAAGGCGGGGCTTTCCACCACAAAAATTGGAGACATGATTGTCGAAAACGTGGCGTCGATGTAGCGGATCGGCGTTTCCGGTGCCGTAATTAGCTCCCCTCGGCGAGGTCCCGGGTGTTTTTTAGAGAAACATTCCCAAAAACGAAAAATTTAACTTGACTTTTGCGCTGGAATCAGGCATAATTACCTTAGACAGCCCCAATGACGGGCAGTGTAGGCAACAAAGAATTAAACACAGGAGACGGACGCCGTGAAAAAGACTGTATTTATCGTAGTGATGGCGCTTGTGATGGCCGTGGTTGCCGGTGTGGCAATGGCAGCGGATTCTCCTGCATCCACCCATACCCCCACCATCCGTGTGGCGGGCAGCACGGTCTCCGGCGGAGCGGGCGGTCTGGGCGGAGTCGCGGGCGGTCTTGCCGGTGGATCGACCGGTGGCAGTGGCGCAGATCTGAAAGTCGCCCAGTACTGAAACTGATCTGAAGAGATTAAGTGAAAAAAAGCTCTCACGTCAGTGATGACGGGGGAGCTTTTTATTTTGGGATCAATATTTACTTGCCGGACTGGTGAAAAAAGAATTTCAGCTATTCCCCCTGATCTTTCTGATCTGGGATATTTGACGCAATCCCGAGGAGAGATGAAAGGGCAGGGGGATAAAATGGTGTAGAGAAGTCCTGGCAGATGCAGATAAGATTGATGTTAACGGTTAAAGACGGACTGCCGGACCTTTATTGCGGTACCGGTAAAATCGGTAAATAGTCCGTCAACGCCATATTCCTGGTAAAATTTTTCCAGCTCCGCCGTGATATCCGCGTAACCTGACCCCACCTGATCGTCCCGAAACGTATAGGGATGCACTTTAAGCCCCAGCGCGTGAGCACGACTGACCAACGATGGATCCTTGTCCACCAGTGTTTTGTCGGGACCAATCGCCTGGGCAATTTCCGCGATAGCCTGCAGCCCTTTGTCGGTCAGCATGCCCCGCTGCATGGGATGGTCGGAAATCAGCTGTACCATCGGCAACGCGCAACCCAGTTCTTTGCGGAGGCGGCGCAGCGCGTCAGGATCAAAACATTGAATGTAAACGGGACAATTTTTCTCTCCGACCTTAAGGCTTTGTGCCAGGGCAAGAAAGTCTGCCTCCATCGGCTTTCCTTCCTTCCGGTGGAATGCGGGATCTTTAAGTTCGGGATATACGCCCACTTTCCGCCCGGTTGACCGGTTCAACCCCTGAACCAGTTGTACCACTTCTTCAAATGTGGGGATGGTCAAAATTTCAATTTCCTGAGGGAACCGGTTGGAGAGCCGTTCCCGGGCGCGCAGCTGGCGGATTTCATCCAAAGTAAAATCGATGGCGTACCAGCGCCCGTCAGCGCGTTTTCGGTCGGGAAACCATTTGGCCACATCCGTTGTGTCTTCCAGGTGGATATCGTGCCGGCAGATGAATGCGCCATCCCGGGTACGCACCAGGTCCGGTTCAATATAATCCGCGCCCATGCCGTATGCCATGGCATACGCTGCCAGGGTATGCTCGGGCAGGTACCCGCTCGCTCCCCGGTGCGCGATGATCACCGGCGGGGTTTCCAGCGGCTGTTCCGGCCTGGCTGATTCGCTCCAGCCAAGCATAACCAGGGCGGGGAGTACCAGGATTAACGGGTTTACCAGGCGTACACTCGACGTTTTCATGATCGTCCTTTCTTTTCAGGGTGTTTTCGAAGGAGTTTTTCCCGGATGGCCTGCAGGCTGGCGCGGGCCTGGTCATCAAGGGCGTCTTCCACCCGTCCGCGGTTCCGTGCCGACTCCATCTGCGCCGCGGCGAGCCGTTCCCTGACCCGGTCCGCCTGCTCTTTCAGTGTTTTGAGGAAATACGCTGCGTCTACAGTCAGGCTGCCCATGCCCCGGCAGAGGTCGCGGATCCCCCGGTCACTGCTGACGACCACCAGTTCGGACCGGACCGGATGGCGCTGAACATATCTTTCAATGTAAGCGTCGGCAGACTGCCGCTCTGCCGTATAGGTGATGGTCAGGCGCGGCGACTGTGCGGAGACCGCCGTAGACCCGGACGGCGGCGCGTCATGGCGTCCGTCAAACACCAGTGTCACCGCGCAGCTGTTCATGAGCGTAAAATCAATCAGCCGGGAAATCAGCTGCTCGCGGGCAGCGCGGGAATCCTGAAACAGAAGCTTCCGCAGGGATGGGTCTTTGTGGATGACATTATAACCGTCGATCAGGTAATGCTCAGCCACGCGCGGTTGCTCCGTTTATGGTTCCCCGATGTATACCCGTTCCACGCGCGAACCGATCCCTGTCAGGATCACGTACGGGATCGTGCCGGCCCAGCGGGCCAGTTCTTCCGCGGTAATCTGGTCGGGACCGTCGACACCAATCAGCGTGACCGGATCCCCCTGGCGGACCTCCGGCAGATGGGTCACCTCGACCATGGTCTGGTCCATGCAGACGCTGCCCCGCACCGGACACCGTTTTCCGCGGATGAGCACGTAGCCCCGGTTGCTCAGCGCGTGCGGGTATCCGTCCGCGTATCCCACGGGGATCACGGCAATGCGGGCCGGATCCTGGGTGCGGTAGGTCCGGCCGTAGCCGATGGATGCGCCCCCGGGCAGTTCCCGCACCTGAATTACCCGGGTTTCCCAGCGCAGCACCCGTTCCAGCAGTCCAGCGTTTGGCGCGGGAGGTCCCGGCCAGATGCCATAGGTAAGCAGCCCCGGGCGGACGGCGTCAAATACGCTGTCCGCGTAGTGCACCAGCCCGGCGCTGTTTGCGGCGTGGGCGCAGGTAAAGGGTATGCCCGCCTGCGCGGCATCCCGCAGCAGCTGCCGGAAACGTTTGATCTGGGCGCGGGTTTCCGGTTCATCGGGATTGTCCGCTGAAGGGAAGTGGGTCGCGATGCCTTCAATATCCAGCCGGGCAATTCGGGATATCCGCCGCATGGCCTCGACTGCTTCGGAATCGTGAAATCCCTGCCGTCCCATGCCGGTGTCGACCTTAACGTGTACCCGGACCACTTTGTCCAGCCGTTCAGCAATTTCCCCGAGCCGTACCGCCATATCCAAATCAGAAAGGCCGATTCGCAGGTCCAGTTCAACCGCCTGGTCAAGCTGGTCCATGTGGGGCGATACCATTAACAGGATCGGCGCGCTGATACCGGCCGCCCGCAGCGCGGCCGCCTCGTCCAGAGAGGCCACCCCAAGCAGCAGGCAGCCCTCGGTTGCCGCAACTTTTCCCAGTGGGATCAGGCCGTGCCCGTATGCGTTGGCTTTGATCACGGCGATAATGCCCGCGGAACCTCCCGCAAGACGCCGGGCCAGCCGCAGATTGTGGCGGTAGGCGTTCAGGTCGATCAGCGCGCGGCTGGGGCTTTTCCAGGCGTTCATGCGGAATGTTCCCCGCCTGCGGTTCGCAACGCCTGCCAGTTTACCCACGCGAACTGGGCGCCGGAAAATGCGGTATACAGCGCGACAATCGATATGGCCGCCATCGAAATCCACTGCAAGATCGGGCCGGCCACAGACTGGAGGCCTGCCGCGTCCGCGTGCCATGTCAGCGCGGCACGCCACAGGATCGCCAGGGCCAGAAATACAAACACGTAAACCATCTGAAATACGGTTTTTGCCTTGCCGTAGGTGTTCGCGCCCAGCACCACCCCGTCCGCGGCCACCAGCGCCCGGGCTCCGGTCACCAGGAATTCCCGCGCCAGGATTACCACCACCGCCCATCCGGGAACCCACAATTCCGGCAGGTCTCGCATCATGATGAACGCGGCGACCATGAGCACTTTGTCAGCCAGCGGATCCATCAGCTTGCCGAAATTGGATACCATGCCGTAGCGCCGGGCTAGCTTGCCGTCGTAATGGTCCGTGATGGCGGCCGCGGTGAATACCACATACGCCGCCGCCAGGGATGCCAGCGACGGAATCGACATCAACGCCACAAACACGCCCGCAAGAACGCATCGCGCCAGGGTAAGTTGATTCGGCAGGTTCATAATATCATTGTAACAAAGCGCCCGGCTCCGCCGCATGCTGTGGAATGGCCTGTCCTGCGTTCATTAACCTGTTCATTACACCGGGAAACTGAGGAAATGCTGAGCGGTGAAGAAATACCCCGAAATAAAACACGCCGCCCATTCCCGGAAAATTTTTCCAAAAAATGTTCATCGACTTTGAATCCAGCCGGACAGGCAGTCAACGGGCAGCATTGCGGATGGCCGGGAATTTTTGCTAAACTGTAACTGCCGGACCTTTCCGGAAAGTACAGCAGGACCAGGAGAAACACGTCTCATGTCAGGACACTCAAAGTGGAGTACCATTAAACGGAAAAAAGGCGCATTGGATGCCAAGCGGGGCAAGATTTTTTCGCGTCTGGCCAAGGAAATCACCATCGCCGTGCGCCAGGGCGGGCCGGACCCGAACGGAAACGCCCGGCTGCGGACCGTGCTGATTGCCTGCCGGAATAACAATATGCCCCGTGAGAATATCGAACGGGCCATCAAACGGGGTACAGGCGAAATCGAAGGTGCGGCCTATGAGGAAATCCGTTACGAAGCTTACGGCCCCGGCGGCGTGGGCATCCTGATTGACGTGACTACGGATAACAAAAACCGCACCCTGGCGGAAGTTCGCCACCTGGTAACCAAGGCCGGCGGGTCCATGGCGGCCGCCAACGCGGTAGCGTGGAATTTTGATTCCCGCGGCGTGATTACGGTTCCCAAGGAAGGTATTTCAGACGACGAAATCCTTGAAAAAGCTATCGAAGCCGGCGCCGAGGACGTGGACAGCTCCGGGGACGTGCATGAAATTTACACGGACCCCACCCAGCTTCACGCGGTCGCCGACGCGTTTGAAAAAATGGGAATCAAAGCCCAGGAAATCGAACTGAAAATGATTCCCAAGACCCTTCAGAAAGTGGATGGCAAAATGGCGGGCGCCGTGCTGAAGCTCCTGGACGCGCTCGAAGAACACGACGACGTACAGAATGTGTTCTCCAACGCGGACATCAGCGAGCAGGACATGGAGGCGGCACTCAACGAGTAAGCGATTGCGCGCCATCGGTTTTGACCCCGGCACAGCGGCTGCGGGATGGGGAGTGGTGGAACTTTCGGGCGGCCGTCTGAGGCATGTGGCCCACGGGGTGATTGCGACCGGTCCCGAAGATGCGATGCCGGTCCGCCTGGCCTACCTGTATAAGTGTGTCGACGAGTTGCTGACGGACTACCATCCTGACTGCGTGTGCGTGGAACGGCTGTTTTTCAAACAGAATGTTACCAATGGCATAACGGTTGCCCAGGCCAGGGGGGTGATCCTGCTTGCCGCGGCGCAGCGGGATCTGCCCATCGGCGAGTTCAGCCCCACGGAAGCTAAAACGGCAGTGACCGGCTACGGCCGGGCGGAAAAACGCCAGGTTCAGGAAATGACGCGGCTGTTGCTGGGATTGGAAGAACGGCCTCGTCCGGATGATGCCGCGGACGCGCTCGCGCTGGCCATCTGCATGCTGCAGAACCGGTCCGGCCTGCCTTTCCCATCCATTCCGCCCGGCAGAAAAGATCGCCCATGAATTTTGACGCATGGCTATCAGAGGCCGTGCGCCGGGCCGGGGCGCCGGGCGCGGTGGCCTGTGCGGGCAAGGAAGGCCGCACCGTATGGCAGGGGGCATATGGGCTGAAACAGCGTGTTCCAGTTCAACAGACCACCAGCCTGGATACGCGTTATGACCTGGCTTCGCTTACCAAAGTGGTTGCCACGACGACGGCGGTTATGCTTCTGGTCGAAGAAGGGCTTCTGGATCTGGATCAGCCGGTTTCCAGATGGCTGCCCCTGAAGGGGCTTGATCGCTTTACGTTGCGGCACTGCATCACGCACACGACGGGTCTGCCTGCCTACCGGGAACTGAAAACTCAGGTAGGTTCGCCGGTATCCATGCTGGAACAGATCGTGCGGCTGCCTCTGGAGGCGGCCCCGGGAACACGCCGGGAGTACTCAGACTTCGGTTTTATGCTGCTGGGTATGGTCGTAGAGCAGGCGACTGGGGACCGGCTGGACTATTTTTGCGGCGAGCGGATTTTCGGTCCGCTGGGAATGCAAAAAACCGGTTTCCGGCCTGCGCCGGATGTTCGGCAGGAATGCGCTCCGACCGAACAGGATGCCTGGCGTGGACGGCTTGTCCAGGGGGAAGTGCATGATGAAAACGCGTACGCCATGGGCGGCATAGCAGGGCACGCGGGGCTGTTTTCCACAGTGACCGATCTCGCGCGGTTCTGTGAAGCGCTGCTGGGCGGCCGCATGGTCAAGCCGGAAACCCTTCAAATGATGATCCGGCCCCAGTGGGATTTTTATCCCTGGCAGGGCTTGGGGTGGTGGCTGGATCCCCCGGTGGACTGGGCCAACGGATTTCTTTTTTCACGCAATGCCTTTGGTCATACGGGATGGACCGGCACGTCCATCTGGATGGATCCGGATACCGGCGGGTTTGCCGTGCTGCTCAGTAATACCTGCCATCCCAGCCGAAAACGGCGGGACAATGGAACGCTCCGCCGGACGTTTTATCTTGGCGCCGGCCTTTACCTGGCGCCGGAACAGAGCAATGTTTTTACCGCGGCGGACCTGATGCAGCGGGACCGGTTCTCCGTTCTGCGCAAACGCCGGGGTATTGGCGTGCTGACCAACACGGCAGCGGTAACCGCCCGGGGAACCCCCCTGAAGGATTTACTGGAGCAGTTTGATGTTCCGGTCAGGATGTGGTTCAGTCCGGAACACGGGCTTAGGCGTCAGGCCGAGGCCGGAGAACAGGTGGAATCTCAACGGGCGTCAGGCGTTCCCGTGGTCAGCCTGTACGGGTCTCAGGATAGGCCTACACCGGAACAGTTGCGGGGGCTGGACCTGCTGGTGGTGGATCTGCCGGATGTCGGGGCACGGTATTACACGTATCCGCATACCCTGTTTGCGTGCATGACGGCCTGCGCCGAGTCCGGGGTGCCGGTTATGGTGCTGGATCGGCCCAATCCGCTGGGCGGCGATGTGCTGGAAGGTCCGGTGGCCGCCGGACCGTTTTCTCCCGTGTGCTGGGGACCGGCGCCGGTTCGGCACGGGATGACCCTGGGAGAGGCGGCAGAGTGGTTTCAGGCGTGGAAAAAAATAAAAGGGCTTAAACTCGAAGTGCGTCGGTGTGGAAATTGGCGCCGTGAACTGACGTATCCGCAGTGCGGGTTGGCATGGCAGGCGCCCTCGCCGAACCTGCCGTGTCCTGAATCCGCGCTGGCCTATGTCGGCGCGTGTCTGCTGGAGGGCACCAACCTGAACGAGGGGCGGGGCACGGATAACCCGTTTTTGCAGTTTGGCGCGCCGTGGCTGGACGCGGAGCGGCTGCTGAACCAGCTGGATCCCTCCCTGTACGCCGGATTTGCGCTTCGGCCGGTGACGTACACGCCCCGTTCAATCCCCGGAAAGGCGGTCAAACCAACCTATTTGGATCAATCCTGCCGGGGAGTGGCGTTAGAAGTGACAGACTGGCAACAGGCCCGTCCTTTCCGTCTGTTTGTGGAACTGTTGCGGGCCATTCGGCGTATCCATGGGGATATGCTGGCATTTACCTCCCACTTTGACGCGCTGGCCGGCGGAGCCGAGATCAGACAGCGGATCATTACGGGGCAAAGCATGGATGATATGTACGACGAATGGGAACGGCAACATGCGGCATTTGACGCAACCCGCCCCAAAAGATATCCCCGAACGCCGGATCTGCTGAATGGTATGCCCGCGTTGCCTGTCTCGTAACAGGTATTCGGGACTCAGGCTTCTTTCTGCATCACTTCAGTGACCAGTTCATCGATCCGGCTCAGGTCACTGAGATAGCTGCTCATCACGCGGATGGCGCATGGACCGTCCACCCCGGACTCTGTCCATACCGCGTCAGGAATTTCAAACCAGACAGGATCGGTTACCCCGTGTCCGCACATCCCGGCGATATAATCCGCAACGGTTATGTTGCAGGCTATGGCCGTGTAGGCGCCGGAGCAGCGGGCGAGTTCGTGATGGCCGCCAACCGCCTGCACGTAAAGGTCATCCAGTTTCCAGTGGAGCGCCAGCCGCGCGCCAAGTTCCGCGTGATCGATGCCAATCAGTTCATGTTCCGCGCGGAACATCGGTATCCGCCGCTCCATGGTTAACTTTTCTGTCTCAGCCACCAGGTCCGGAACGACCGTGTACAGGAGCATCTTGCCGATATCATGCACCAGCCCCAGGATAAAGGCTTCGTCCGCGGAGGGCAGCAGCAGTCCGAGCGGGCCTTCCAATGCCAGGGCGCGCATGGCCGTTGCGGTTCCGGCCGCGTGCCGGATCAGCCGTTCCGGGGAGCCCTTCATGGACTCGAACACCGCGGCGGTCAGGCACAGGTTTTTCAGCACTTTTGCCCCGAGCAGCGTGGCGGCGTGGCGGACGCTGGTTACCTGCTGGCGCAAACCGTAAAAAGCCGAATTCACCAGCCGCAACACCTTGAAAGTCAGCGCCGGATCCAGCGCGATTTTGTCTGCCGCGTCAGACAGAGATCCGTCGGGATCATCCAGAATACGCCTGACCTCGCTGACCACGCCGGGCATGCTGGGCAGGCTGACGACCTCGTCCAGAAATTCCTCGATATCCCGGTATTTAGGCATGTCTCTGTCCCTCCGGTTCCGGCCACAGCAGGGGCGGCAGTTTGGACAGGCGTTGACCAAAGAAACGTTCCGTTATGATTATAGACTCCAGGATGACATCCGGGGAGACCTGGACGGCAGCCTGTTCAAGCGGCAGGGACTGCATTTCACCTTCCGTGCCGGGGAACGCAAACAGCAGCCCGCCTTCCAGCGGCGGACGCTCGCCGGTAGACACAACAACGCCCCGCTTCCCCGTGGCATCCCTGAAGTAGCCAACGAGGGCGGGGCCTCGTGTACGCCATCGAATCACGTCAGAAAATGTACTCGGGTTCCAGCACCGCTTCGTAGTTGACTGCTTTATCCGTCACGGGGAACGTTACCGCTTCGTAAAATCCTGTTCCCGTGCGCATAACCGCCCGCGCGGTACCCATTACCGGCGCCACCCCGATCAGATACCCCAGGGGTTTTCCCTTTTTGAGGTTCTTGTCAAAGGTGACCGGGATTTCGGCCCATCCCAGCATGATGTTGGAGAGGCCTCGTCCCAGTTTGGTCAGGGTTTTTTCCAGGGCTGTGGGTTTAGGCAGGTCCACATCCGGATCATAGGTTTGCGCCTGGGCTACGGGGAGGATCACCCATACCCCAACCATTAAAACCGCCAACGCTGCCAGACCGACTTTCGAATGTTTCATGAAAGTATCCTCCATGCCATCCGCCGGCATGTCAATAATTATCTGTCGCGTGTTTAGTCTAGCACATCCGACCGCCATTGTCAAGAGTTTCCCGCGGAAATTTGTGTCTGTTGCCGGCATACAGGAGGTCCTCCGGAATCTCGCTGTAACGGAATTATTAAAACGGGCCGGCACAGACGGCTATAATGAGCAGCCGTTGAGGATGCAGCATGCTGCGCGACGGAACAGTTATGAATATGGTGGAACGCACATGAACCGGCATGACGCTGGAGATCCTGCGTTGCAGGTCCCTGGGTTAAATGCGCGCCGCGACAATGTAATGATGGCAGCGGCAGGGATCAGTTTCTTTGTCGCGGTCCTGATGGTGGCAGGGAAAGGGTTGGCCTGGTGGTGGACAGGCAGTGTGGCCATTCTTTCGGATGCGGCGGAGAGCATCGTGAATGTGCTGGCCGCGATGATGGCCACGTTCAGCCTGTGGTATGCCCGGAAGCGTCCGGATGCTGAACACCCGTACGGTCATGAAAAAATCGCATTTTTTTCAGCGGGCTTCGAGGGAGCGCTGATCGGCATGGCGGCGGTGGCTATCTACTGGTCGGCTGGATGGCGGCTGCTTCGGGGAGGCGCCTTGACCCATCTGGATGCGGGCATGGCCATTGTGGCGGCTTTATCCATGGTTAATCTGGCGCTGGGCGCGGCGCTGGTAATTGCGGGGAGGCGCATGGGGACCCTGGTGTTACGGGCCAATGGGCTGCATCTGCTGACGGATGTGTGGACCAGCGCGGGGGTGCTGGCGGGAATTGGGCTGGTACGGTGGACCGGTCTGGCCTGGCTGGATCCCCTGGCGGCGCTGGTCGTGGCGACGAATATTATGGTCACCGCCTTCCATCTACTGCGAGAGGCGTTCCGGGGGCTGCTGGACCGGGCGGATCCGGAATCCACCCGCCGCCTGCTGGAATGCCTGGACCGGGCTCAGGCAACCGGAGAAATAGATGGGTACCACCAGTTGCGATTCCGGGAAACCGAAACAATGGCGTGGATAGAACTGCATGTATTTCTTTCCGGCGCATCCACCCTGGCGCGCGCGCATGACCGGGTGACGCGGCTGGAATCCGCCGTGGCTAAATTGTTCCCAGGAAAACGGGTTCACATTACCACCCATCTGGAGCCTTCTGAGACCTGCCATGACGGGCTGCACCCCCGGGGGCATGAAGCGGAAAGCGGGGGGCTGGAGCAGAAGGATGATCCCGCCTGATCGTTGGCGGGTGGCGTCAGCCGATGTAGTTCAGCAGTACATCTCCGGCAAGACCATACCGTCCATCAGTCCGCTGATAAGCAGCCACCTGGGCTACCCGATTGCCTCCGGCGGCTATTTTATTGACGTCTTTATAATTCAGAAGGATGGCCGTTACCCCCGCGTCGGCGAGAGAAAGCAGTTCTCCGGGTTCCGTGGTTCCGCTTCCGTTATCCTGCCACAGGCGAAGAGAGGAAAAAATCTGGTCGCGGCTGTCAATTACGCTGTCTCCATTGCCGTCGAATTTTCGCAGTTCTTCAAAGCCATTGGCGGCGCCGTACTGGTCTCCAAAAAGTTCCAGGCCCGAGTCAATAGTGCCGTTGCCGTTCCGGTCCAGCGCCAGGAAGGCATCCCCGCCGGTCACGAAAGCCGTCTGCACGGGGGAACCCTTTCCCAGAATGTCGAAACGCGCGCCGGCTGCCGCGGAGGTCAGGTTCAGCTGGCCGTCGCCATTCAGGTCCAGAACCAGGGGATCCGACTGGGCGGCCTCTTCAGCGGTTGCCGCGAACTGCCCCGAAATCTCGAAGGAAAACTCCATCTGCACTGATGCGGAAAACCGGATGGATTGCGCGGTTCGTGTTCCCCCGAAAAACTTTTTAAACATCCGGTTAACCAGTGTCTCCAGGGTTTCTTTGTTATC
Source organism: Candidatus Hydrogenedentota bacterium (assembly GCA_029776995.1). Classification (GTDB taxonomy): domain Bacteria; phylum Hydrogenedentota; class Hydrogenedentia; order Hydrogenedentales; family CAITNO01; genus JAGPFE01. The sequence continues at coordinate 39,961 of JAKOTZ010000262.1, forward strand.
CCGCGCGTTTCCACTGCTGAACAGCGACAGCCACTCATTCAGGTCGCCGGGCAGACTCTCCAGCATCCGCGACGTCAGGGCGATAAACTTATCCAGGAATTCTCTGCTGTTGAAGGACTTCAGGCCCATTTCCGCGGCATTGCCGAAACCCTTCAGCGCTTCGCCGCTGATGCTGCCGGAGAGGGAAAACGAGGCGGAAAGCCTGTACCCCAGGGAGACAACGGCCTGAGCGGACGGAGAATTGTCCTCCGCGGCCAGGCGGCCAAGCTTCAACTCAAAACTGGCGGCTGCCTCCTCTTTCATGGAACCGTAAAAACTGAACGTCAGCTGCCTTGCTCCCCCGTCCGAATCCTTTTCGGTAAGGGAAGCAACCGGGGCGGCTGCTTCACGCATTTTTTCGGGGAGGGAAAAATCAGCGCGGTCCCTGATCTGGCGCGTTAAGCGGTTCGGATTAATGTCCGGGCGCCTTGGAAGATCAGCCTTGCCCGTTGTCTTATCCGATGGAACTGCCGGATCCGGTTCGGATTGATTTTTGCCGGTGGCTATTTTTCGGGGCAGCGGTTCGGCGCTGGCACGGTCGCGGGCCAGCAAAGCTGTCAGGGCGTCAACCGCGTCTGTCCCAGGACGCCTGCCCATACCCTGAATTCCGTCCATGGAATGTCCCTTTCAGGTGGTTACGGTCCGTCGCACTCGGATTATCGGCAAAACGGACATAAAACTTGAGGGACTGCTTTTACGGCGAGGGAGGAACAGATTCAGCAAGGCCGTCCCGGTAGAGCAGTATGACGTCCTGTCCAGTACGCAGATGACGCATGATGCTCAGGACCCGATGTCTGGGGTCGGGGTGCCGGTTCTGGGCATAGTTTTCAGCTTCCGTCCGGTCATCGAAGATATCCACATTAATAATATCGTAATGGTCATATTCCCGCCGCAGGGCGCGGCCCAGGGCGATCAGCGCGCCGCGCCCTGCCCCGGGGGCGGTTACGCCGACAATACCTTTCTGGGACAGGATGTCCGGTCCGAGCGCTTTGGCGTCTTCGGGTTCACGTCCCCAGGAAGCAACCACTTCCCATGCCGGCGGTTCGGCCGGGACTGTGTCATCCGTCTCCTGCTGAGAAGGCGGCGGGACGCCATCGGATTCGGCTGAATAGGCGTCGGCGCTGTCGGGAGGCGGTGCGTCATCCTGCGGCGCCGGCGCGGGAAATGCGGCAGGCAGGCGGTTTTCCGCGGCTGTATTTTCGGTACTACCGGTTGCGGGAGCCATATTGGGCGGTGCCCCCCCCAACCGCTGCACTTCTTCGCGCAAAAGCTGATTTTCCTGACGCAGCACATCATTATCCCGTCGGAGATCGGCCGTGATCTGGTTCAGGATGATGTTCAGGCTTTCCTGCAGCTGTTTGAGGTCAGCCCGCAGCGCGGCGATTTCTCCCCGCAGCAGGGCAACTTCCGAACCTTCACGCGTCGCGTTGGCGGAGGGATCGGAAGCTTCAGCGACAGGGGTAATCCGGGGGGATTGCGGCAGCGGCGAGGATGGCGTATCGGCGCCAGCCGGGAGGGGAACAGCCAGGATTGTCAGTCCCCATGAAACCATTAAGGCAATCCGGCGATAATGGAACTTATAGAAACTTGCTGCAGTCATGGAAGTATCCTGTTACGGTGCCAGGTGCTGTTCAGCCCGGAATAGTTGCGCTGGACGGCAGGAATACCGCATAGTATACCCACGGGCGTCAGGATAACAGGCACATATGCTGGAATTGTATTCCACATCAGAATGGTTCTTCTTCGCGCTGTTTATCGCGGGGGTGGCCACGCTTGCGGTTAGCCTGTATATAGAGTACCGGATGATGCAGCAGCGGGTCTTCGCGGAAATCGCGGAAGAATGCGGGCTGCGGTTCAGTTACCTGAGCTTCGGGCTGCCCCAGCGGCTGGGATTCCTGTATCAGCTGGACCGGGGACGCAACCGGATGGCTACCAACATTATCTCCGGGGTGTACAAAGAGTTCCAGGTGTACGTGTTTGATTACCGGTACGTCACGGGTAACAAGCAGGACGCGCGAAAACACCACTGCAGCATTGCCATGCTGCGCCATGGGCAGCGCCTGCCGGAAGTGCGGGTTTATCCCCCGGCCCAGCTGGAAAAATTTGAACGCATAGCCCGTTTCGACCGGATTGAATATCATCCGCCCCATGATGATTTCCGAAAAAATTTCACCGTGCTGACGGACAACCCGGAGTTTGCCGAACAGTTTTTGCATCCGGCTATGATCGAATACCTGTTGCGCCATCCGGATATGGCCGTCGAGGCAGGCGGTAACTGGCTCTGTACCACCACGGCCGGGCCGCTTATCCCTGAAGAGGTGCCCCGCCGGCTGGACCAGCTGATAAAGATCCTGCGCGTTATCCCGGCGCCGGACTCCAATTTTGCCGCGCTGCAGGCCCGGGCGGACGGGGCAGATAACACACCCTCCGGATTTTAATTATATAGAGCTGGCGGAACCGTCAGCGGGCCGGGGTGAACACGGCGGCCACACCGCCGCCGCGAGCTAAACGCACGCTCAGCGATTCCCCGGCTGTCACTTCACGGGTCTCCCGGACATAATCCTGCGCGGCCACGTCCGCGTTGAGCCCGTCCGTGAACAGTTCCATATTCCATTTGCCGTCCCCGAGAAAATCCAGCGGCACGGTCAGTTCCCTGTCCTGCCAGTTGGTCAGCCCGCCCAGCCACCACTGGTCGCCGTGGCGGCGGGCCAGCAGCACGTGGGATCCGACAACACCTTCCAGCGGACGGATCTCATCCCAGGTGGTCGGGCACCGCGCGATAAAAGAGAGGCATTCCGGTTCTTTTTCGTATGCGGAGGGGCTGTCGCTGAGCATTTGCAGCGGGCTTTCCAGCACGACATAAAGCGCCAGCTGGTGGGCCCGCGTGCCCATGCTGAACGGCAGGTTGAAAATAGGTTTGAAGCTGTCTTTCTGTGCGTTCCGCATGGCGCCCGGCGTGTAATCCATAGGTCCGGCCACCATACGGATGAAGGGAATGGCCGTGGTATATTCCGGGCCGCTTTTGTCGCTCCACTTGCTGTATTCCATGCCCATGACCCCCTCCCGGGTAATCAGGTTCGGCCAGGTGCGCCGCAGGCCGGTGGGCTTGAAGGCGCCGTGGAAATCCAGCAGCAGATGGTGTTCCGCGGTCGCCCGGGCCATCCGCTCGTAGAATTCCACTACTTTCTGGTCATCCCGGTCCATGAAATCCACCTTCACCCCCGCGATGCCCAGGTCGCGGAACCACGGCAGCACCTGATCTTTCTGGGCATCCAGGGTGCGCCAGACGCACCAGAGAATCAGGCGGACACCTTTTTCCTTGCCATACTGGGCCAGCGCGGCAAGATCTACGTTCGGATTCAGATCTGTCAGGTCGGTGGTTTTTGACCAGCCTTCATCCAGGATGACATACTCCAGACCGTTCTGGGCGGCAAAGTCAATGTACTTTTTATATGTGTCGTTGTTGATGCCGGACTTGAACGGAACGTTCCACATGACGTTCGCGTGCCACCAGTCCCAGGCCACCTTGCCCGGACGGATCCACGAGGTATCCTGTAACTGGCAGGGGGTAGCCAGCCGGTAAACCATATCGTTTGCCAGGAGATCCGTGTCTTTTCTTGCCACGCAGACCACCCGCCACGGGAAACTGCGCGTGCCGTTTACTTTTGCGATGAACGGTTCCGCCTCAGCAACATGGATGTACCGGTCGCGGTCTGGTTTCTCGACTTTCGGATAGGGGGCAAAGCAGCCGGTCAGCAGCGTGGCGTCTTTCTGGTCCCTGCCGATGAACATCCCCGGGTAGGAGAGCAGATCCGCCTCGGTGATGAGCAGCGCCGGGCCGTTCTCCAGTTTGGCGTACAGCGGAAGAAAAGCCATTTCATCGGCAGGCCACTCCGCCGGGGACTGCACGGTATACTCAGACTCAAATGAGCAGTTCCACTTCCGCGTGGCGGTGCGCCACACCTTCCAGGGACCATTCAGGCGGAATGCCACCGTTTCCGATTCGATTTCAACCTCACCGGGAAGGCTGGTTTCAAACCGCCAGGCGACTCCATCGTCGTATGCCCGGAAAGTTACTGCGTAATTGCCCTCAAACGTCAGCGTCATCTGCTCCGCGCGGTTAGGGATGCGGCTGCGCTTTTCGGCTACGGGAGGCTCTATTACCTCATCCACGGAAGCGCGCTGCACATCCAGCAGGCGGGGGGTGGCGCCAAGCGCAGCCCCTTTATAGAGTTTCAGCGCGATTGGAGCCGGCGGCAGCACTTCCTGCCCGTCCACTGCCAGGGACCACTGCAACGTTTTTTCGATATAGACCGACACCGTGATGGACTTATCCGGCGAACTCACCTGTTCCGTTCGGGCGTGCGCAGGAACGCATATCGCAAACAAAAGAAGAGCTGTAACGGATATAACAAGGGCAAGGCGAGAAAGGTTCATGGCGTTTCCTCCCGTTTATGGTCTTCGTGACTGCATTTCCGCCTATCATACCAGCAGAAGGATTCCACACCGCAATTCCCGGCACTTCTCCCGGTTTGCCTGGAAATCCTGATTCATGAAATAATAGTTTTGTCCCGGGCGACGTTCTGTCGGCGGGAAAGGTCTGGTATTCAACGGTTTCCGACAGTTAACCAAATAAGGAGCGCGAGTTATGTCCCGACTGGAAGGCAAGGCGTTGGTTGCGCAGGGCGGAGGGCCTACCGCCGTCATCAATCAGAGCGTGGTGGGCGTGGTGCTTGAAGCGCGCAAATATCCGTGGGTAACCCATGTATACGGCGCGATCCATGGCGTGCGGGGAATTGTGGATGAGAATTTCTACGATCTGACCGAAGCCACTACCCACAATCTGGAGCGGGTGGCCCAGACACCGTCGGCGGCATTGCTTTCCACCCGGGATAAACCGGACGTGGAATACTGCAAACGGATCTTCGAAGTGTGCCGCGCCCACGGCATCCGTTTCTTTTTCTACTGCGGCGGCAACGACAGCGCGGACACCTGCCGGATCGTGAACGAGCAGGCCAGGGAAGCGGGCTATGAGCTTCGGGTTATCCACGTGCCCAAGACCATTGACAATGACCTCAAAGTAACCGACCACTGCCCGGGATACGGATCTGCGGCCAAATTCGTGGCCCAGGCTTTTTCGGGCGCCAACCTGGACAACCGGGCCATTCCGGGGGTTTATATCGCCGTGGTGATGGGCCGCCACGCGGGGTTCCTTACGGCCGCGAGCGCCCTGGCCCGGAAGTATCCGGATGACGGTCCGCACCTGATCTACCTGCCCGAACGCCCGTTCAGCCGGGAAAAATTCAAGGCAGACGTGAAGCGGGTGTATGAGCAGTACGGGCGTTGCGTCGTGGCGGTATCCGAAGGGATTGTCGACGAAAGCGGCACGCCCATCGTGGCCGCGTTCACCGGCGGTGAGCGGGACGCGCACGGCAATATCCAGCTCTCCGGCACCGGCGCGCTGGGCGATGTCCTGGCGGCCGAAGTCAAAGCCATGGGGATCAAACGGGTCCGCAGCGACACGTTCGGATATCTCCAGCGCTCTTTCCTGGGCTGCGTATCCGAAGTGGACCAGCACGAAGCCCGCGAAGTGGGCGAAAAAGCTGCCCACTATGCCATCTGGCACAATGTGGATGGCTCAGTGGCGATCAAACGGGAGGGCGATTACGCGGTTTCCTACTTCCTGACCCCGCTGGAGACCGTGGCGCGGCATTCCACCACCATGCCGGACGCGTTCATCAACGACGAAGGCAACGATGTCACCGACGCCTTTATCCGTTATGCCCGTCCGCTGGTAGGTTCCATGCCCCAGCCCGAACGGATCCAGGCGCCGAAGGTAAAGAAGATTCTGAACGCCTGATTTCCTAAAACCGCAGACAGGCCGTCCCACTCGATGGGTGGGGCGGTTTTTTATTGGACCGGGTGAAATCCATATAATACTACCCCCGGGGGGAAACATGCCGCGTCTCCCGGGACGGTTCGGCGAAGTTGCCGGCCGTAAGCGGCGCGCGAGGCGTTTATGACGGATAAGCAGCGCATGGAACGGGGGCTTTCTTTCGATGACGTGCTGTTAAAACCCCGGCGTTCGGGCATACTGCCCCGTGAAACCGACGTGCGTACCCGCCTGGCGGGCGATGTTACCCTGAATATTCCCCTCCTGAGCGCGGCCATGGACACGGTGACCGAGTCCCGGCTGGCCATCGCGATAGCCCAGGAAGGCGGCATAGGGATTATCCATAAAAACCTTCCCCCGGAAGAGCAGGCGGAAGAAGTGGACCGGGTAAAGCGGTCCCAGGCGGGGATCATTTCCCATCCGTTCACGCTGACCCCTGACCATACCCTGCGCGACGCCGAAGCGCTGATGGCCCGGTACCACATTTCCGGCGTGCCGATCACCGGACCGGACGGGTTTCTGCTCGGCATTCTGACCAACCGGGACATGCGCTTTGAAGAAGACCTGTCCCGTCCGATCCGCGAAGTCATGACCCCCCGCGAACGGCTGGTGACCGTTCCGCCCGGCACCGATATGGATGAGGCTCGGCGTCTGCTGCATAAACACCGGATTGAAAAGCTCCCCATTGTGGATGAACACGGCAAACTGATGGGGTTGCTGACCATTAAGGACATCATGAAGGCCCGTGATTTTCCTTCCCGGTGCACGGACGCGGAGGGCAGGCTGCGGGTAGGCGCGGCGGTTGGCGTCGGCCGCGGGGAGATTGAACGCGCCGCCATGCTGTTGCAGGCCGGAGCGGATGTGCTGGTTGTGGATTCCGCGCACGGCCATTCGGAAATGGTGCTGGACATGGTCCGGCAGTTGCGCGCGCAGTTCCCGGACGCGAGGATCATCGCGGGCAATATCGTTACGGGCGATGCGGCGCTGGATCTGATCGAGGCGGGCGCCGACGCGGTGAAAGTGGGGGTGGGGCCGGGGTCTATCTGTACCACCCGGGTGGTGGCCGGGGTGGGGGTACCCCAACTGACTGCCATCATGGATGTGGCGAAAGTCGCGCGGGAACGGGGGATTCCTGTTATCGCTGACGGCGGCATCAAATACTCCGGCGACATCGCCAAAGCCATTGCCGCGGGCGCTGACAGCGTCATGATCGGCAGCCTGTTTGCCGGAACCGAAGAAAGTCCGGGCGAGAAGGTGCTTTTCGAGGGACGGACCTATAAAGTCGTTCGGGGAATGGGCTCCATCAAGGCCATGCAGCGGGGCAGCAAAGCCCGCTATATGCAGTTCGACGAAGATATCAGCAAACTGGTGCCCGAAGGGATCGAAGCCCGGGTGCCTTACCGGGGAGCGCTGGCGGATTACGTGTTCCAGCTGGTGGGCGGCCTGCGGGCGGCCATGGGATACTGCGGATGCCGCACGCTGCGGGAACTGCAGGAACACGCTGAATTTATCGAGATGACGGCGGCGGGCCTGCGGGAGAGCCATCCTCACGATGTGACCATAACTGAAGACGCGCCCAACTACCAGATTTTCAGGTAAGCGGGAGGAGAATCCAGAAAACGAAAGCGGGCAGGACTAAAAAATGAACAGAGAAGACATTCGTCGTCCCATCGTAGTGCTGGATTTTGGAGCGCAGTACAGTAAATTAATCGCCCGGCGGGTGCGGGAAACCAACGTATACAGCCTGATTGTGCCGTTCAACGTGGAAATTTCCCGGCTTCGGGAACTGCGTCCGGCCGGGCTGATTCTCAGCGGAGGACCGGCCAGTGTCCATCAGCCCGGCGCTCCGCTTCCCGACCCGGGAATTTTTGAGCTGGGCGTTCCTATTCTGGGCATCTGTTACGGCGCGCAGCTGCTGGCGCACATGCTGGGCGGTCGGGTTGACCGGGCGGATCGGCGGGAATATGGCGTGGCGTGGCTGGAGCATGAGGATGTTTCGGGGCTGCTTACCGGGGTGGACCGCCGCGCCAGGGTCTGGATGAGCCACGGCGACCGGGTGGAGCGGCTGCCCGACGGATTTGTCGCGATCGGTCGGACGGAAAACTCGCCATACGCGGCGATCGCGCACCGGGAAAAGAAATGGTACGGCGTACAGTTCCATCCGGAAGTGGTCCATACGCCGCAGGGACAAATTATTTTCCGGAACTTTGTGCACGGCATCTGCGGTTGTCCCGGGGACTGGAAAATGGCCTCTTTTGCTGATGTGGCCGTACAGGAAATCCGCGAAAAAGTGGGGGACGGCAGGGTACTGTGCGCGCTGAGCGGCGGCGTCGATTCCAGCGTGGCGGCCACCCTGATCCACCGGGCGATCGGTGACCGGCTCACCTGCGTGTTCGTGAACAATGGCCTCCTCCGGAAGGGGGAACCCGAACTGGTGCAGCGGGTGTTCCGGGATCATTTCCACATGAACTTTGTTTACGTGGACGCGGAAGAACGGTTTCTTTCCGCGCTGCGCGGGATCACCGATCCCGAACAGAAACGGAAAATCATCGGCGGCGTGTTCATCGATGTGTTTGAGGATGAGGCCCGCAAGATAGGCCAGGTGGATTTTCTGGCCCAGGGTACGCTGTATCCTGATGTGATCGAGTCGACATCGGCAACCGGCGGACCTTCGGCAACGATCAAGAGCCACCATAACGTGGGCGGGCTGCCGGAGAAAATGAACCTCGCGCTGATCGAACCCCTGCGGGAACTGTTCAAGGATGAGGTCCGGGCGCTGGGGCGTGAACTGGGCCTGCCCGAAGAGATTGTCGGCCGGCATCCGTTCCCCGGGCCGGGGCTGGGGGTCCGCTGCGTAGGCGAGGTGACCCGGGAACGGCTGGATACCCTGAGAGATGCCGACGCGATATTTATCGAAGAAATACGGGCGGCCGGGCTGTATGATGAGATCTGGCAGGCGCTGGTCTGCCTGCTGCCGGTCCGAAGCGTAGGCGTCCAGGGAGACGAACGGACCTATGAAGAAGTCTGCAGCCTGCGCGCCGTGACTTCACAGGATGCCATGACGGCGGACTGGTACCGGTTTCCGCCGGAGCTGCTGGCCAGGGTGGCGAACCGGATCTGCAACGAGGTCCGCGGCATCAACCGGGTACTGTACGATATCACCAGCAAACCCCCCGGCACGATCGAGTGGGAATAATGCCGGATTTTGTCGGTCCAGCCGAAATTGGGGCGGATATTGGAACGCTTCGTGACCGGCTGCGGCGCCTGTACAGGCGTTATCACCGCCCGGACTACATAGATACGGACCCCCTTTCCGTGGTGTATGACTACAGTGATGCCGCGGATCGCGAGCTGGCAGGACTGGTTGCCGCCGGACTGGCTTTTGGGGACGCGAAACAGATTCAGCGCGCCGCCCGGTCGGCCCTGGGGCGGCTCGGACCTGAACCGGCATCCTCCCTGCTCCGGATGCCGTCCGGAGATATTCGGCGCCTGTATGCGGCGTACCGATACCGCTGGGTATCCGGATCGGACATGGCGGCTTTTTTACTGGGTGTCCGTCGCCTGCTTGAGGAAAATGAAACCATTCAGGCAGCGGTTGCCCGTTCCGCGGCCTGCGAACAGAGCCGACGGAAAGATCCGGAGTTTCTCCGGCATGTGCTGGTGAACTGGTCCCGTCAGCTGTTTCAGGCCATGGACCGCGCCTGGCATCCGCTCTGGCCGGACCCGGAACGGGGCGGAGCTTGTAAACGGATGCTGCTGTATCTGCGCTGGATGGTGCGGCGGGACAGGGTGGATCCGGGCTGTTGGACCGTGCTTTCGCCGGCACAATTGCTCTGTCCAGTGGACCGGCATATCCACCGCCTGGCCCTGGCCTGGGGAATTACCCGCCGAAAGAACGCGGACTGGAAAACATCGGTGGAAATTACCCGTGTATTTCGGACGCTGTGCCCCGGGGATCCCTGTCGGTGGGATTTCGCGCTGACCCGGGCGGCCATGCTTGGCGGCCTGCCATCGGAATGGACAGTAGCCGCTGAGCGCACTGATCAGGTCGCAACGTAAGGGGAACTTTCCTCAAAGATATGCACGGGCAGACCGGGGAAATCCTGCCGGAGCCGTTCAGCCAGGCGCCGAACGCCGGGAAACTCTGTTTCGTGGTGGCCTGCTTCAATGATCACATGGCCTGCCGTGACCGCGTCCAGGGCATTATGGTATGAGAATTCGCCGGTGATGTAGGCGTCTGTTTCCGGAGGCAGGCGGGTGATCAGGCTTCCTCCGCTGCCGCCCAGCACGCCAACCGTCTTCAGGCAACGGTTTGCCGCATCCGGCGGCATGGCCAGGCGGGCCTGCGGCGCCGACAGTTTCTCCCGGACATACGCCAGCAGTTCCAATGGAGACATGGGTTCCGGAAGGCTTCCCAACCTTCCCAGGCCCACATCCGGACGGGTGTTTTCGAGTGGAATGACATCGTAAGCAGGCTCTTCATACGGGTGCGCGGCCCGCATGGCAGACAACACAGCGTCCGTCAGATGGCGTTCAGCAATCATCTCGAGCCGGACCTCGGGTTCTTCATTCAATTGTCCCCGGGCTCCAGTAAAAGGATTGGCTTCGTCCGGCGCGAAAAAGGATCCTGTTCCGGGCGCCGCAAAGGCGCATTCCCGGTAGATACCGATGACGCCCGCCCCGGCGTCACTCATGGCGCGCCGCACCCGGGCAACCTGATCGGCCGGGAGAAATGTCACGATTTTCACCTGTTTTGCTTCAGCGGCAGGAAACAGGGGCCTTACCCCGCTGAGCTGAAGGATCTCAGCCAACGCGTCATTGATGCCTCCGGGAGCCGCGTCCAGGCAGGTATGCGCGGCGATGCAGTGCATGCCCTCCGCCGCGGCCTGAATCAGCGCGCTGATGCCGGGTTGGTCCGTGCGGAGGGCTTTGACGGGATCCCATACCGGAGGATGGTGCGCGAGAAACAGGTTGGCTTTTCGCTCCCGGGCAAAAGAAACAGCCTCCGGCCGCAGATTAAGGCACGCGCAGACGCCCGTAACCGCCGCGTCAGGGCGTCCGATCTGGAGCCCTCCCCGATCCCAGCTTACCCCCCACGACGGCGGGGCGAGCCGGTCCAGCCACTGCTGTATCATCCGAACGGTTGTTTTTCCATCGTCATGTCCAGTTTTACTCACGTGAGGATTCCTTTTCAGTGTTGTCTTCCCCGGGAACCGCGGCAAACGCGCCGTATCCCACCACCCGTGCTGTGTCTCCGGATGCGTCGGCGCTGGTACGGTAATCCACCAGCTGCCAGGGAGCCTTGCGCGCCCGGGCATAAGCCATAACAGCCGCGACGGCCGGCGCGCCACAGAGGTCCCGGTTCCGGCCGAACAGCGCGCGCGGATCGTTGGTCAGTATCGCGTCTATGGACCGGCGGTCTGTCCGTTCTGCCTGGGGAAGGTTGAGGTAGTGAGAAAGATCTGTGGATGCCAGCACCGCATCGTCCGGTTCCAGCAGCCCGGCCAGTTGTTTTC
>JAKOTZ010000003.1 GCA_029776995.1 Candidatus Hydrogenedentota bacterium
CGGCGGGGGGCAGCGCGGCAGCTCCGCCGGCCGGCAACGGTTGTGCCTGGGCCAGATCCGTATTTCCGGGACCTGCCAGCCCAATGGTTCCCCCGGCTGCCGCTGAAAGCAGCATCCAATCCCTGCGCGTTATGCTGGAACCCATAGGTTTCTCCTTTCCGTGTGACGCGTTGGCCTCCATAACATGGCTGGCCCATAGGCGGATTATATCCGATCTTTTCGGTCGGGAACATTTTGCCGCTGGCCGTTGTTTTTCCTGGTTGGCCGGGACTTGATTGCGATCGGTATGACCAATTAAAATGCCCCATTTGGGGATTGTGGAGTTATGGTCGTGAACGTTTCAAGAAAGAAAACCAAAGGCATTACCGAGTCCGTGGAGAGCGATTCCCTGCAGCTGCTGCTGGAATTCCGTCACCGCATTCGCGCCTGCTGTGAAGAGGCCAGGAAAGTCAACGGCAAACCGAAGATTGTGTATCTCTGGCTCTGCGTGACCGAGCGGGGAATCGGGCATAGCGGTCCGTCGGGCGCGAACGGTTCCGGCGCGTCAACTCTGGCGCTCCACGAATGGCTTACCATTGTGGACGAGGCCGCTTCAATGGGATCGGACTGGCTTGTGCTTACGCTGCTTACCGAACTCGGGCGCCATCCCGATGTTTTCCGCGTTGCTGAATGGGCCCAGAAAACCCACGGCATGACCATCGGATTTCATTTGGGCGTGCCGACGCTTACCGACGCGGAAATAAAGCAGCTGGAGCGCTTTGACCGGCAGAAGACCCGCATCATGGTTCGTCGTGAAGATCTGGACAAGATGCGGCATCTGCAGGCTCTCGGTTTTACAGTCTGGACCGCCAATCCCCAGGAAGAAGGCGGCAAACCGGACTGTCAGGGTCCTGCCCGCATGATTTACGTAAACGCGAAGGGTGAACTGTATACCTGCGGCCTGGTGGATGGCCACCCGGATTACCGCATGGGACACGCGCTGGAACGCCCCCTGCGGGCGGTTGTCGCGGACCCCTCGGTGCCCCACTACGTGGACGAATCCATCCACACCGTCTCACCCGCCTGTGACGGATGCCCTTCCCTGGTGGCAAACTTCTTCCGCGATAATCTTTGAGGGGATATCCGCGCGGAGATTGCCGGCTTACACGCTGGCGGACTGGTAGGCGTAGCGGTTCACCTGTTCCAGGGAAAGCCCAAGCGGTTCACACCATGCACTCGCTTCTTCCGGCAGGTTCTCGACCACTTCCCCCTCCGGAGATATGCTGCTTACCGCCAGGTAAACCAGGCCCGCCAGGTCCGAATAATCTCCCGCGGATGGCGGATTAAGATAACAGGCCGCCCCTTTCGCGAGAATCTCCGGAAGGCGCCACTCCTGGAACAGCAGCTCCGCCACTTCCCCGTGATGCAGACCAAAAACCTGTTTTTCCGCCTGGGCCCGGGCTGCGCCCCAAAGAGACCGGTCTATTTTTTTGTACTCTTCCGGATCCGTCACCGCCAGCACAAAGGAGCCGACCGAATACAGCACCGCCGCCGCTTGCGCCACGTTACCGATGAGGTGGCTTGATTTGCCCGCCAGGCTGGCGGCCATCACGCTTACCCGGCGCGCGTGATGGAACAGCGGCGACAGCATGCGTTCCATGATCGGGCTCATCTGGGGCGCGTTCGCCACGATGACTTTAGTCCCTTCGACTCCCAGGAGCGTCAGCGCCATGGGCAGGCTTTCCACCTTGCCTTCCAGGCCATAAGCCCGGGAATTGGTGGTCGCCAGGATGATTGCCGCCAGGGTCGGCGCGGACGAGATCAGCGCCAGTAACTGCCGCAGGGTGCTTACGTTAGTCTCATCCAGCTGGCTGATGGCGCTGGCATGTCGCGACGGCACTTCCAGGTACTCTAATTCCCGGATACGCTGCAGGTATTTTTCGGTCAGGTCTTTTTCCACCCCGACCGCGGAAACCGATGACAGCCCGGCCGCAATCGAAGATCCGTCGCCTGAGTGTGCGGGCTGGGGTCCCGAAGCTGCCGCGGCAGCCGCGCCGGTTTTGGTTCCCGCGCCTGCCCCTGCGCCCGGCAGGCCGAACATGCCGGGTACGGGTTTCGTTTCCTGCTCCGGTGTCCGGTAATGCTTCTGGATAAAACCCTGGTACTCCGAATACGAACACAGCACCGGTCGGATTTTCATATTGGTGGCCTGGCGCACTGCTTCGATCGCGTCCATGTCCAGCGGGCATACCATCGCCACCGTCAGCAGCTGCCCCAGCCGGGTCACCGGAATGACCATGTGGGACTGGGCCAGCTCGCGGGGGATCATCTTAAGCACGTCGCGGTCCACCGAATATCCGGCCACGTTAAACGGTGTAATGCCGGGATGTTTGGACAGAAACTCGTGCAGCCGGTCCCACGTGATGAAATTCAGCCGCACCAGCGCTTCATATACTTTGCACCCGTTTTCTTTCGCGAAACTGATCGCCTGCTTCATCTGGTCCGGTTCGACCAGTTTGGCGTCCCGGAGTTCCGCGGAAAAAGAATCCAGTCCGGACGTGGACGGTGATCCGGAAGAACCTGTACGTTCCCTCCGGGTAATCGCTGCCGGCCGGGCGGCAGCCGCAAACGGGTTGGCAAATTGGTGTTTACAGCGGTTGCAGATAAAATTCGGGGCATTCAAATTGGGCGGCACGCGGAATTTCGCGCCGCATTTGGGGTTTGGGCACTGTACGATGCGCTGTTCGGCGTCAATAATCACGATTGCACCCCGTCTTGCTTAACCATTATGCTGTTGGTACGCTCAAACGCCTTGTAAAACTTTACGCGCGCGCCAATCCCTGAGTCAAATTTCAGGCAGCCGCTACTTTTCAGGCGCCGTTGTGTCCGTGCATCTTAGATGAACGGAACGAATGAAACCGCGCTGAAACCCTGAGGATATCCGATTATGGCAAAAGATCCGTTGATTCTGGTAACCAACGATGACGGCATATACGCGGAGGGCCTGGACGTGCTGGTTCGGGCCCTTGCCGCGCTGGGGCGCGTCGTCGTATACGCGCCGGACAGCCAGCAGAGCGCCGTGGGGCATGGCGTAACCCTGCGCCGTCCTCTTCGGGTAACCCGGGTCGCGCCGGACCGGTTCATGGTGGACGGCACCCCCACGGATTGCGTCATGCTGGCCGTGCGGGGACTGCTGGACCGCAGGCCGGACCTGGTGGTGTCCGGCATTAATGCCGGAGCGAACCTGGGGGATGATGTTACCTACTCCGGCACCGTGGCGGGCGCGTTTGAGGGCATGTTGCTGGGCATTCCCTCCGTGGCTGTTTCGCTGGTGTCCCCCGAAGCGGAACATTATGATACCGCGGCGGAAATCGCCTGTAAGATTGGGCAGAATGTATTGCGGTCGGGGCTGCCCGCGGACATTATGCTTAACGTGAACGTCCCGGATGTATCGTCGGATCAGCTTAACGGCATGGCGTTGACGTCCCTGGGCCGTCGCAATTATCAGGATGAGATCGTCACCCGCGTGGATCCGCGGGGAATTCCCTATTACTGGATTGGCGGCGCCGATCCGGACCATCATCCGATGGCCGGAAGCGATTTCGAGGCGATCGAACAGGGAAAAGTCAGTATTACGCCGCTGACCCGGGACCTTACCGCCCGCCACGCCTTGCCGCTGCTCAGCAGTCAGTTTGGTGAATTGATCACTTAGTTACCCGTCTCCGCGCCGTACAGGGTTGAGGTAAAGCCCGGTTTTCTGTATGATACGATGCATCCATGAAAAAAATGTTAAAAAGGAGGAATCGATCATGAGGAAGCTGTGGGCGGAACGGCGGATATGGTTCGCGTGGACGGCGCTTTTTTTGTGCGCGGGGACGCTCTGGGCCGACCTGGTAAGGCCGGATATTACGGGCAGGGACGTCCGCATCATCCGGGATGAGTGGGGCTCTCCCCATATTTTCGGCAAAACAGACGCGGATGCCGCGTTCGGCCTCGCCTACGCGGTCTGTGAAGATGACTTTGCCACCATAGAAGAGGCGTTCTGGATGATGCGCTGCAGGATGGCCGAACAGCTGGGGCCGCAATTCGCCATCATCGACCTGCTTACCTGGATGTTCCGCCAGCGGGAAATTGTGGCCGAAAAATACGCCACGGACCTCTCGCCGGAGGTCCGGGCGGTTGTCGAGGCCTACGCCGATGCCGTCAACCTCTACGCCAGCGAGCACCCGGAAAAAGTGAAACGCCCTGACCTTTTCCCGATAACGCCTCAGGATATCGTGGTGGGTTTTGTCCAGAAAACGCCGTTTTTCTTCTTGACCGATAAACATCTCCGGAAGCTCCTGCGGGAAGAATGTTTTGAAAAAATGAACCTCCTCGAGATTGCCTCGAGGTCCTTTGATCCTACCGACGCGATCGTGGAAAAACTTATCCGGGGCGCCATGCTGGGTTCAAACGCCTTTGCTATCGGTCCTTCGCGTTCCGCGGACGGCAGCACTTTCCTCGCGATCAATTCCCACCAGCCCTGGGAGGGACAGGTAGCCTGGTATGAAGCCCATACCGCCAGCGAAGAAGGGCTGAACCTTATGGGAGGCACCTTTCCCGGCGCGCCGATCGTCCTGCACGGGTTCACGCCGGACCACGGCTGGGCGCATACGGTCAACCTCCCGGACCAGATCGACATTTACCGCCTGGAAATAAACCCTGAAAATCCGAACCAGTACCGGTTTGACGGCGGGTGGCGTGACTTTGAAACCGGCCAGGCCGAAATCCCCGTAAAAATCGGCGCTGTCAAATTCATGTGGCGGCCCTCCCTGTGCTGGTCCGCCCAGGGGCCGGTATTGCGCCTGCCCGGCGGCGTGTTTGCCCTCAGATATGGCGGGCACGGCAACATCCGCGCCGTGGAGCAGTGGTACCGGATGGGCAAAGCCCGCAACCTGGAGGAATTCACCGCGGCCATGCAGCTTCGCGGCGTTCCCTCATTCAACTGCGTGTACGCGGACCGGGCCGGTAATGTGGCCTATTTTTACAACGCGCTGCTGCCCGTGCGCGCCCGGGGGTATGACTGGGCGTGGATCGTGCCGGGTAATACCTCGGAAACCCTGTGGTCGGAAAGCTGGCCCTGGGACCGTCTTCCCCATGCGGTCAACCCGAAGTCCGGGTTCGTCGTCAGCTGCAATCATACGCCCTTCCAGTGCACCACTTCCGACGACCGTCCGAAACTCGAAGACTATGCCGATCTCGACTATGTCGGCATTGAAACGGATATGACCAACCGCGGCTGGCGCGCCCTGGAACTGTACGGCGGGGACTCCTCCATCACGGAAAAAGAATTCTATACGTACAAAATGGACCGAAAATATTCTGAAAAAGGAGAGGTCATCGCGCTGGTAAAACAGCTCCTGGCGCTGGACCTGGACCAGTCGGACCCCGCCGTGGCCGAAGCGCGAAAAGTTCTCGCCGACTGGAAGCCCAACGCGGACGCGGATAACCCCGGAACAGCCTTGGTGGCCAAAGCCCTGGAACCTTATATCCGGGCTCGGTATATGCTCGAGAAACAGCCGCCCCTGGATCAGCTGCTGATTGACGCGGCCCATTATCTGAAAGAGCACTGGGGAAAAGTCGCTGTGCCCTGGTCTGACGTGTGCCGCCTCCGGCGGGGCGACCTGGACCTGCCGCTCTGGGGCGGCCCTGACACGCTTCGGGCGATCCAGGGGAAATGGGATGGCAGCGGCCACTATATCGCCAACCACGGCGACTGCCACATCCTGATGGTCACCTGGACCAAAGACGGCGCGGTCCGGGCAAAAGGAATCCACCAGTATGGCGCCGCGGCAACGGTGCCGGATTCGCCCCACTACGCCGACCAGGCGCCGCTGTTCGCCGCCGGAGAATACCGCGACGCCCTGCTGGACGAGGAGGCCCTCAAAGCCAGGCCCCATCGCGAATACCGCCCCGGGCAACCCGCGGAAAATCAGTAACCTCCAGCAATTCCAGATATGGAATAATATCCGGGACTGGACCCGGGAAGGCGGCAGGCGGAATGCCTGCCGTTTTCGTCAGAACCATGGAGATTACGGATGAAACGTTCCCGCGGCGGACTGGTCGGGCTGATCACCCTGGGCTGCGACAAAAACACCGTGGATATGGAATACATTGCCGGCGCGCTGGATAAGGTCGGCCTGCGCTGGTGCGTCCTCGACCCGGAAGTTCCCGCCCCTGAACATGAACCGGACGCGGTGGTGATCCTGACCTGCGGCTTCGTGGGAGACGCCAAACGGCAGTCTGTGGAAGCCCTGGCCGAGTGGGCCGAGCGAAAGAAGCGGAGCGGTATTCCCAGGCTGCTGGCGGCGGCGGGATGCCTGTCCCAGCGTTATGGTGATGCCCTGGCATCCGAACTTCCCGAACTCGACCTGATCTGCGGTGTCGGCGAACCGGAAAAACTGGCCGAACAGTTAAGAGAACGGCTGGACGAAAACCTTGCTGAAACGGATACGCCTCCCGTGCGGTCCGTATCCTCCGCGCGGCCGGATATGTGCTGGAAAGGAGGGGTGCGGCCCCGCATTCCGCTCACGCGGTCTGCCACGGCTTTTTTGAAAATATCTGATGGCTGCGACCATGCCTGCGCCTTCTGTGCCATACCTTCCATGAAAGGCCCCCACCGTTCCGTGCCCAGGGAAATCCTGCTGGCGGAAGCCCGCGCGCTGTTGCGCCGGGGAGTCCGTGAACTGGTGCTCGTGGCGCAGGACACCACCGCCTACGGCCGCGATCTTTACGAGAACTACGGGCTCCCGGAACTGCTGGCGGATCTCGACAAACTGTCCGGACAGTTCTGGATCCGGGTCCTGTATGCCTATCCAACCGGTCTCAGTTCCCGGCTGGTCGACGCCATGGCTTCCCTGCGGCGTGTGGCGCCCTACCTGGATATGCCGTTGCAGCATCTCGATCCGGATATGTTGCGCCGCATGCGCCGCCCTGTCCGGGCGGCTGATCCCGCGGTCCTGGTGGACCGGCTTCGGCGCGCCGTGCCCGGCATTGCCCTCCGCACCACGTTCATCGTCGGGCATCCCGGCGAAACCAGGCGGGCTTTTTCCAGCCTGCTCGCGGGGCTTCGCTCCCTCAGATTCAACTGGGCCGGCGCCTTTGCCTGGTCGCCCGAGGAGGGTACGCCTTCCGCCTCGCAGCCGGGCCGGCCTGATCCGCGCACGGCCCGCAGAAGACTGGAGCGCCTCATGGAAGCGCAGGCCGAAATTACCGCGGCATGGAACGCGGAGCGGATAGGGTCGGTTGAAGAGATGCTGATTGAATCCGTCGATCCTGACGCGGATCTGGCCGTCGGAAGATCCGTAAGGGAAGCCCCGGAAGTCGACGGAACGATCTGTCTGCGGGGCGGGGGACGCCTTAAACTTGGTGACCTGGTACCCGTCCGGATCACAGGTGCGGCTGTGTATGATCTGGAGGCGGTGCCCCTGTGAGCGCCTTTCCCGAAAAGGAAGAGCTTGCTGCCGATGGAGCAGCCCATGGCGCTGGTTCACCGGGTGCCCATCGGAACACGTCTTTCAGTTTGCTGATACTGGCGCTCATGCTGCTGGCCGCGGCGGCGGTGCGGCTGGCTTATCTGGAACAGGTGCGGTCTGCTCCTGATTTTGCCGCGCCGGTCCTGGACCCTCAGCTTAACGATTACTGGGCCCGCGCGCTGGTTACGGGAGACTGGACGCCACCGGACGGGGCGAATGATCCCATGATCCGTTCAACCCCCTACGG
Organism: Candidatus Hydrogenedentota bacterium; assembly: GCA_029776995.1. GTDB lineage: Bacteria > Hydrogenedentota > Hydrogenedentia > Hydrogenedentales > CAITNO01 > JAGPFE01. The sequence goes on from JAKOTZ010000003.1 coordinate 7,741, forward strand.
CCGCCCGCCGGGTTATCCCTGGTTCCTGGCCGGAATCTATCGGGTCTTCGGCCTGCACCCCCTGACGCCCAGGCTGGCTCAGATGGCGCTGGGTTTGCTCACGGTTCTGCTCGCGGGCGGCATCGGCTGGAAAATGTACGGACCCTGGGGAGCCGGCACGGCCGCGGGACTGCTGGCATTTACCTGGCCGATGCCTTTTTTTGAAGGCGAACTGAATTCGCCGGCGCTGGAGTGTTTCTGTTTTGCGGTAATGATTGCGGGGCTGCTCCAAAGCCATAATCGGTATGCCCGGGGCGGACTGGCTCTGGCCGGGCTGGCCGGCGGATGGCTGATTATCACCCGTCCCAACGCGGCGCTGCCGGTGCTGCTGGCCGCCGGCTGGGTCGCCTGGCGATTCCGCCCAAAAACGGTTCCGCAGAACCGCCCTGTCGCGGACTTCCTGTCCGGGTTTAGGCCGGCGTTTGTTTTTCTTGCGGCTGCCCTGCTGTGTGTTCTGCCGGTAGTGGTCCGCAACCGGATCGTCGGCGGCGAGTGGACGCCCGTATCCTATTACGGCGGCGTTAACCTCTATATCGGGAACCATCCGGATTCTTCCGGCGATCGCCCGCGGATACCGGACATCCAGGAAATCTCCGGATGGGAGGGCTGGAACTGTTTTGACTATCCCCACCTTATTCAGGGGCTTGCGTCCCGCCAGGGGCTGGACGGATCTTTCGGCGCCGCTTCTCGGTGGTTTGCCCGGCGGGCGCTGTTGAACTGGCTGGAACATCCCGGCGCGATGTTCCGCCTTACGCTGCGGAAAGCCCTGCTCTTCTGGGGGCCGGCCACCGTGTCGGACAGCAAAGAAGTAGCCCTGGAGCGGCAGCGCAGCCCGATACTGTCCCTGCTGCCCGGATTCCCGCTGGTGGCCGGGCTGGGGCTGGCCGGAATGGTTCTGGTATGGATTGGCAACCGAACCCGGCTCTGTCCGGCCGCCCTGTCCCCGCCGCCCGGGGAATCCCTCCTGGCGCTGCTGGCCATGGGTCATTTCCTGTCGGTGCTTCCATTTTTCATGGCGGAACGCTACCGGGTGGCCGCGCTGGTCCCGCTGGCCCTGCTGGCGGGCGGAGCGGTATGGCGCGCGCGTGAAGCCATCCGCTTCAGGCATCCCCGCTGTGCCGCGTGGGCGTTGGTGGCCGTTTTAGCGGGAACGGGTTTTACCCACATGCCCCTCGCCGCGTACCGGCCGGATGAGGCGCGCTGGCATTTTCACCGTGGCCTGGCCCTCATGAAAACCGGGAATCCTTTGCCTGCGGCCGTAGAGCTTCAGTGCGCTATTGCCAGGGATCCTGCCCACACCTGGTCCTGGCTGTATCTGGCGGCCGCCTATGAACAGATGGGACGGCTGGAAGACGCTTTGGCGGCCTGCGAAAGGGCGGTAAAGCTAAGTCCGGGCAGACCAGACGCCTGGAATAACCTGGGGTGGCTGTACCTGTGCCTGAACCGGCCAGGGCCGGCTGAGACAGCCCTGTCCGAGGCGGTCAGGCTGGACCCCGAATACCGTGTCGCCTGGATGAACCTCTTGCGCGCCCGGTTGGACCAGGAAAAGTATCGCGAAGCGGAAACAGCCGCCCGCCGCCTCGTTGAAATGGAACCGAATAATCCGGACGCGTGGAACAACCTCGGATGGACCCTGATGCTGCAGCGCCGTAATGAAGAGGCTGAAGCGGCTTTTCTGAAAGCGCTTGAATTGGACCCCGGTCATCCTGCCGCCAGGGCGAATCTGGAGAATCTTCGGACGGGAACGGCTCAGCAAAATTTGTCTTCGGAAATGCGCGCTCATCCCCTTAGTACCCCGAAATCTCAGGACTGAATAGGGTAAAATGATGGGGAATGCCCGGCGCGCGTTTCGGTGCGGTTCCGCCGGCTTGCACAGGAGTAACTGAACATGCATCTTTTTTGGGAGCCCGTGGTCTGGCCGCTGTTTGACCTGTTGAAACCGCGCCGGATCCTGGAAATCGGAGCTGAAGAAGGAAAACACACCCTTAAAATCCTGCCCTGGTGCCAGCGGTTCGGCGCCGTGCTGCACGTCATTGAACCTTTTCCAAAGTTTAACGTTGAAGAATGCGCCGCGCGCTACCGCGGCCATTTCGAACTGATCCAGGGATTCAGTCCCGAAGCCCTGCCGTCGCTGCCTCCCGTGGATATCGCGCTGATCGACGGCGATCACAACTGGTATACGGTACACGCGGAACTCGAGACCCTCGCCAAACAGAATCGCCACCATAACGCCATCCCGCCGCTGTTTCTGCTTCATGATGTCGATTGGCCTTATGGTCGCCGGGACCTCTATTACGATCCGGACCGAATCCCTGCGGAATACCGGAAACCCTGGCGTCGCGCGGGCATCCTGCCGGGGTGTGTTGCCCTGGCGGAAAAAGGAGGATGCAACGCCAATTATTGCAACGCGGAAACCGAAGGCGGAGAACGGAACGGCGTGCGGACCGCGGCAGAGGATTTTGTTGCGGAACATGCCGATGAAGCGTGGCGTCTGATTGTGCTGCCGTTCTTTTCCGGGTTGGGCATCCTGGTCTGTGATCAGCACTTGAAAAAGGTCCCCGAACTGAACGCCTGGCTGGAATCTCTCCCGGACGAACAGCGCGCGGACCTGTGGATACGGGCGATTGAAGGCGAACGGACCCGCGTGCTGGTAGAACTCGAGAAGCGGCGGCATGATATCGCCTACCTGAAACAGAAGCGGGAGGACGCAGAAATAGCACTGGCCCGCGAGCGCGAATCATTCAGGGAACTTACAAACCGGCATGAAATCCTGAAACAGGAACGTGACCGGCTCCAGAGCGAACGTGACCGGCTCCAGGGCGAACGTGACCGGCTCCAGGGCGAACGTGACCGCCTCCAGGGCGAACTTGACCGGCTTCAGGGCGAACGTGACCGGCTCCAGGGCGAACGTGACCGGCTCCAGAGCGAACGTGACCGGCTCCAGGGCGAACGTGACCGGCTCCGCGCGGAAATCCTGAACCAGATACCGGTGCTGGTGGACGCGGCCCGCCTCATGGAGCGCCGCGAAGAGCTGTTGCGGCAGATCCGGGTTTCCATTAACCTTTTCGAACTGGCCGCGAAATCTTATGCCAAATTCCTGGCTTCCTGGCGCTGGCGGGTGGGCAACCGGCTGGCCCGTTGGGCGGCTTATTTCCGCGGAGGCAACACGGGACAGCCCACGGCTGTCATCCGCGTAAAAGATGCCATCCGGCGGCACGGCAAGTGGAAAGAAAACTACGCGGCCCGGGAAAAATCGTTGGTGCCTGCCCGCGAGGTCACCGCACTGCTGACATCCCCGGAACAGTGGTCCAAACGCGGGAAAAATCTGTCTGACCGGTTGCGCGCTGAGGTCGCCGCGCTGGAAAATGAGCTGCGCCAGGTCCTCAGCCTGTATGAACGGATGCATCTGGAGAGCCGGCGCCTGACCGCCTCCAAACGCTGGCGCCTGGGGTCACTGATTATCGGCCAGTTCCACCGCCTGCGCCTGCCGGAAGTTCCATCGCCGATTCCTCCTCTCCTGAACGTGCACTGGGCCGCGTTCCAGGCATTGCGGAAGGGACTTCGCAACACTCCGCTTACGCCTTTGCGGATCAATAAGGATCACTTTGCCGCGGGCCGGCGGCAGCCGGATCCCCCCGCTTCATCCGCCTACAGTGTTCCCGCGCGTTCTGCTGAGCCGCGCCGGCCTGATCCGGTCGCCCGGCTGCTGCAGTTCACGCCGCCCCGCCCGCGCAACCCCTTTTACACCATCATGACCGACCAGTTGGCGCGGTGGGAGTGGCCGGTGCGTTTCACGGTCAAATGGGACGAAGCGGAGGCCTGGGCCCGCGAGCGGCACGCCCTGCCCCCGGTAGTGCACCTGCATCAGCTGGACCCGTTCTACCATGTCGCCGGCGGCGATCTGAACGCCGTCCGGGAGCGCGCCGAGTCCCTGCTGCGTCGCCTGGAGGCGCTGCGCGGCGCCGGCGCGGCGCTGGTCCACACCTTCCACAACCCCTGGCCCCACAACCGCGCCTTTCTTGAGGTGGACCGGTGGTTCACGGAACGGGCCATGCCGCTCATGGACCGGATTATTGTCTTGTGTGAAGCCGGCGTGCCCCACGTGCGGCAGTTCGCTCCCGCCGAGAAAATCGTCCACATTCCTCATCCGCACTTCATGGGTATTTACGGCCCTCCGGAGGATCGCGCTGCCTCCCGAAGAAAATTCGGCTTTGCCGACTCGGATTTTGTCTTCTGCCAGGTGGGCGAGATCAAGCCCTACAAAGGGCTGGAACGGCTCCTGGACGCGTGGGCGGTTGTCCGGCGGGAAGACCCGAATCTCCGCCTGCTGCTGTCGGGCCGCGCCCCGGATAACGCCTACTTGAAGAAAATACGGGAACGGCTGGAGGACAGCGTGGTGCTGGAGCCCCGCGAACTGGGGGATTCCGAAATTCCCGAACGCCTGGCTGCAGCGGACGCGGCCGTCTTCTCCTTTGAGGATCAGTGGGTGTCCGGCTCGGTCATCCTGGCCCTATCGTATGGCGTCCCGGCGGTGGTGCCCGACGTCGGCGGGCTTGGAGAGTATGTGTTTGAGGAAGACAACGGTTTCCTGTACGCCCCCAACACGGCTGAAGCGCTGGCGGCCGCGATACTGCGCGCCCGCCGGTGTCCCTGGCCCGAACATCTGCGGTATATGTGTTTCGCCCATTGCGCCAAGTGGGCGCCGGATCACATTTCCGCGCGGTACGCGGAGGTATACGCCGCCGCCGCGCGAAACAGGAATATGCCATGAACCCAGCCATTGATCTTGTAGTGCCTGTTTTTAATTCCCCGCACCACGCCCGCGCGTGCCTGCGGAGCATCTTTACGCATGCGGACGTACCCTGCCGGCTGATCGTTGTGGATGACTGCAGTGACGACCACACGGCCGGCATGCTGCGGGAACTGATGGCCGCCGCGCCGGACGCGGTGGAGGCCCGTTATCTCCGCAACGAGCAGAACCTGGGGTATCTGCGCTCGGTGAACCGCGGAATCCGTGAAGGCGGCGCTCCCGTTGTTGTGCTGGTCAATTCGGATACCCTGCTGACGCCGGGCGCGCTCAACCGCGTGTTAAGCGGATTTGGCCGCGACCCCAAAATCGGCGTGATCAATCCGGTGTCGAACTGGGCCAACTGGACACGCATACCTTTTCCAGACGGCGCGAACATTTATTCCCTGACAGATGCGGTGCGCCGGCTGGGTTCCGGGAAACTTCCGGACATCCGGAACGCTTCCGGATTTTTCTTCGCCATGCGCCGGGAGCTGATCCAGGATATCGGCGACTTCGACGAGGCCTATGGCTTCGGCTACTGGGAGGAAACCGACTTTTGCATGCGCGCCCTCGCGAAAGGATGGCGGGTCGTGGTCGACGACAGCCTGTACATCTTCCATCACGGCTGGGGGAGTTTCCAGGAAGAGGGCCGCAACGAAAACATGCGCCGCAATCGCGAAATCTTCATGGCCCGCTGGCAGAAACCATTCGCTGAAGCCGAAGCCTGGTGGAAACGGAACGATCCGGTAAAACCCCTGTCCGGCGCCCTGGAACGCGCGTTTTCCGCGGCGCCTGCGGCAGGCATGCCTAATGAATCCCGGATCCGGGACCGCATAGAGGCGCTGAGGTCGGGCGCTTCTCCCGCCCTGCGGGAGGGCGCGGCATCGGGGCGTCCCGCGGAGCGGCCGAGGGTCATCTATGTCCTTCCCGCCGTGGCGCTGTACGGAGGCATCATTTCCGTGCTCCAGGTGGTGAATGAGCTCATCCTGAACGGTTTCGACGCCAACATTGCCACTTACGGCCGGGTGGACGACGAGATGTTCCGCATGTTCCCCATGTATTTCCGGCCCTGGCGCTTCGAATCCATGGAACAGATGGTCCGGTGTTTTCCCCAATGCGATCTGGTTGTCGCCACCGCCTGGGAAACGGTGTATCCCGTGACGGCCCTCAGGGAAATGCGTCCCGGCCTGCCCGCCGTGTACTTTGTGCAGGATTTCGAGCCGGATTTTTACGGAGACGACCGTCCTGACCTGGCACAGCTGGCGGACCGGACCTATTACCTCATTGCCGACCAGATCGTCAAAACCCGTTGGCTGGCCCGCAAACTTAAACCCTACGGCGGAAGAGTGCGCCGAATCCCCCTGGGGCTGAACCTCGACTTTTTCCACGATGAAGGAAAACCCAGGCCCAGGCAAATCCTCAGCCTGGCCCGGCCGACCTCCGCCAGGCGCAATTTCCCCATGGTTTGCGAGGTATACCGCAGAATCCATGCCCTGCGCCCGGATATCACCCTGGCCCTTTACGGCGGGGGCATCGACCCGGCAACCCTCGACTTTCCCGTGCGCTATTACGGAAAGCTGGGCGAGATGCGGGAAGTCGCGCGGGCGCTGAATGAAACGCTGGTCCTGCTGGACTGCTCGACCTTCCAGGGATTCGGGCGGCCCGGACTGGAAGCCATGGCCTGCGGCGCGGCCGCCGTGCTCACCCGTGAAGGCGGCATTACCCAGTACGCCAAACACCGGTGGAACTGTTTGCTGATTGATCCCGAAGACCCGGAGGATATCGTCAGCGCCCTGCTGGAGATAGTGGATAATGCGCCCTTGCGGGAACGCCTGGTCGCCAACGGTAAATCCACCGCGGCGGACTATGCCACATGGCTGGAAGGGCGGCGCACCGCCGCGTTGTTCCGCGAACTTCTCGGTCTGGCGCCGCCGGCTTCGGATGGCGGCAGCGGGGTATAATGTCTTACGAACTCGACACGGGAGAACCTGTTATGAGTCCGATTCCACCCAGACGCCTGCCGGCGCGCGCGCAGAGCCTCACCATCATCCTCGACACGATCCTGCAGATCCTGAGCATTATCGAGGCCGTTTACCGGCTGTTCACGCTGATTTTCTCCTCCCAGGCGCGGTGAGCAGGTTCGCTGGAGCGCGGCGTGCCCGATGGATTGCCCTCGCGCTGACGGGCGGGCTGTGGCTGGTCCTGCTGGCCGTCGGCCTGGAAACCTGGGCGCGGTGGCAGGCCCGGCAGGAGGAACGCCTGGCGCGGGAGATAGAAAACCGCCTGTATGCGGAGTCGGAGTGGACCGCCCGGGACCAGGCCGTCGCCCGGGAGGTGCTCGGAGCGTGGCCCGATACGGACGCCGACCTGCGCGCCTGGCGCGATTTGCTGAACCTGCCCCCCGCGGACAGCCGGTGGAAAAAACGGGCGGATACTTTTGGCGAGGCTTTTCTGTTTCTGGATGCTGCCGGACGGGTGGCGGACCGTATCCTGCCGGATCCCGCCGGGTCCTCCTTGCCTGCCGGGTGGCTGGAGCGTTTTACTCCCGGAGTGGTGATTACCGATATCCTTCCCGCCGACTGGGCTGATGACGCTGCCGCCGCGTCGCGGTCTGCCGCCGCGGGACATCAGATTCGTGAGTATCCTGTCCCCATTCAGGAGAACAGTCCGCCGGAAGTGCTCCAGTTTGTCTGGATGCCTGCCCCGCCCGAAGTCGCGTTTTCGATCCTGTGCGTCATCCGCCCATCTATTTGGAAGGAACTCTGGATCGCTTTTCGCCCGAATGTTCACCATCAGGACATCATGGATTTCCAGTCAAACAGCCTGGGCTGGCGGGATGGCGAAGTGCTGCTGCCAAGGCCGCCGGATGTTTTCCGCGTGGTCTGTGTCGGCGGATCCACCACCGCCGAGGGACCGCACAATGCCCTGACCTATCCGAATCTCCTGGAACGGCGCCTCCGCGGCGCGTTCCCAAAAATAGACGTGGTCAACGCCGGAATCTTTGCGATCCTCAGTTTCGGCGAAGCGAGGCGCGCACCGGATTACCTGGCCCTGGATCCTTCGCTCATCCTCCATTACAACTTCGTCAATGACGTGCCTTATGTGCTGGACCGCGCGGAATCTGCGGAGTCTTTTCTCTCGCCCCGCCGGCTGCTCCGTCGGCTGGCCCGGCATTCCATTTGGGTACGGCGGAACCTTGACCTTTGGGTTCTTCCCGCTGAAACGGATCTGATAACAGGGCTTCAGGACACATTCGCCAACATGGACGTGTTGCGGCGCGAAGCCGGCCGGCGCGGGGTTCCGGTCGTGTTTTGTTCCTTTGCCAGGCCGGGCTGGGAGAACCTGCCGGATTCCGAAAAAGCCTTTTTCAACCGTCGGATCCTCAACATGATTTGGGGGCCGCGCCTGACCATGCGCGCCTACTGCAGGCTCGTCGACCTTTATAACCGTGAACTGCGCCGGCGCTGTGTAGAATGGGACGCGCCGTTTCTCGATATTGCGCCACTGCTGGCCGGAGGCGCCGAACGCTTTACCGATATCTGCCACATGCGCGTGTGGGCCATGGAGGACAAAGCCCGGGTGATTGCCGACCGCCTCGCGCCGATCATTGCGGGAAGCGCGAACGGCGCGCCCGGTCCTCAGCCGGCGTCTCTGTTATAATCCCGCGGGAAACACTTCATGAAGCGCGTCCTGCTGAAAACAACCCTTGTCCTGTCGCTTTGGCTGGTGTGTCTGGCCTTCGCTTTGGAGGCATGGGTCCGGTTTACCGAGTGGAAACTCGACCGGCGCGTGCCCGAGGTGGAGGTTTATTATGGCTACAACGCCCCGAAATGCGCCCGAAACGCCGAGATCCTCCGGGAAGTGCTGGGAACGGATCAGGTGGTGTTCAACCGGGACCAGCTGGCCTGGCAGGAGCTCCTGAAATCTCCCGACCTGGAGCCGTGGCAGCGGCGTGCTGATGAACACGGTGAAGTATTTCTGTTTCTCGACCGGGACTGGAAAATTCACACCCGGGTGGTCCCGCGTAATGTGTCGGATGAATTGGCGGTGTATGCCGCCCGGCTTGAACCCGGCCGCAGGCTGGAGACGGTTCTTCCCCAGGGTACCGTTCAGGATGCTGCCCAGTGTCTTGAGATCGTCAGCGATTCTTTCTGGCAGTTCCGGGAGTATCCCGTGCCCTTGCCCCGCCCGTACCGGGTAACGGTGTTTCAGTTCGGTTTTCTGCGGATGGATGCGCCTCCCGCGGCGCCCGATCTGAGGAACGGCTACCTGGTGGTCGTCCGCCTGTCCATCTGGCTGGATTTTCTTTTTGCCCTCCGGCCGGGCGTGAAACGCGCCTCGGGATCCATCGAGGAGATCAGCAGCCAGGGATGGCGTTCTGACGAAGTGGCGGTGCCGAAACCTCCCGGCGTGTTCCGGATCATCTGCGTAGGAGGGTCTACCACCTACGAAGGCGACCATAATGCCCTGACCTGGCCGGCCCTTCTGCAGCGGCGGTTGCGCGCCGAAACCGGCCGGCCTATCGAGGTGGTCAACGCCGGCATCCTGGCGCTCGACAGTTTCGGCGAATCTCAGCATGCCGAAGACTATCTCGCCGTGGAACCGGACCTCGTCCTCCATTACAACTTTGTCAACGACATGGAGCGGATCGTTTCCGCCCTCAATTCGGATGGGACTTCGTCGGGCCTGGTGAAGGCCGCGCTTCGCCGAATGGCCGGCATATCCGTGCTGTTGCGCCGCAGGCTCGACGCATATCTGTTGTGGGACAAATCCCAGGTGGACCGCGCGCTGGACCTTACCTTCAGCAACTACGACTTCCTCCGGAACGCCGTTCACCGCGCTGGCGCGCGCATGGCCTTTTGCACCTTTGCCCGGCCGGATCCCGATATATCCCCCGCCGAACGGGCGCTCATCGAACAGCGGCTCCGGGCGCAGTACTGGGGGCAGAACCTCACCCTGCTGCAGTACTGCTGGATTGTCGACTGTTATAACGACCGCCTGCGCCGCTATTGCGCTGAACATCAGCTGCCCCTGCTGGATATTGCCCCCTACCTCACCGGCGGCGCGGACCGCTACATTGACTACTGCCACATGCGTCCGTGGTCCATCGAAGAAAAGGCCCGGCTGGTGGCCGAGCGGATTCTTCCCCTCCTGGGCGAAACGCAACCGCCGGCGGATGCCTCAGCCGCCGCGCGGACACCCTGAGCCTTTTTCGTTCGCCTAGGCCCGGAACAGCGACCGGCCGATGCCCATCGCCGCCCGGCAGGATTCCACGGTTTCCAGCGCGACCGGCGTGACCCGACGCGCGTTGGTCCGCAGGAAATCTTCCACGTATTCCTGCGTGTTCCACGGCGCGTTGAAATTTTCAATGATCGGCGCGTTGAACCGGTTGACTTCCTCGATTACCCGCTGTTTCAGTTTGCCGTAGAATTTGCCGCCCTGCCGGTACGCGTCCAGGAACTCCAGATACGCCTCCGGCGCGAGCAGGGACAGCAGGCGGTAGAGCACGCCCACGCCGGGCGGCATCCGGGGGATCACGGCGTCCGGCTCGTTGCTTTCCGTGTCGAGCGGCATGGGTTCCGTGGTCGTGGGAACGGCCCGGATTTTCCGCTGCACCGTGTCGGGGTCGTCCAGCAGGTCCAGCGTGTTGTTGTCGCTTTTGCCCATCTTGGCGCTGCCGTCCAGCCCGGGCAGCCGCAGCGCGTCTCTGCCCACCGGCCGCGGCACTTTCAGGGTTTCGCCGAAACGGCTGTTGAACCGCTGGGCGATATCCATCGCCATTTCCACGTGCTGGCGCTGGTCATCGCCCACGGGAACCGTGTCCGCCCGGACGATCAGAATGTCCGCCGCCATCAGGACCGGATAGCCCAGCAGGCCGTAGGAAAGCGGATTTCCTTCCGCCTTTGGATCTTCCTGAAGCTTGCTCAGCTTGTCCTTGTAGGTTGTGCCCCGCTCGAGGAAACCGATATTCGTGATCATCCCGAGCAGGAGGGCCAGTTCCGCCGTGCATGGCAGGTCGCTCTGGCGGTAGATCACGGATTTTTCCGGATCCAGGCCGCAGGCCGCGTAAGTCCGGAGCATCGCTATCGTATTCGCGTAGATGTCCGTCGGCTCCGTGATCGTGGTCAGGGCGTGGTAATCCGCCACAAAGTAGTAACAGGTCGCCGTATCCTGTTCCTGAAGCCGAAGAAAATGCCGGATTGCTCCGAAATAGTTGCCGTAATGGAGCCGGCCCGTGGGGCGGATGCCGGATAGAATAATTTCACGCTGTGTCGTATTCATGGGGAATTCCTTGCCTGGAGAAACGTGACGGTCACGTATGCGGAATCAGCATACCCCATCAGTCCCCCCGCCGCCAAAAAACCCTTCTTTCGGCCTTTTGCCGGATTATTCCCCGAAAAACCCCCTCCATGCCGCCTTCCGGGCGCAACAGAATGCCTATATAAATAGAGGCTCTATGCGCGAAACGGTACCGTTAAACCCTACAGGAGGATTGCCCATGACTTCCCACGACGCCTTCATCTCGACCTGCGCCCCCGATCACCCTGAAGTGCGGGCCATACTGGCCTTCCTGGACCAGATATTGCCTGCCCACGCCGGTGATCCCATGAAAATGCTCCGGCGGGTGCAGGCTGCCGTTATGTTAACCCTGGCCGGACGGATGGAAAGCCGCCTGCTGGCCGTCCTGGACGGGGATCAGCAGACGATGCCTTCCGCGGCGCTGATCCGCCAGGCTTCCCGGGTGCGGAGTGAAGCGATGGCCCTCCTGGAGTCCCTCCTTGATGAAGCGGCAGAAGCATCGCCGTGTCCTGTTGAGCGTCCGGCTGTCCCCGAAACCCGTGAAACCGATGGGGATGCCTTGCCGGTCGCGCGGGATTCGGATGCGCCGATCCCCTCTGCTTCCTCTCCCGATCCATCCCCATCCCAGGGCAATACTGCCGCCTCTGCGCGGAATGTTGCCGATACCGCGTCGCGCCCGGTTTCCGGGAAATCGGTTCCCGCCGTTGGAGCGCGGGACAGTCGGCCCTTGCCGCCCTCGGGGAAGCATGCTCCCGCTGCGTTTACCGTTCCGGCCGCGCGGCCGGGCTCCGGCGCCGCTCCCGTGTCACTAGCCGCGTCCTCCCGTGGCCGATGATATCCTCTGTTGCGTCCCGGGTAACGGAGGTTGTTGCGCCAGCCATATGTTTCTGGATTGTGATTGCGCGGATTTCGGTTATGGGGCATGACGGAAAATCCAGGCCCCAGCGGGTATAATGTCGCCTTCAGGGCGTGTTATACATCAGAAATCTTAACGGTAAGCGGAAATATGGCTGAGATTGGAATTCCACAGCGTCCGTTGCGCGTGGCGGTGGTCGGGAGCGGACCCAGCGGTTTTTTCGCCGCGGAATCCCTCCTGAAGTCGCTGGTGGTATGCGCGGTTGACATGTTTGAGCGGTTGCCGGTTCCCTTCGGCCTGGTGCGGGGAGGCGTTGCGCCCGACCATCCCAAAATCCGCTCCGCTTCCAGGGTGTTTGAAAAAACGGCCGAGCATGAACGGTTCCGTTTCTTCGGCAACGTCACGGTAGGGCGCGATATCACCGTGGAGGAGCTTCGGCGCTTCTATGATGCGGTGCTGCTGGCCTACGGCGCCGAAGGCGACCGTTCCATGAACGTGCCCGGCGAATCCCTGCCCGAAAGCCATGCCGCCACCGAATTTGTCGGCTGGTACAACGCCCACCCCGACTACCGGGACCGGGTGTTTGACCTCTCCTGTGAAACCGCCGTGATTGTGGGCATGGGGAATGTGGCCATGGATGTCGCCCGCATGCTGGCCGCGCCTGTCGATATTCTCAAAGATACGGATATCGCCGATTATGCCCTGGACGCGCTGGCGGAAAGCCGGATCCGGGAGATCCACATCGTCGCCCGGCGGGGGCCGGCCCAGGCAAAATTCACCCTTCCCGAACTCAAAGAAATGGCCGAAATCCCGGGAGCCACCCCTCTCGTGGAGTCCGACGAATTTACCTTCACGCTGGCCTGCCGCCAGGAAATCGAAGCGTCGCCGGGGCTGAAGCGGATCGTCGAGGTCCTGGAGGAGTACAGCCGCAATCGTCCCGGGAATGGCCGGAATATCCGCTTCCGTTTCTTCCTGTCCCCGGTTGCCGTGCTGGGGAAAGACCGGGTCGAGGCCATGTGTTTCGAGCGAACCCGGCTGGCGGGTGAACCCGGAAACCTGAAAGCCTGGGGCACCGGCGCCCTGGTGGACATCCCCTGCGGGCTGGTATTCCGAAGCGTGGGTTACCGCGGCAGGCCGATTCCCGGCGTGCCGTTCAACGAAAAAACGGCTACCATCCCGCATACCGCCGGGCGGGTCGAAGACAACGGCCGAGAGATTCCGGGGCTGTATGTGGCCGGATGGATCAAACGCGGGCCGACCGGCGTGATCGGCACCAACAAGCCGGACAGCCTGGAAACCGTGAAAACCCTCTTGAGCGACCTGGAACGGTTAACCCCATGCGCGGAGCCGGACAGCCAGGCCGTCGAAAACCTGCTCCGGGAACGGGGCGTGCGGGTGGTGTCATTTGACGACTGGAAACGCATCGATGCCGAAGAAATCGCCCGGGGCGCGCGCAAAGGAAAACCCCGCGAGCGGTTCAGCCGGGTTGAAGACATGCTGGCCGTGCTGGACAGCTGACAGCCGGCCGTTGGGAGGAGCCCCTATGCTTTGGATTCCGTTGGCGCGATTCGGCCGCGCCCAGACAGTCCGGGAGGTGCTCAGTCAGGTCGCTTCACGCTACCCGATTCTGGAGTGTCGGGGATCGGATGCCGCGCCTGCCGCGCGGATCCTCCTGGGCTGCGGAAAGCCTGAACAGCTCCTGCCCGCTGTGGAGGCCGCGCTGGACCGTATTACGGCCGAAACCGCGTTGCTGGCTGACGCGCTGGACGCCCGGGAAGATATCCCTCCTGGCGCGACCATGCGGACAGCCGCCCATGCGGCGCGTTTCGCCCGGGCGGTCGGATTTCCGCCGGAACAGGCATGGCGCTTCCAGCAGGCCGCCCTCTGGCGCGGCGTCGGAAAACTGCTGCTGGACAATGACCTCTTGCTGAAAAAGAACCTCCTGACGTATGACGAATGGCTTAAAATCCGGACATATCCGGCGCTGGGGGCGGACCTGCTGATCCGGCGGGGACTCGCCGACGCCGTCATCGCCGAAACGGTCCGGCATCACACGGAAAACTACGACGGAACCGGGTATCCCAATGGGCTGGAAGGCCCGGCCATCCCCCTGGAGGCGCGGGCTCTGCGCGTCGTGGACGTATTCTGCGCCATGACCAGCCCCCGGCACTACCGCAGCGTCCACGCTTCCGTCCCTGACGGGCTGGAGTACCTCCGCCTCCACCGGAGCAGCCAGTTCGACCCCGATCTGGTCGACCGTTTCCTTGCGGCCGCGGCGGACATCACCCGGGAATGGCCCGAAATTTGACTGGGATCTCTCCCCCGAAAGATACCTCTATCCCCCAAAATTAACCCTGCCTCCAAATCCCGCCTCAAATTCCCGCCCGCGCGGCAACGCTTAATCCCTCCAGAAACCGCAGCACCGCCGGATCGTTCCACCGGGCGGCGCCCGCGTGGCGCAGCGCTACCCGCCCTGCCGCGTCAATCACCACGGTACGGGGCACGCCCCCCGCGTATTCCGGCGGCAGCGGCGCGGCCGCGCGCCACACGGGAAAGGTACACCCTTCCGCGCGCAGCGTTTCCGCCACTTGTTCGTACCCGTGCACGGCCACCGAAATCACCTGTACCGGCGGATCCCAGGACCGGCAGTGCTGCCACACGTCCTCCCAGAAAGGAAGCTCCGCCAGGCATTCCGGGCAGGTGGGGCTCCACAGGTGCACCACCATCGGCTGGCCGCGGTAAGCCTCCAGCGTTACCGGTTTCCCGTCCGGATCCAGCAGCTGCAGGGAAAAATCCGCTGCGGCCTGTGTAACCGTTTCCGGAGGTGTCATCCGCGCGCGGTGGCTGCTGATGGCCCAGTCGCGGAAGATCCAGGCGGCCGCCACAATCGACAGCGCCAGCATGACCAGCGTGCCCAGGCACCCTGTGGCCATCCCCAGGAAAAAGGCCCGCCGCGCCCGGCGCCTGCGCGTCCGCTCCTCGGCATCCTGGGGATCCGGAATTGCCGGTGCTGATGGCTGCGTCTCATCCATGGCTGGAGTCCGCTCCGTCCGGTGTTGTTCCTTCAGCCGTGGATGGTGGCCGCGTTTCCTGGTTTTCCCGGGCGGAATCCCGGTCCTGGCGCGCCAGTTCGGCGAGCCGTTCCCGGAATATCCGCTCGTACCCATAATCCGTGGGCTGGTAGAAGGCGCCGCGCGCTACCCCGTAATCCTGGGGAATGTATCCGCCGGGGTAGTCATGGGGATACAGGTAGCCCTCGCCCCGCCCCAGCCGCTTCGCCCCGGAATACGCCGTGTCCTGAAGGTGGCCCGGAACGGAAACAGCCGGCGCCTCCCGCACGGCCTGCTGGGCACGCCCGATCCCAAGGTAGGCGGCGTTGCTTTTCGGGGCGCAGGCCACGTAGGTGGCCGCCTGGGCGAGGATAATCCGCGCTTCGGGCATGCCGATCCATTCGCACGCCTGGAACGCCGCCGTGGCGATCACCAGCGCCTGGGGATCGGCATTCCCCACGTCTTCCGCGGCCGCGATACAGATGCGGCGCGCGATAAAGCGGGGCGTTTCGCCCGCTTCGAGCATGCGGGCCATCCAGTACAGCGCCGCGTCGGGGTGGCTGCCCCGCATGCTTTTGATGAACGCGGAGGCCATGTCGTAATGGGCGTCGCCCGTCCCGTCGTAATGCAGCAGTTTCCGCTGCGAACAGGCCGCCGCCAGTTCGGGGGTAAGGGTCAGCTGTCCTTCCCGCGGTTCCCCCGTGAGCAGGCAGAGCTCCAGGATCGTAAGGGCCCGTCGGGCGTCCCCTTCCGCGCAGCGCGCGATATGCCGCAGGGCTTCGGGTTCGGCCGTAACCGTTAGGTCGGGAAGCCCCCGGTCGGGGTGGGCCAGCGCCCGTTCCAGCAGGCGGACCAGGTCATCTTCTTCCAGCCGGCGGAACTCAAAGATCAGGGACCGGGACAGCAGCGGCGCGTTAACCGAGAAAAAAGGGTTTTCCGTCGTGGCGCCGATCAGGATAATCCGCCCGTTTTCCACGTCCGGCAGAAGCGCGTCCTGCTGGGCGCGGTTGAACCGGTGAATCTCATCGATGAACACGATCGTGCGCCGGCCGTCTTCCAGCCGCCGCCGGTCCGCTTCCGCGATCAGCCTGCGCAGGTCCGCCACCCCGGAAGTTACCACGTTCAGCGGAGAAAACGCGCCTTTCGTGCGCCGGGCAATCACCCGGGCCAGGGCCGTCTTTCCCGTGCCCGGCGGCCCGTACAGGATCAGGGAAGTAAACCGGTCCGATTCGATGGCCCGGCGCAGGGGTTGGCCCGGCCCCAGAATATGCTCCTGGCCGATAATGTCGTCCAGGCTTTTGGGGGCGACCCGACGGGCCAGCGGCGCTTCCGCCCGGTGTTGTTCCCGCAGCACGTGTTCAAAAAGCGGCTCATCCATGCCTTTATTGTAAATCCCGGCGTATCCCCTTCCAAATGCGGCCCGCGCGTTTTCTCTGCCCGGAACGCGCCGTTTGGCATAGGGTCCCGCTTCATGTTATGAATTAGTCGCGTTTTTGAGGAAAATAGTTATGGTCACCTGTGATACCCCCGATATTTTTTTCCCCGAGGCTGCTGTCGCGCGGCGTGTAAGCGAACGGTGGGGAACCCCCGTATTCGTATACGATGAAGCCACCCTCCGCCGGAACGCCCGGGCCGTGCTGGATTTCCCCGCGGCTTTCGGCCTGACGGCCCGGTTTGCCATGAAGGCGCTTCCCAACCGGACGGTGCTTCGGATTTTCCATGGGATGGGACTACATATGGACGCCGGCAGCGGTTACGAAGCCCGCCGGGCGATGCTGGCCGGCATTCCCCCGGAACATATCCGCGTCACCGGCCAGGAACTGCCCCGGGACCTGGAAGAGCTGGTCCGGGCCGGATGCCTGTTTACCGCGTGCTCACTGTGCCAGCTGGAAGCGTATGGAAAGCTTTTCCCCGGTACGGAGGTGGCGCTGAGGGTTAATCCGGGCCTGGGGTCTGGGCACAGCAACCGAACGAACGTCGGAGGGCCCGCCTCCAGTTTCGGACTGTGGAAAGATTATGTGGATCGCGCGCTGCAAACAGCCGCTCATTATGGCCTGCGCGTCACGATGATCCATACCCATATCGGTTCCGGCGCCGATCCTGAAGTCTGGGTGCGCTGCGCGGATCTGGCGCTGGATCTGGTCGAGGCGTTTCCTGATGCGGACACCCTCGGGCTGGGCGGCGGCTATAAAGTTGCCCGGGTTCCCGGAGAAAAAACCGTCGATCTGCAGCGCATCGGCGCCCGCGTCGCGGAGAAGTTCAAGGCCTTTGCTGAACGGACTGGGCGGAAACTGCGGCTGGAAATCGAACCGGGCACCTACCTGACGGCCACTGCGGGAGTGCTGCTGTGTTCGGTCACCGACGTGGTCGATACCGGACCCGAGGGATACCGGTTCATTAAAACCGACGCCGGCATGACCGAAAACCTTCGGCCGTCCCTTTATGGCGCCCAGCACCCCATCCGGGTACTGAAAAGTACCGGAAACGCCGTTGAAGAAGCGGATTTCGTGGTGGTGGGGCACTGCTGCGAGAGCGGGGACATCATGACGCCCGCCCCGGGCGATCCGGAAGGGCTTCAGCCCCGCCGGCTCCCCGCGCCCGAACCCGGCGACCTGCTTGCCGTGGGAGGGTGCGGCGCTTACTGCGCGGCCATGGCCGCTAAAAACTACAACAGTTTCCCCGAGGCGCCGGAGGTCCTGCTGCGCGAATCCGGCGAACCCGTGCTGATCCGGCGCCGGCAGTCCCTCGAGCAGATTGTGGAAAACGAACTGGACCTGAAACTCGGCTGACGGATCCATATTCCCCGGCATGGCGGCATCAGATCCTTGCGCCGTTGCGCGGCTACTTCGGATCTCATGCGGGTTGCCCGGGGCTAAAAATTTGCCCTGATCCGGCAGGAAGGAGTAGAGTTAGGGCAATGCTTCCCCTGCCTGGCGGCAGGACCGGTCATGGCGAAACGGGAAGCTTTATCCCAACCGAGTTCAGGAG
Source organism: Candidatus Hydrogenedentota bacterium (assembly GCA_029776995.1). Classification (GTDB taxonomy): domain Bacteria; phylum Hydrogenedentota; class Hydrogenedentia; order Hydrogenedentales; family CAITNO01; genus JAGPFE01. Next base: position 25,763 of record JAKOTZ010000003.1, read on the forward strand.
CCCAGTATCATGAAAAGCTTTCCCGTATTCGCGCTGGCAGGAGCCGTTTTCCTGTTTGCGCTGTCCGCGCTGATGGTTCCCGCCGTGTCCCGGGCGCAGGATGCCGCCGCCCCGGACGCCGCGGTGGCGCAACCCCCGGCTGATGGCGCTTCCGCCGGTGAGCCCAGCAAAGAAGACCTGGCCAAAATCAGTTACGTGGTGGGATACCAGATGGGCGGGTCCGTGAAGAACGCCGGAATCGACGTCAATATCGAAGAGCTGATCCGGGGCATCAAGGATGCCGTGGAAGGGCGGGACGGCGCGGTCAGTGAAGAAGAGGCCCAGCAGGTCATGATGCGCCTGCAGGGGGTTATCCGCGAAAAACGCCAGCAGGCCATGGCCGCCCAGGCATCCGAAAATAAAACAAAAGCCGACAGCTTCCTGGCGGAAAACGCCAAAGCCGACGGCGTCAAAACGACAGCCAGCGGGCTGCAGTACAAGGTCGTCCAGGAAGGGAACGGCCCGTCTCCCAAAGAAGGGGATACCGTTACCGTCCATTATCGGGGAACCCTCGTAGACGGGAAAGAGTTTGACAGATCTTACTCCCGGAATGAGCCGGCCACGTTCCAGGTCGGCCAGATGATTCCCGGCTTCGATGAAGGGTTGCAGCTGATGAAACAGGGCGGCAAATATACCCTGTACATTCCTCCCGATCTGGGCTACGGCACCCGGAACATGGGGCCGATCCCGCCGAACAGCCTGCTGATTTTCGACGTCGAGCTCCTTAAGGTGGGGCCCGCCGAAGCGCAATCCGGTCCGGGCGATACCGTCACGCTGCCCATCGGACAGTAAAACGTTCATCTGATTCTGCCCATATCGCCGTCCGTTCTATGTTGTAACGGGCGGCGATGTCTCTTGGTACGCGTATGGGACCGGAACACGGGGCAGCCCCTGTGATCCGACCTTTGGCGGAATACCCGGCAAGCGGGATTTTGTTGCCAATATACTGAGCATCAAAGGGACTGCTGCGCATGGGCATCGCGCTGGTATGGCTTCGGCTGGATTTGCGCCTGAGTGATCACGCCGCCTTCGGGGCGGCGGCCCGCTCGGGACGGGAAGCGGTGCCGGTGTATGTCTGGGCGCCGGAAGAGGAATCGCCCTGGGAACCGGGAGCCGCCAGCCGCTGGTGGTTGCATTATTCACTTTCCGCCCTGGAGCGAAAAATCCGGGAAGCCGGGGGACGGCTGATTATCCGCCGGGGGAATACTGCGGAGACGCTGTGCGGCCTTGCCCGGGAAATCGGAGCGGACAGCCTGTTTTTTTACCGGCGGGTTGAACCCTGGGCCCGCCGCCAGGAGAGGGCCGTCACGGAACGCCTGGAGGCGCTGGGGGTTCGGGTTGTCCCGCTTCCGCCGGATCTGCTGGTCCGGCCTGAATCGCTCCACACAGCCCAGGGGGGACCGTTCCAGGTTTTTACGCCGTTTTGGAAGGCTGCTGAAAAGCTTGCGGATTCGGATAGTGCTGCGGAACCCCTGCCCCGGCTGGTGGACAATGCCAATATTTTTGGGCTCAAACCCGAGGACCTCGATCTGCTGCCGGTCCCGGACTGGGCCGGCGGGCTTCGTGAGCATTGGCAGCCCGGTGAAGACGCGGCCCGGAAAAGGCTGGATTCATTCCTGGATGCCGATGCCTCCGCTTATCTGGACCGGCGCGACCGCATGGATATGGCGGGAACCGGGCGGCTGTCGCCGCATCTCCATTTCGGCGAACTGAGCGCCCGGACTGCGTTGCGCGCGGCCCGTTCCGCGCTGGCCTCGGACCCCACGCCCGGCGCGGCGCGCCAGATAGAAGGCTGGATCCGCCAGCTGTACTGGCGGGAATTTGCCCATTACCTGCTCTACCATTTTCCCCGCCTGCCGGAGCATCCCCTGCGGGAGGAATTCGCGCGTTTCCCCTGGCGGGACGATCCCGCGGCATTGCGGGCATGGCAGCGGGGCCGGACCGGCTATCCCGTGGTGGACGCGGCCATGCGGGAGCTGTGGCATACCGGCTGGATGCATAACCGGGCCCGCATGATTGTCGCCTCGTTTCTGGTCAAAGACCTGATGGTTCCCTGGCAGGAGGGGGCCCGATGGTTTTGGGATACCCTGGTTGACGCGGACCTGGCGAACAACACCCTGGGCTGGCAGTGGACCGCGGGATGCGGACCCGATGCCGCGCCGTATTTCCGCGTCTTCAATCCGGTAACGCAGGGTAAAAAGTTTGATCCGGACGGGACATACGTGCGAAGCTGGATACCGGCCCTCGCCGATGTTCCGGCGGAGCGTATCCACGAGCCCTGGCTCCTGGAACCGCCTCCGCGGGGCTACCGGCGGGCCATTGTGGCGCATGATGAGCGCCGCGCGCTCGCGCTGGCGGCATACGCGACGGTACGCGGCGGGCAGGGCGCGCCTGCCGCGGCGGCATCAGAGGCCGGAAAACGCTCGAATCGGCGACGTTCAGTTTTTTCCGGCCGGACCGATAAGTAAAGGGGAGCGACGGATGAACGTACGTGAAATGGGTTTGGGCACGTATCTGCGGGAGATCTCGCGGATACCCCTGCTGACGCCCCAGGAAGAACAGCAGCTGGCGCGGCGCCTCCACCTGCCCGGAAAACGGGGCGCTGAAGCGCGCCGCAAGCTCATTATGTCCAACCTGCGCCTGGTGGTCAGTGTCGCCAAGCGCTACCTCCATTACGGCATGCCCCTGCTGGACCTGATCGAAGAAGGAAACATCGGCCTGATTAAGGCTGTCGAACGATTCAATCCTGATCGGGGATGCAAGTTCAGCACCTACGCCACCTGGTGGATCCGGCAGGCCGTGACCCGGGCGCTGTCCAATCAGGGGCGCGTGGTGCGCGTGCCCGTTTACGTGACCGATTATCTCGGCAAATACCGGCGGGTGGTCGATGAATTGTATTCCCGGCTCGGCAGGACGCCAAAGCCCGAAGAGATAGCCCAGGAAATGGGGCTGGGCCTGGATGAAATCATGAAGCTGGAAGCCTTCAGCGACAATGTCGGACCGGTGGAGAACACGGTAAACCTGGACGATGGAGGGCCCTCCGGAGGGCGGGATACCGAATCCGAGGATGCGGACGAACAGTTCCGGAAGATGGAAATGGCGGACCAGATTCAGGTTCTGCTGAGCCGGCTTTGCGATCGGGACGCGGACGTCCTGCGTTACCGGTTCGGGCTGATTGACGGCAAAAACCATACCCTGGAGGATACCGGCAAATATTTCGGGCTCACCCGCGAACGCATCCGGCAGATCGAAAAGGACGCGATTGCCTTCCTGCGGGCGGAATTCGGCGCATCAGCCCATGATTTCCGGTTCGACTGATGTCGGTGTGCATACCCATCCGGATTAGATAACCATGAGCAAACGAATATCCGGCAATTTCATCAGCCGAAGGGACTTTTTCCGGCGCGGCGCGGCCGCCGCCGCGGCCGCCGGGCTGTTTCACGTCGGGCAAAGCCGGGCCCAGTCCCGGGGCGGCCGGATTGTTATCCTGGGTTTTGATGGCGCGGAACCCTCGCTGGTGCGCGCCCTGATGGAGAAGAACGGCTTGCCCGCCTTGTCCCGCCTGGCGGAACAGGGTACCGCCGGGGTCACGCGGACCACCGCTCCGCCCCAGTCACCGGTGGCCTGGACCTCTTTCGGGACCTGTAAGAATCCGGGCGGGCACAACATCTTCGACTTTATCCGGCGCGATCCCGCCGGCCCGTCCGGTCCGGTGCCCATGGTTGGGACCGGCCGGCTGATTCCGCCGGAAATCGGCGCGGATGGCATGCTGAAAACGCCTGCCCGGGGAGAGAATTTCCGAATGGGCATGCCTTTCTGGCAGGTAGCGGACGCCCAGGGGCTGCGGGTTAAACTGTTCAACCTGCCGTATGTGTATCCCCCGGACCCGCTGCGCCACGGCAGGATGCTGAGCGGTCTGGGCGTCCCGGATCTTCGGGGGACCAACAGCACCTATTTCCTGCTGGCCGAAGAACTGAAATCCGATGTGGAAAACGTCTCCGGAGGCAAGCGGATCCGGCTGGTTCTGGACGGTTCCGGCGAAGGCAGCATCAGCCTGCCCGGTCCCCGGGACACGCGCAGGCCTTTCAGCGATCCCGCCGCGTACCTGGCGGTTTCTTTGCGCGTCCGGGTAGACCGGACTGAAAAAAGGGGGCAGATTGCCGCGGATGGCAAATCGGTTGATCTGGTTGAGGGAGCGTGGTCGGACTGGCTGCCGGTGGTTTTCCGGTACTCGGCCCAGGTTGCCGTGTCGGGTATTGTCCGGTTTTTCCCGATGTCCCTGGGCGCTCCGGTACGTATTTATGCCTCGTGCGCGCAGTTCCACCCGGGCGATCCCTATACCGACCTTACCACCCCTCCGGATTTCAGCCGTGAACTGGCATCGCGTTACGGCCTGTTCAAGACCATCGGCTGGGACCTCGACACCCACGCCCTGCGTCAGAATGACCTGCCGGAGGATGCCTTTTTGGAAGACTCCCGCCGGACGATGGCCTGGCGCGAACGCATGACCCTGGACGAACTGGACCGGGATGACTGGGACGTCCTGGTGAGCGTCTGGACCGATACGGACCGGGTGGCCCACATGTTCTGGCGGTTCCTGGACCCAAAGCATCCGCTGTACCGGGAGGATGTTCCGGCGGCATGGCGCGGCGCGCTGGACGACACCCTGCGCCGCATGGACGGGATCATCGGGCGGGTCATGGAGCGGTTGCGCCCCGATGATACCCTTATCGTAATGTCGGACCACGGCTTCGGTTCCTGGCGGACCGCTTTCGACGTGAACGCCTGGCTGCGGGATGAAGGCTGGCTGGCAGTATCGGATCCGGCCCGGGCCGCGGAGGGTTTCCTGCAGGGCATCGACTGGAGCCGAACCCGGGCCTACGCGCTTGGGCTGAGCTCGGTTTACCTCAATCTGGCCGGGCGGGAACGTTCGGGAACCGTGAGCGAAGCGGACGCGGGCCGCCTGCGCGCGGAACTCCGGGAAAAACTGATGGGCCTCCGCGCGCCCGATGGCGCTCCGCTGTTCCGGGAAATCACCACCCGGGAATCCTATCAGGGCGAGGCCATGAACGCGGCCCCGGATCTCGTGCTGGGCTATGCCGAAGGTTTCCAGAACAGCAAAAACTGCGCGCGCGGCGCGGTGGGCAATGCCCTGTTCGAACCCAACCAGGACAAATGGAGCGGAGAACATGCCGCTTCTGCCGCGGCCGACCTGCCGGGCATTTTCTTCTGCAGCCGAAAGCTTGACCAGAACGCTCCCCATATTCAGGACTACGGTCCGGCCATTCTGCGGCATTTCGACCGGGATGTCCCTGCCGATTTTGAAGGGCAGGCTTTCCTGATATAATCCCGTTTCGGGAACCTGTGGAAGGGAGACTATGCCATGTCCCGATATGCGCTGTTCCGATTCTTCCGTCTGTCCGGCCTGCTGATGCTGGCAGGCATGTGGATGGCCGGGCAGCCTTCCGGCGCCGCCCCGATCGCATCTCCCGATGCCTGGCGGCTGGTCGTCAATGACGACGGCACCAACCTGTTCTGGCGCGAGGACCTGACGCCGGAAGCCGTGTTCTGGCAGGCCCAGTCCATTCCGCACGGCGTTACCACCGTTATGGTCTGCCCTAACGGCATCCAGAAAATGCTGTATCCCAGCCAGGCGGAAGCCGTGTCGGAACGGGGCAAGTTGGGCCGTTATATCGCCGAAGGCCGGGACCTGTTCGGCGAATACATCGAGGCGCTGCGCCGCCGCGGCTTTGAAGTGTTCATCACGTTCCGGATGAACGAAGTCCACAACGTGAACGACCCCAATGAGCCGGATCTGTGCGACCTGTGGCGCAACCATCCGGAATGGCGGGTGCAACCGGACGCGCCGCTGACCGACTGGATGGCCCACTGCCTGGATTACTCGCGGACCGAGGTGCAGGAACGCGCGCTGAAGCTCATTTTCGAGCTGCTGGACCGCTACCAGCCTGACGGCATCGAGCTGGACTGGATGCGTTTCCCGAGGCATCTGCCGGGCGATGAAAAACAGGTCTGGCGCAACAAGGGCATGCTCTCCGATGTCGTGGCGGCGGTCCGCCTGCGAACCCGCGAGCTGGAGTCCGCCTGGGGGCGCCCTGTCCGGGTGGCGGTCCGGGTGCCCACGTCAGCGGAAGGCTGCCGAAAACTGGGCGTTGACCTGGCTGACTGGACCCGGCGCGATTTGGTGGATTTTGTCACAGCGTCTCCATTCCTGGCCTCAGACTTCGGCATGCCCCTGCGGGAACTCAGGGAGCTTATGGGAGACCGCCCCGTGCCCCTGTATGGCGGCATTGAGTTCGGATATGCCGGGAAAGACCACACGGAGGCATCCCTGCGGGGCGCGGCCATAGGCATACTGGAGAGCGGGGCGGACGGCCTGTACCTGTTCAACTTCCCGTGCTGGCGGGAGCAGGTTCCGTCGCCTCCCTGGTCCCGGGTGGCCATGCTGGAACGTCCCGACGGACTGGTCCGCGGGGAGGTCATCCTGGCGCTGGTTAATGGCACCCATCGGGTTCCGGTGGATCTGCCGGTCCAGCTGCCCTGTCGGATTGATCCGGGCGCCGCGGCCACGCTCAAGTGGAACGTGCCGGCGTCTCTGGCATCCGGCGGGTGGGAGTCCGCGCCCCTGCTGATGCTGACCCCGCCATCGGAGAATGTGGAAATCCTCTGGAACGGCCAGCCGTGCGCTCCGGACGGCGCCCTGCCGGAAAACGCGCTCCGTCCCGGGGAGAACGAACTGGTTCTGCGCAACCGCGGCGCGGCATCCGTTGAAATTACCCTTGCCGAGCTGACCTTCCACTTCCCGCGCTGGCCTAAGTACGCCCCGGAGGCGGACCAGGAAAACGCGCTGACTGTTGCCGTGGATCCGCCCGGACCCGACCTCGGACACAGCGCCATGCAACAAGCCTGCAACCAGTTGAAATCCCGGCTCGGGCAGTTCCCCGGGCGGCCGGTGTGCCTGGCGTTTCCACCGGGCCGGTATGCCCTGAATCCATCTGTGCTCGCGGAGCTGGCTGGACTTCCGCACGGCGGCTGTACGTTTCGGGCCGCGGAGCCGGGCGCCACGATCCTTGACGGGGGCGTGCCCCTGATCACATGGAATGAGCGGGAGAACGGCCTCTGGGAGAGCGGCCCGGTGGCCGGACTCCGCGGCGATGAAGTCCTGTACGTGAACGGCGAACCGATGCGCCTGGCCGGGATGCCTTTCCCCGAGTCATGGTCGCTTTGGGGAGACCTGGAACACATAGACGGGCGCTGCGGGTATCGGATCTCCGGGCCGCAACTGCCCCCAATTGCCCGGCCTGACCGCCTGCTGGTGGACGGCACGAAGGAATGGGCGCACATGGTATGTCCGGTGCTAGCGCTGCACGCGGACGGCCGGGGCAACTGGCTGATCGAAATGCGGCAGCCCTGGTTCTTTCTGGCGCGCCGAAAGGAAGGCGTACAGCTGGAAAAGCCGTGGCGACTGCTGAACGCGCCGGAGCTGGTGGACGAACCCGGAGAGTTCTGTTATGACGCGGACCGCGGCGTGTACCTGCTGATGTCCCCGGCGGGCGTCCGCCCTGCGGATCCGGGTACGGACATCCGCGTGTCCGGTCCGGGATTGCGTCTCCAGGGCGTCAGCCGGCTGCGTTTTGAAGGGCTGGTTTTTGAGCACATCCGCTCTGACCGGTCCCTCCATGACGCCCACATCGACGTGCAGGCCAATTTCAGGGCCAGGCGGGACAACCTGTTTGAGCGGGACGGCACGCTGACTTCGCTGCACAATGAGTATGAACGGCTGGACGGCGGTTTCGTGCTGGACGGATGCCGCGACGTGTCCTTTTACCGGTGCGTTTTCCGGAATTTTGACGGCACCGCGCTGGACATCACCGGGGGCAGCCGGCGGGTTGTTGTCGATTCGTGCCTGTTCGAAAAGATCGGCGGAACCGGCATCCAGATCGGCGGCGTGTCTGAGGCGGACCACCATCCTGCCGCGCCCGGCGGAAACACCGGCGAGGTGGCGGTGGTCCGGTCGGACATCCGGAACTGCGGGCAGTTCTACCTGGGCAGCGTGGGCATATTTGCCGGATACGTGGACCGCGTGACCATTGCGGACTGTACCATTACGGATCTGCCGTACAGCGCCATTTCCATGGGGTGGGGATGGGGGGAAGAGGATGCCGGCGGCGGCAGCTACCTGACCCCCTATCTATATGCCGCCCCCACTCCGGCCGGGGCCAACCGGATCGAAGGCAACCGGATCAGCCGCGTGATGACCCGGCTGAATGACGGCGGAGCCATCTATACCCTGGGTAGCATGCCCGGAACCGTTATTCAGCGCAACCGAATCGAGGCCACCGGTCCCGGCTGGCCCGGGGGGATTTATCTCGACGAAGGCAGCGCCTGTATTGAGGTCGTGGACAACGTGCTGCGGGAGATACCCAAACCCTTCCACGTCAACAACCGCAAACAGGACCGTTACCGGACCTGCCTGTTTATGGGGAATGATCCGTCGCCGGAATTATAAGAAGGCGTATTTCCGCGGGATCGATCGAATTACACAGGATCAGTGGGTAGTGTTGGAATCTGGCAGTTCCAGGAGAAACCGCCAGGCTGGAATTATCCGAATGGTTCCTCCTACCGAGTCTAAGCGTTCTTCCTCCTCTGCGGTAACGATAATTCCGTTTTGGCATTCGAGCTCTCTCATGGCCTCGGTCAGAGCGGAGATTTCTCTCTCGCGTGTCTGAGGGTTCCTCAGTGATTCGCAGACCTGCACCAAAACGCGGACATGCCCCCGCTCCGGCACGATAAAATCGACTTCTTTTCCGCTGCGGGTTCGATAATAATATATTTCCGGCCAACAACGGCGCAGAGCCATAAATATTATATTTTCCAGCAGGTGTCCCGCATTCATGAACATGCCGGATGCCACCGAAGCTACCAGGGCGTGATCCACGCAGTAAATTTTTTTTGGATTTGTATTCCGACGTGTGGCCGATGGATCAAACACACACACACTGAAAAAAAAGTAAGCGTCTTCAAGCCAGGCCAAATAATTCGAAACGGATGTTTTGGGAACTTTGTGCCCCAGCGTTTTCAAATATTCCGTCAGTCGATTGACAGAATACATGGAGGAGATATTGTCTATAAGTTTCCGAGCCAGATCCACGACCGCCCGCGGATGAGACACGTCGTAACGGTCTACCAGATCCCGAAACAGGATCGTGTGAAAGTACTCCTGATGAATCCGGGTGCGCAAGGGAGCCGATATACCCAAAACCTCCGGAAAACCGCCCATTTCCCGATATTGTTCAAAAGCCTGCCGGATAAGCAAGGTTTTTCGTGTGGAGAACGGGGGAGTACTGTCAATTCCTTTCCAGTCAAGGAATTCACGGAAAGAAAAGGGAAATATTTCCCATGAGAGCGCGCGCCCCCGCATTTGTGTGGCAATTTCACGGGAAAGCATGCGCGCAGAGGAACCGGTAAGGTATACCTGACACTGTTCCATGCTCATGACGCGATTCACAAACGACTCCCAGTTGGGAATAACCTGAATTTCGTCAAAGAAACAATAAACCATCTCCATATTCTTTTTTTCCGGATAAATGGAATAATAAGCCTCGGTAATAAGCGCCGGTCCCAGTTGCTGCAGCGGATACAACCGGTCATCAAAAAGGTTCAAATAGAGAATATTCTGTGGAGAGACCCCCTTTTCCCGAAGGCGCTTTATCTCTTGAAAAAGAAATGTAGACTTGCCACAACGTCGCACCCCGATACAGACCGTGGCTTTTCCGGGAACCGTTTCCACGCGCAACCGACGGGGAATTCCCGTGGCCAACGCAGTTTCCTGGTAATCGAGAATGATGGATTTTATGAGTTCCAGCATAAGCAACCGGTAATTTTTTTTACCAGTTTACCATAAAACCGGTAAGAAATATGACCGGTTTTATTTCGGCCGGTCAAACGCCACTTTGGACGGCTTCACTTTTTCAGGGCAGGGAGGTAAAATTCCCGCCCCAATCAGTCCGCCGCGATGAAGCCGTGCAGCAGCCCCATGTAATAGGGCAGCAGGTACACGGTTCCGCTGCCGAGTACTGATCCTCTTCCGCCGTAATCCAGCCGCCACGGGTCATGGTTCCAGTGGCTGAAGTACCGCTCGGATACGGGCAGCACTTTACCATTCACCCGGTATCCCCGCTTCCCGTCATGGGGATCAAAGGGCTCCGTGGATATCCAGGGCGGCAGCAGGATGAGGTCTTTCCGGTGGCTGTTTTTGTGTCCCCAGTCCACGCGGTCCAGGGGGAAATCCATGAGGGTTTCGATGGCGTCTTCCAGCCAGAACTCCATGGGGCTGACCGAAAAAGCGCCGAAGCCGGTTTTGTATTCGGCATTGAGTCCGAAAGCCGCGTAGGCGAAGTTAAAGAAAGGGTTCATCTCCGCGGCCTCATTTACCCACGCGTAGAAAAAGGAACAGCGGATCTGGTTTTTGAGGGCTTCATCCCGCGCGTATTTCATCAGGTTGTAGAAGCACATGAAGGCCATTTCATCGTCGGACTGGTTGCCCGAACCCGGCCCGAGATGGACCTTGTAAAACATGGCGTTGTTATGGTAGCCGAATCGGTCCATGAGGTCCCGCATCAGCTGCTCGTATTTGGCGTCCCCGGTGACGTGGGCCGTTACGGCGAGATACGACAGCATGCTCAGGGATTTGAGTCCCCGTTCCTGCCACCAGTCCGGGCTGTGGTTGAGCATCTGCGGGTTGTAAATGCCCCATCGGGTATGGCTTCCGTCGTGGTCTACCAGCAGGAAGTCGTGCGCGATGAGGTGGTCCGTGAGTTTGCGCACCACCTCGCGGACTTCAGCCTTTTCATCTTCTGTTTCACATACATAGTCATAATATGCGGGATAGAAGAAGTAGTGCCCATCCAGTTCATCGCTGCTGGTGTCGCTTTTCCAGTACCATTTGCCGTCTTCCGTTTTCGGCCAGCGCGGTTCATAGACCTTCCACAGGCCGTCTTCCTGTTCCCGGCGTTTCCGGTCCTGTTCCAGCCGGCCTTCGTTCGGATCCGGGCCGTCCCCGGGCAGGATGGTGCGGGCCACGTAGCCCTCGGGCGGACGGATCGCGCCGAGTTGCGGGACTTCCTGGAGGAACTTCAGCGCGCGGAATGCCGCCCGGGCCCGTTCCCGCGCGGCGGGATCTCGGGTTGCGCCATAGGCGAAGCACTCCCCGGCTCCATACATGGACGTCCACAGGCCGTCGTTGTCGTCGTCAGACAGCTGTACCGAGGTTTTATCGCCGGGACGTTCCAGCCTGGCCAGTGCCACGTATCCGTATTCCGTCCGGCGGATCAGGTCCATTTCTTTTTCGTAAAACGCCGCCTTTTCGGCCAGGGTCATCATCTTCCATCCGATTCGCCCCAGCCCTCCGTCGGTAGCGAACCAGACTTCGCCGTCGGGTCCGGGCGCCATGGCCAGCACATGATCGCCGGGAATCCACCGTTTGCCCTGGCGGTAGCGCCACTGGCCCTGTTTCCAGCAGACGGCGCCGAGGGTGGTGCCAAACCACACCGATCCGTCCGAAGCGGCCACGGCGCAGGTGAAATCGTCGTAAGGCACGCCTTCCCGGCCGGTGAAAAACTGCCACGCGCCGTCCCGTTCAACGCATATCCCGGCGGGCGTGGCCACCCAGAGGGAACCGTCCGAGGCAATGGCCACGCCGCGGACGTCACGGACAGCCCAGTGCCTGCCCAGCCCGTCTTTGACCACGGTCCGGCGGTAGCGCCCGTCATCCTGGCGCAGGAACAACCCTTTGTCCGTGGCGACCGCCCGGGGCTCTCCGGATTCCGGCGCCACGTCACGGACCGATATGCCGTTTGGCGCTTTTTCCTGACGTAGCGAGGCGTAACCCTGGTCTTCCGGAACCAGGCACCACTGGGGTTCCGGATCGGCCGCCTGCCATCCGTCTCCCTCGCGGGCATACCAGGCGTCACCGGCGCGGATTTTTACGCGGCCGTCCACCACGCGCACGTCATCGATCCGTTTGGCGGGCAGTCCCTCTGCCGGTGTCCATCGCTCGGCGATTTCCTGGGGAAACTGTCCCACCCGCGCCGGAATGGTCGGCGCATCAGACCACGCGAAGCAAACGCCCAGGCTCAGCCACACGCCGACCCAGGCCGCCATTACACGTAAACGCGTCATAGACAATCCTCCCGGTTGGGGTTTACCCTAAGCGTACAGAAAAGTATGACCCCAAACCAATCCGGGAGGTTTCCTGGAACACGCGCGGAGGATTCACCGCCACGTGTGGGAGAGGAGATGTTCCCTTCAGGAGCGATGCCGGGTCGCGCACCCGCCGCAGGCTGCCAGTTTGTCGTGGGTTTCCCGCAGCAGGCGCTCGGTGGTTTCCCAGCTGATGCAGGGATCGGTAATGCTCAGCCCGTACTCCAGGTTTTCCGGTCGGCTGGTCAGCTTCTGGTTTCCCTCTTTGAGGTTGCTTTCCAGCATGAACCCGATAATGGAGTCGCTGCCTTCGATTTTCTGCTGGACCACGTCCCGCAGCACGTGCGCCTGGAGATGGGGCTTTTTGCCGCTGTTCGCGTGGCTGCAGTCGATCATGATGCGCGGATCGAGGCTTTCCCGGCGCATGGCTTCTTCGGTATTAATCACGCTGACCGGGTCATAGTTGGGGCCATTGTAGCCTCCCCGCAGGATGACGTGGCAGTGCGGGTTGCCCCGGGTAGCCACCACGCAGGTCCGCCCCTGCAGGTCGATGCCCAGGAAATGATGGGGCCAGCGGGCTGCCAGGATGGCGTCCACCGCGATCTGCACATTGCCGTCCGTGGAATTTTTGAAGCCAACCGGCATGGACAGGCCGCTGGCCAGTTCGCGATGGGTCTGGGATTCGCTGGTCCGCGCCCCGATTGAAACCCACGACAGCAGGTCGGCGATATACTGGGGAATAATCGGGTCCAGCACCTCGCTTCCGGCGGGCACGCCGAGTTCATTGATGTCCAGCAGGATTTTCCGGGCTTTGCGCAGCCCTTTTTCCACGTTGTAACTGCCGTCGAGGTCCGGATCGTTGATCAACCCTTTCCAGCCGATGGTTGTCCGGGGTTTTTCAAAGTAAACCCGCATGACGATGAACAGGCGGTCTTCCAGCTCCCGCCGCAGTTCAGCCAGCCGCCGGGCATATTCCAGCGCCGCCGCGGGATCATGAATGGAACAGGGTCCCACTACCGCCAGAAGCCGGGGGTCCCGTTTTTCCAGGATGGCCGCTACCGTCTCGCGGGCTGAGGACACGGATTCAGAAATCTCGCTGGTCAGCGGCAGTTCCCGGACCAGCTCTTCCGGAGGACATAACGGTGTGATCGAAATGACGTGTACGTTACTGACGTTTCTCATGGTTGCGCGTTCTCTCGCCAAACCTGATGCGGTTTATTTGAAGCAAAAATTAAAGAAATTTATCCTTCGCCCATTTCTCCGATGTAAGAGGGCGCCCCGCCTTCCACGTTGATCCGGAGCTGCTGCCCTTCCGTGCTGATGGTCATGCCGTCGATGTTGAACGAATCCGGCAGCAGCTGTATGGATTCTATGTTGTCCCGAGGGATCAGCACTACCGTTTTCTGGGCGTCTATCTGGGCTCCGCCGGGGATATTCCGGCTGACCAGGACCAGCTTGCCTTCCAGGATAACCCATCCTTCACTGAAACCGGTCACTTTGCCCACATAGGACTGAGGCCGCTGTTCTTTGAAGCGGCGGATCAGTTTTACACGTACCATTCGGTCTTTCAGCATTTCGGTACCCTCCGGAGATGCGTTTGCTGTGTAATCATATCACGAACAGTCTGTTAACCGGATCGCAGGTTCCGCGCCCCGCCCGATTGGGGAGGCGGAGCGCGGAACCCGATTTCATCAGAAGGCGTCGGAAGTTTCCAGCGTTGCTTCCGCGGGAGCGTCCGCGTCCCGGGACGGAATATAGGGGCCGGTCAGCATTTCTTTGTAGGGCATGCCGGGTCCCACCATCGGGAAGACAAAAGCGTTCTTATCCACCACCACCTCGAGGAAAGCCGGACCGGCGTAGTTAATGAAGGCCTCCATGGCGCCGCGCAGGTCCTCGTACCGTTCCACCCGGCGGGCGAACTCAAAGCCGTCCGCTTCGGCGGCGCGCACGAAATCCTTGCGGTGCAGCGATTTGTCCGTGCCCGAAAACCGCCCTTCGAAATACAGCGTCTGCCACTGGACCACCATGCCGTCGCCGTAGTTGTTCAGCAGCAGGATTTTCACGGGCAGGTTATAGGTGGTGCAGGTTTCCATCTCGCCGATGTTCATCCGCAGGCTGCCGTCTCCGTCCACGTCAATGACCAGCTTGTCCGGATGGGCACACTGTGCGCCGATGGCGGCGGGGAGCCCGAAGCCCATGGTGCCCATGCTTCCGGAAGTCAGCCACAGCCGGGGTTCTTTAAAATGCAGGAACTGGGCGGCAAACATCTGGTGCTGGCCCACGCCGGTGGTCACGATGGCTTCGCCCCGGGTAAATTCATTGAGCATTTCCATGACGGCCTGGGGCTGAATGACGGCGCTTTCCCGGTTGTAATTCATCGGGTAGCGCTTTTTCAGGTTGGCCACGTGTTTCTGCCAGGCGGAAAAGTCGAATTTCTGCCCTTTTCCATATTCTGTCAGCGCTTCCAGCACTTTCCGTGCGTCGCCCACCACATGCCAGTTCACCGGTTTCACCTTGCCGATTTCGGCCGGGTCGATATCGATATGGCAGATAACCGCGTTTTTGGCGAATTCCCGGGGAACTCCCGCGACGCGGTCGTCAAACCGGGCGCCTACGGACAGCAGCAGGTCGCAGTCTTCCACCGCGTAGTTCGCGTAGGCCGTGCCATGCATGCCCAGCATGTGGAGGCAGAGCGGGTCCGCCGTGTCCATCGCGCCGATGCCCATCAGGGTCGTCACCACGGGGATGCCGAAATGTTTGGCGAAACGGCGCAGGGCAGGCGCGGCGCCGGAATTGATCACGCCGCCGCCCGCGTAGATAAGGGGGCGTTTGGATTTTTTCAGCAGGCTGAAGAAGGCCTTCGCCTCGTCCGGCGGCAGCTGCCAGGTTTCGAGCGCCTGGATCCGCGACGAGTAGCCGGTCAGCGGCAGCATGCCTTCGCCCCGGAAGGCGCCCTGCCAGTTCTGGACATCTTTGGGCAGGTCGATCACGACCGGCCCGGGCCGTCCGCTGCGGGCGATATAAAAGGCGGTGCGCACCGTGGCTTCGAGCTCCTGTTCATTTTTAACCAGGAACACATGTTTGGCGCAGGCGCTCATGATGTTGTAGACCGGCGCTTCCTGAAACGCGTCGGTGCCGATGGCCGCCCGGGCCACCTGGCCGCAGATCAGGATCATGGGAATCGAGTCCGCCATGCAATCCCGGATCGGCGTGACACTGTTGGTGGCGGCAGGGCCGGAGGTCACGAGGGAGACCCCCACTTTGCCGCTGGCCCGGGAATAACCGGCCGCCATGAACCCCGCGCCCTGTTCGTTGGCGGGCACGATCAGGCGGATCTCCTGGTCGGGATGGTTCCGGTTCCACCGGAAGACCGCGTCGTAGGTGGGCAGAATCGCGCCGCCGCTGTATCCGAAAATGGTATCCACGCCTTCATCCGCCAGCACCTGCATCACCATGTCCGCGCCGGCCATCACGGTGCCGGCCAGCTTATGCGCTTTTTTCGATGGTGTCATGGAAAATCTCCTGTTCCCGCGAGGGAATTCATGTTCCAGACTTAAGTTAAAAAACAAAGCGCGCGCGCCTCTTCATCCTCGAGAGACGCCCGCGCCGGATTGTACAGGAATAACCGGTTGTCAGCCGGAAACGGATCCGTCGGACGCCTCTTCCGACGGACGTACCGATTCGGGCGCCGGAGACTCCGGCGCCGCCGCGCCCTCCTCGGTTGGACGGGTTTCACCCGTTTCGGATTTTGCCGCGGCCTTGGCCGCTTCAACCCGGCTGACCGCCATCATAAGCTCGTGCGCGACGTCTTCCAGGCTGCGGCCGGCCTGTATCATGCTGCTCGGAACGGCGCCCCGCAGCGATTCAGAGACATCCACGGAGCTGCCCTGGTAATCCTCGACATTCTGCCGCTCCAGGTCCCGTTCGTATTCGCGGATGCTCAGGCCGATTTTCCGGTCGACGTGGTTGATGTTAATCACCTTCGCCATGACCTTGTCGCCGATCTTCAGGACGTCTTCGGGCTTCTGCACCCGGTCGCTGGACATTTCGCTGACGTGGATCAGGCCCTCGACGCCCTTGCCCAGGTCCGCGAAGGCGCCAAAGCTCACCAGTTTCGTGATCGTCACCTCAACGTGGCTGCCCACGGGAATATCCTTGATCACCTCGATCCACGGATCTATTTGCAGCTGTTTGAGGCCGACGCTGATTTTTTCGTTTTCGGCGTCAATGCTGAGTACCTGCACTTCCACCTCCTGGCCTTTGGAGAGTACTTCCGCCGGGTTCGTGATTTTCTTCGTCCAGGACAGGTCATTCACGTGCAGGAGGGCGTCAATGCCGTCATCCAGCTCGATGAACGCGCCGTACTCGGTCAGGTTGCGGACCACGCCTTTAACCACCGACCCGACCGGGTGCAGCTCGTGCATGATTTTCCACGGATTCGGCTGGGTCTGCTTGATGCCCAGCGCCATTTTCTGTTCCGCGGCGTCCACGCTCAGGACCATGACGTCCACTTCCTGGTCCATGGACAGCACTTCCTGGGGATGGCGGACCCGGCGTGTCCAGCTCATCTCTGACACGTGGACCATGCCCTCCAGCCCGTCCTCAAACTGCACGAACGCGCCGTACTCCGTGAGGCTGACCACCTTGCCCCGGTGGATGGAGCCCACCGGATAACGCTCTTCCGCCGTAAGCCAGGGATTCTCGGTTTTCTGTTTGAGCCCCAGGCTGATCCGTTCAGTGGCGGGATCGAAGCTGAGCACTTTCACTTCGATTTCGTCCCCGACCTTCAGCATTTGCGCGGGGTGTTTCACCCGGCCCCAGCTCATGTCGGTAACGTGGAGCAGTCCGTCAATGCCGCCCACGTCCACGAACGCACCGAATTCGGTGATGTTTTTCACTTCGCCTTTAATGATCGCGCCTTCCTTAATCGTCTCCATCAGGCGGCGCTTCTCTTCCATGCGCCGCTCTTCGATCAGTTTCCGGTGGCTGACCACCACGTTCCGGCGGCGGCGGGTCAATTTGATAATCTTGAATTCCAGCTTTTGTCCGATGAACCGTTCCAGGTCTCCCACCGGACGGAAGGACAGTTGGCTCGCCGGCATGAAGGCGTCAATGCCGATGTCCACTTTCAGGCCGCCTTTAACCCGGCGGGTAATGACGCCCTCAATCACGCCGTCTTCGTCATACACCTTCTGCACGTGTTCCCAGTTCCGGATGCGGTCGGCCTTGATCTTCGAGAGCACCGGCATTCCGTTTTCATCTTCGGGGTTCTCAATGCAGAAATCGAATTCAGCGCCGACTTCCAGGGCTTCCTGGTCGGTGAATTCCGACCGGGGTACCACCCCCTCGCTCTTGTACCCGATGTCGACCAGCACCCGGTCGCTTCCGATTTCGACAATGCGCCCGCGCACCACTTCACCTTCTTTGAAGTCTTCCGCCTCATTGTTCATGAGGCTGTCCATGGAACTTTCCCGCAATTGCTGCTCGAGCTCCTCCAGCAGGGCGCTGTCATGGACGTTCACGACGTCCGGTTTGTACGTTGGTTTCATGGTTTACCTGCTCCAAAATGGTTCCGCGAAAAAAAACACCGCACACACTGCAGCTGAGGAAGTGTAACATTTTCTGCCGGAACCTGTCAAACCTCCGCCATACCCTTGCCGGACAAAGGACAGATCCTGCCTGAACAGAGGGAAACAGATCGTTTAGACTGTGAACACTAATTTGCGTCTATTGTCTGGTCGGGCGCCATACGGTGAGCGTTACAGTTTTCGGCGCGGTCAGCTGGAAGGGGCCGGGCGTCGGGTTTTCCGGGGGGCGGGCTGTGCCGAGCAGGTCGCGGTCGAGACGATAGGGAGATCCGTCCGGCTGTTCGTAGGGCAGTCCGGGTACGGAGGCGTTTCCCAGCAGGTCCGTGGTTACCAGGGCGCGTCCCGCCGGGGCGAGGCACGCTTCCGGCAGCACCAGCCTCAGGGTAGCCGTGCCGTCGGGCTGAACATCGACCGCGGGCACGGGGACTTCTTCGGATAGGACCAGCGGATCCGTTTCTTTTTTGGCGGGCACGGCGCCGTTCAGATACGCGTTGCCTCCCATATAGACCGGCAGGCAGGATTCATGGTCATAGAGGGTCAGGTCTGACGGGCCGATGAACAGATTATTATAGTACCGGTCATCGCCGCAGATGTTGTCGTGCATGCCAGCGAGTTCTGTGGAGTGGGCTTTGTGGTAGGGGGTCAGGCGCGCGTCGTACCGGGCAATGTTTGTCCGCCCGGCAAACAGGTTGTGGGCGTAGGCAATGCCACGGGAAACGGTGAGCAGGTTGACCGGGGACAGGAACAGGTTGTGGTCCACCAGCGCCGGGCCGTGGTTGACTTCCAGGAACAGGTCTTCGTAGCGGTTGCGGTGGAAGACGTTTCCGGAGACCCGCGCGCCCTGGGCCATCCAGTCCAGCCAGAGCCCCCGGCAGGTGTCGTGGATGTGGTTGTTCCGCAGGATGACGTCGATAGCGCCATGGAGTTTGATGCCGGCCATTTCCGCTCCGGTGAAGAGTTCCCTTACATGTATATGATGGATATGATTCTGTTCAATCACGCTGAACACGGCGCCCATGCTGCCGACGATGCCGGTTTGTTCGCAATGGGAGATGTGGTTCCGCCGGACCGTATGGCTGCCGATATTCTCTTTGCTCCAACCCCGGGCGATGGCGCGGTGGATCGTCTCGACGTATCCTTCGGCCGTATTCGCGGAGGTGTTGTCAAACTCGTCGCCATGCTTGCCCAGAGCGATGCCCGAACAAACGGAGTGGCTGATCTCGTTATCCTCGATAATCCAGCCTTTGCTCCAGTTGGTGCCGATCAGTCCCACCTGTTCCGCGGTAGGCGGCGCCCAGTTGGTGGCGGCGTGGCGCATGGCCAGCCCGCGCACGGTCAGGTAGTTTATGCCGGTGCGGGAAGGGTAGAACACGGCGCGGCGGACATTGATTTCAACGGTTTCAGTGTTGGGGTCCGCGCCGGGAAACTGCGCCCACAGCGTGGTGGCCTCAGGCGCGACCTCGGCGTACCACAGGGGAGCGTCCAGTTCCCGGGTGTCTTCCGCACCCGGACGAAACACGAAGCACAGGCGCTGTCTGCCGGAGATGGGGGAGATTTGGGCTTTCCGGTTGCGCCAGCGCTGCCAGTCGCCCGTATGGGGCACCCGGCATTCGCCCAGTTTTTTTCCGTCCGGCCCGTCCAGGCGGATTTCCACGATGCCGCCCTGGGTGGCGGATGCCACGCGGAGGGTCAGGGTGTCGCAGGATGGGCCGAAATCGGTCTCGTCGTACAGCAGCCAGTTGCCGGCCTTAATATATCCGACGCATTCTCCGCCTTCGTCGCAGGGCGCGTTTCGGGTGCCGCTGCGGTTAACGATCCGATCCGTTGTTACCCTGTTTTCTTTACTGGCCGAAGGTCCGGGGCTCCACCATGCCACGTTGAGCAGGTATACGTCTGGGTATGCCAGCCAGCCAGGTTTTTGACCGGCGGGCAGGAAGAGGTCCTCTTTTGCCGCGGCCTCAATGAGCCAGTTTCCGTTCAGGTATACCGCGCCGGTGTGGTGTTTCCGTCCCCGTCCGTCAAACCAGTCTCCCCGGATTTCGTCGGCGAAGGGGTTGAAATCGCCGAAGAACGACGCGGGGAGGGTTAGTTTCCAGACGTCGCCCGAGACCTTTTCCCATCCCTTGACCACTTCGGAACCGCGGATTTCCGGGCGCGCGCCCGGAGCGGCCTGGTAGGTGATCCGTTCCGCGTCGCTGGCGCCTCCCCGGGGCGGGTCGACCCGTTCACGGTACAGCCCTTCATGGATGAGTACCGTATCCCCCGGCATGGCGCGGTTGGCGGCCGCCTGGATAGTTTTCAGCGGGGCGGCGGCATCGCCGGGATTGTTATCATCGCCCGAAGGGGAAACATGCCACTCCCTGGCCCATCCGCTTCCGCACAGCATCAGCCCAACCGCTACCAGAACCAATTGTCGGATCATGGAGGGAATCCTTTATTATTTTTCGCAGGAAAATTGTTTTTACGGTATCAGGTTGAGATTACAACAGAACCCGAGGATGGATCAATGCAATTCAGGTCGCTGGTCCGGAGTGTTATGGAAATGCTGCCGCACAGTTTCGGACCGCGGACGCGGGGGACGTCGCCGCTGAACCTGGCCATTGCGCTGCTGTTGCTGCTGGCGGTGGCGCTGCTGGCCGCGATTCCGGAGTCTTTCGCGCGGAGCGGGATTGAGCCGTGGTCGGAGAACGGCTGGTACTGGAGTTACCAGGGGAAACCGGTCCTGCTGATCGGGGGCAGCGATGACGACAACCTGTTCCAGTGGCCGGAGGCGGAGCTCAAGGCGCATCTGGATAAACTGGCCGAGGCGGGCGGCAACGTGATCCGGAACACCATGAGCGACCGGAAGGATAAGGGTTTTGAAGTGTATCCCTTTCTGCAGCTGCAGAACGGGAAATATGACCTGGACCAGTGGAATCCCGAGTACTGGGAGCGGTTTGACCGTATGCTGCGGGAGACCGCGAAGCGCGGCATATTCGTGCAGATCGAGGTCTGGGACCGGTTTGACTACACCGATTCAGGCGGATCGGACCGGTGGTGGAACCATCCTTACAACCCGAGGAACAATGTCAACTATACCTATGAGGAATCCGGGTTCGCGGAGCGGTACCCCGACCACCCGGGAGCCAACCGGCAGCCTTTCTTCTACACGGTGCCCGCGCTGCAGAACAACCAGACCGTGTTGAAATATCAGCAGGCCTTCGCGCGCAGGATGCTGGAATCGGCCCTGCGTTACGGCCACGTGCTGTACTGCATCGACAATGAAACCAGCGGCGCGGAAGAATGGGCGCGCTACTGGGCGGAATTCATTCAGGAGCAGGCCCGCAGCCGGGGCAAAACCGTTTACATTACCGAGATGTGGGATGAATGGGACATTACCGCGGCGGTGCACCGGCGAACCTACGATCACCCCGAGCTGTACGGTTTTGTGGACGTATCCCAGAACAACCACGTGAAGGGCTGGGCCCACTGGGAACGCCTGCTTAAGGTCCGGGAATATCTGCAGGGGCATCCGCGCCCCATCAACAACACCAAGATATACGGGGCGGACGGGAACCGGTTTGGGGACACCACCCAGGACGCTGTGGAACGGTTTTGGCGGATCCTGCTGGCGGGCTGCGCGAGCGCGCGGTTCCACCGGCCGGATTCAGGGCTGGGCCTGAATGGTTTGGCCGTGGCATCCCTGCGG
The DNA here is from genome assembly GCA_029776995.1 of Candidatus Hydrogenedentota bacterium. Lineage (GTDB taxonomy): Bacteria > Hydrogenedentota > Hydrogenedentia > Hydrogenedentales > CAITNO01 > JAGPFE01. The sequence continues at coordinate 47,297 of JAKOTZ010000003.1, forward strand.
TCGGCGCGGGCGGTGGAATCCCGGATTCCCTTCTGGAAATTGAAGCCGCGCGCGGAGCGTCTGCTGCCTCCGGAACAGGGGAATGCCTGGATGGGGGCGGCGCCCGGCGAAGGCGCGGTGGTGTTTATTCCCCGGCAGCAGCCCCAGCCGGAGGTGACCGTGGACCTCTCGGATCTTGGGCTGAAACGAGGGGTTTCCATCCAGTGGATTAACGCGGAAACCGGAGACGCGCGCGCTCCGGAACCGTTGGGTTCCGCCGGCGGACCGGTGACCCTGCGGTGTCCGGACGCGGGCAACTGGGTAGCCGTGATCCGGTAGCCCACACCGGGGTCTGTTCCAGTTTTGTGGCAGCGTTTCCAATTTATTACAATTTCCGTGGTCTTGTTCATCCCCCGGCGCGGCACACGCCGGCATAAGGAAACTCCCATGCGCGAATATACGATTTCCCTTGACGCGAAGCGCCTTCCGGACGCCTGGTACAACATCAACGCCGATATGCCTGAACCCATGGCGCCGGTATTGCATCCGGCAACCCACAAACCGGTGGCGCCTGAAGATCTGGCCCCGATATTTCCCATGGGGCTCATTCAGCAGGAGATGAGCACGGAGCGGTTCATTTCGATTCCCGGGGAAATCATGGACAAATACCTGCTGTACCGGCCCACGCCGCTGCGCCGGGCATGGCGGCTCGAAGAAGCGCTGCAGACCCCCGCGCGGATCTACTACAAAAACGAGAGCGTTTCCCCGTCGGGCAGCCATAAGATCAATACGTCCATCGCGCAGGCCTACTACAACATGAAAGAGGGCGTGCGTCGGCTCAGCACGGAAACCGGCGCGGGACAGTGGGGCACGGCGCTGTCCATCGCCTGCGCCATGTTTGACATGGAATGCGTGGTGTACATGGTGCGGGTAAGTTTTGAGCAGAAACCCTACCGGAAGATTCTGATCGAAACATACGGCGCCCAGGTGATCCCCAGCCCGAGTGACACCACGGCCATAGGCCGGAAACTGCAGGCGGAAAATCCAGGGACCACCGGAAGCCTGGGGATGGCCATTTCCGAAGCCGTGGAGGTGGCGGTCACCAGCGGCGGGACGGTCAAATACAGCCTGGGCAGCGTGCTGAACCACGTGTGCCTGCACCAGACAATTATCGGCGAGGAGGCGAAACTGCAGCTGGAAAGCGTGGGGGAATACCCCGACGTGGTTTTCGGATGCTGCGGCGGCGGTTCCAATTTCGCGGGTATCGCGTTTCCGTTCCTGCGGGACCGCCTGGCAGGCAAAAGCCAGGTCCGTTGCGTCGCGGTGGAGCCGGCCGCGTGCCCCACGCTGACCCGCGGGCCGTTCGCCTATGATTTCGGCGATACGGGCGGTCTGACCCCGCTGATGAAGCAGTACACGCTGGGCCATAATTTTGTGCCGCCCGGCATTCACGCGGGCGGGCTTCGGTACCACGGCGTGGCCGCGCAGGTGGCGCACCTGAAGCACCTCGGTCAGCTGGACGCCCTTGCCCTGCCACAGAATCCCTGTTTCGAATCGGCGCTGCTGTTCGCCAAGTGCGAGGGCATCATCCCGGCGCCGGAATCCAGCCACGCTGTTCGGGCCGCGGTGGAAGAGGCGATCCGGTGCCGCGAGGCGAACGAATCCAGGGTAATCCTGTTCAACCTGAGCGGGCACGGCCACTTTGACATGTCCGCTTACGCGGCATACCTGCAGGGGAACCTGGTGGACCTGGACCTGGATGAGGAGTCCCTTAAGAAGGGACTGGCCAGCCTGCCGCAGGTCAACGAGCCGGTGGCCTGATTCGTTTAAACAGCAACGGGAAGTCAGGCCGCCATTTCCGGGCGGCCGGGCAGATAAACACATTCAGCCAATAAAACGTAAAAGGAGCATCAGTGTCATGGTGAATCGTTTTTCCCTTATTTCAGCGGCGGCTTTGGCAGTTGTGGCGGTCGCGTTAATGATGGCAGGGGCCTCGTCGGATGATCAGGCGCCATCCTGCGACGTGAAAAACGTCAGGATTACCGGCGAAAATGTCGCCCTGCTCGAGGCGGTCGGCGGGGGCGAGGCCGATGAGAACTTCGGAAAGCTCTACGCGCTCAAGGTGGAAAAAGCGGAAGATGACGCCGGAAACTGCCTGGACGAAACGCTGAAGGGACGTATCCTGTGTTACGCGCCGACGAAATCGGCTGCCGCGCTGCTTTCCGGCGAACTGAAGGGTAAAGTAACGGTATCCGGGAAACTGGCGGGAGGCAGCGTGTTGGTCGTTGAGTCCGCCGCGGCAGCGGAAGCGAAAACGGATGAAGGTAAAGATGCCGGCGACAGCGGGGATGAATGGGAGGAAATTGGCGTAAAAACCCTCAGCCAGCAACAGGTGATCTGACGCCAGCTATCGTTATATTTTCTTCCGAGCGCTCGGATTGTCCCGGGCGCTCGGTTTTTTTTTACATGCCCGGCGAGGTATCGCGTTTTACGCGGTTGGGGTACGGTAAGCCCCTTTCCGGTAGCGTCAACTCCCGGAGCAGCCTTTCCGGCCACCCGCCGGACACATAAAAAACATCCCCCGCCAAAGCTGGCGGGGGATGTAAATTTTGCCTGTTTCGCGCGGGATCAGAAGAGGATTTCGCCGCCTCTTCCCTGGGCGATCAGGGACTTGTAGGATTTCAGGGAGTCCTGCGTGGCCTTGTCGGTCAGGTAGATGGTGCGCCCCTGTTCCGCGGCCATATAAGCGGCCTGGCAAAGCAGGGTGATGGTCGCGCCGTATTCGAAATTCAGGAACGCGTCCCGGCCTTCCTGGAACGCGCGGACCGCATCTTCGATCTCGTCCACATAGCCATAGAGGTCGGCCTCATTGGGCTCGACCACCAGCAGGCCGCGGCTTGCCGTGGATTTTTCCAGGGCCGACTCGGCATCCAGCACAGCCTCGGCGGCCTGGTCGCCGATGAAAATTTCCAAGGGGGAACGCAGGCTGTTCAGTTCAAACGCGTAACCCGGCCCGAGCCCGTCCATGTAGAGCCGCAGCCCCTGTTTGTCGTACATCCAGGAATTGGTGAACTGGGCCTGGACCAGTTGTCCCGTTTCCGGATTTTTGAAAGTGACCATGCCGGTGGCGAAGTCTTCCGCCGGGGTTTTACTGTAGTCGACGCCGGTGCGGTCCAGAAGTTCCTTGCGGTATTTGGGCTGCCCCCATTTGAGAAGGGACGTGGTAGCCTGCACCGAGATGGGTTCCAGGAAATCCACGGGTTTTCCGTAGGGGGTCAGGACGTACCATCCGCAGGCGATAGAATGGCATCCCATGTCGGAGAGGACGCCTCCGCCCTGACGGGTGGGATCCCAGAACCACGGCTCGTGCGGGCCGCTGTGTTCTTCCGCCGACCGGGCGAGCGCCAGCGGTCCCATGGTTTCTTCTACCCGGCGCAGCTGTTCCTTCTGCGCGCGGATCCCTTTCATGTGGCACTGGTTTTCGAAATAGGCGGTTGGCAGTCCGGCTTCTTTGGCCAGCTCAACGATCTGGTTGGCCTCTGCCACGGTGCGGCCCAGCGGTTTTTCGCAGATGATGCCTTTGAGTTCAGCGCCATCCTTTACGGCGGCGACAATTTCCTGCATCAGCTGGACACGCGCCATGTTAGGCGCGAAAATGGCCACCGCGTCCACTTCTTTGCAGAGTTCAGCCACGGACGCGCAGACCTTGCAGGGTCCAAGCCCGTTCGCGTTGGCGAAGGCAGCCAGTTCTTCCGCGCCCTTGAGAGCGGTCACGCCGGCCAGCTGCACGCCGCGGATTTGGCGCATGGCCCGAGCCTGGAATTTGGCTATGAACCCCGCCCCGATGAAGCCCAGTTTAAACGCTGACATCTTGAATCTCCTTTAGTGTGTGGGAACAATCCCACCAGCCCTTGCACACCAACTTGTCCGACACGGAGACCTATTATATGTCCGGCCTCCGCGATACTGGCTACCCCGTTTTTTCTGATAAAACAGCTGTCAGCAAAAAACTGGCGGAGAGGGTGGGATTCGAACCCACGGTACCCTTTTGGGGTACAACGCCTTAGCAGGGCGCCACCTTCGGCCAACTCGGTCACCTCTCCGCCGAACGGTTATATCCTACCATGTTCTTCCCCGGATACGCAAGGTTCCGGGCCCCGTCATAAAGGTGTGCCGCGCAGTTGCAACCGGCGGCGCGGTTGGGGTATAATAATAATCCCTTAACGCGGTGTTCCTGTAGCTCAATTGGATAGAGCACTTGGCTACGGACCAAGGGGTTGGGGGTTCGAGTCCCTCCAGGAACGCCATGGCCGTTAATATTCCGTCCGCGCCAGTTGAGGGCGGATGCGGTTCTTTGATATCATCAAAATCCGTTCAACAGCGTTGAGCGGTCATGCGGAGACGTAGTTCAGTCGGTTAGAACGCCGGCCTGTCACGCCGGAGGTCGCGAGTTCGAGTCTCGTCGTCTCCGCCATTTTTATTTTGTCAGGCCATTTTTGTCAGAACCGGATCGGTTTCTATTCAGCCGCTCCCGCCGGCCCGAGGGATCCTGTGTAGTTTTTCAGACCGATTTTGCAGTACTAATAGGGCAATTTTGAGAAACGGGCGCCATATTTTGTGGTATGATGGGTTAACTTTTACTAAGCCGATGTGACACGTTCCGAAGTTCCGCCCGTTCTCCCCAGTTTATTCGGCGGTCCGGGATTTCAATCGGCAGCCCAGGGTCAACAATATGTCGCTGAATCTGACAGAGTTTCTTGCGCGGTCCGCGCGGACGTGGCCGGACAAGGCCGCCATCGTGTTCAATGAATTTCGGTTGAGTTACCGGGAACTTGCGGGTATGGTCCGCCGTTTCGCGGGCGCCCTTGAACAGTGCGGCGTGGGTCCGGGGGACCGGGTGGCGCTGCTGCTGCCGAATACGCCCCATTTTCCCATCATTTTCTACGGAATCCTGTGGCGGGGCGCGGTTGCCGTTCCGATGAACGTGCTGATGCATGCCCGCGAAGTGGCCTATCAGCTTGCGGATTCGGGCGCGGTGATGCTGATAGCCCATGAAGTCATGCTGGAGGTCGCGCGGGAAGCGCTGCGGATCGCGGACCGTCCGATCCGCCTGGTGGCGGTCGAAAAAGAGCCCCTTTCCGTCCTGTCTTTGGCAGACGGCGATTCTTTCAACAGCCTGATGGGCAGCGCGTCCCCGTCGGGCCGCCAGCCGTATCCGGCCAACCCGGAAGACACGGCGGAAATCGTGTACACGGCCGCCATGTCAGGCTGGCCGATGGGCGCGGAGCTGACCCACGCGAACCTGTTTCTGAACGCGTGGATCTGCAGCCGCCTGCAGGAATACAGGCCGGAAGACAACTGCTTTTCGGCGCTTCCGTTTTTCCACACCTTCGGCCAGACGGGCATGATGCACACGCCGCTGATGTCCGGCAGCACGGTGCACCTTTTTTACAAGTTTGATCCGGCGGCGGCGCTGGAATGTTTCACCCGGGAACGGATCACGATTGCCGGGTTCGTTCCGACGATGTGCCATTATCTGGTTCACGCGCGTTCGAACGAACATTATGACCTGTCCAGCCTGCGGGCGCCGGTGGTGGGGGGCGCCAAAATGCCGCTGGAGCTGGCCGAGCGGTTCCGCAAGCGTTTCAACCGCCCGCTGATGGAAGGTTACGGGTTGACCGAAACCAGCCCGGTGGTCAGTTATAACATTGACGACCCGGAACGCCGCGCGGGATCGGTGGGCCAGCCTATACCGTACTGTTACGTCCAGATTGTGGATGACCAGGGCAGCCCGCGCAAAGCCGGAGAGCCGGGGGAAGTGCTGGTCCGCGGCCACAACGTGATGAAAGGGTACTGGAACCGTCCCCGGGAAACCGCGGAAACCATTCAGAACGGCTGGCTGGCCACGGGAGACCTGGGATACCTGGACCAGGAAGGATACCTGTGGCTGGTGGGGGTGAAAAAGCCGCTGATCATCCGGGCCGGCCTGAATATTTACCCGCCTGAAGTGGAACGGGTGCTGATGGAACACCCGAACGTGCAGGAAGCGGGGGTCACGGGCATGGCTGATCCCGCCCGGGGCGAAGAACCCGCGGCCTTTGTCGTGGGGGAAGGGGTGGATGAAAAATCCCTGCGCGAATTCTGCGCGGGCCGGATGGGGGCCTATAAAATTCCCAAGCGGTTCTTTCTCGTGGAATCCCTGCCCAAAGACGCGCGGGGGCGGCTGGACCGGTCCCGGCTGGCCGACCTGCTGCGGGAACGCCTGAATTCCTGAGAAAACCCGAAACGCGGCCGGATTTCTGGTATGATTACGGCTAAACGAGGTGTTTTATCAGGCAGGCCTGGACATTAACGTCATGTCAATTCTGGATCAGATAAACGGTCCGGCAGATCTGAAAAAACTGCCGGAGGAACAGCTGGGGGACCTGTGCGGGGAACTGCGCCAGCGCATCATTGAGATTGTAGACCGGAACGGCGGGCATCTGGCGTCGCCGCTGGGGGTGGTGGAGCTTACGGTCGCACTGCACCGGGTTTTCGAAATTGGCCGGGACGTGCTGGTGTGGGACGTGGGACACCAGTGTTACGCGCATAAGCTGCTGACGGGCCGGCGGGACTGTTTTGACCGGTTGCGGCTGAAGGGCGGTCCAAGCGGATATCCGAAACTGGCCGAGAGCCCGCTGGACGGGTTCGGCACCGGGCACAGTTCGACCTCCATATCCGCCATTACCGGCATGGCCATCGCCCGCGACCTCAAAGGGGAATCCCACCATGTCATTGCCCTGATCGGCGACGGGGCCATCACGGGCGGCATGGCCTTCGAAGCGCTGAGCCACGCGGGCCATCTCGGCCTGGACAAACTGCTGGTCATCCTGAACGACAACAAGATGTCCATTTCGGAGAACGTGGGAGCCCTGGCCCGGTATTTCAACCGCATCATCACGGCCGCGCCTTATAAACGCGCCAAGGAAGACGTGGGCGCCTTTGTCAAACAGCTGATTCCGGACCGGATGACCCGCACGATCCGGGATATCGAGAAGTCCGTCAAGGGACTGATCACCAAAGGCGTTCTTTTCCAGG
>JAKOTZ010000015.1 GCA_029776995.1 Candidatus Hydrogenedentota bacterium
GGGTGGTGGGAGTGTTCGGGCACCCTGAGGCGCCTAAACTGATCTACCTTGGGCTGTACGCCCTTCAGCACCGCGGCCAGGAAGGCGCGGGGATTGTGTGTTCAGATAAAGGCACCCTGACAGCCCACCGCGGGGTCGGGTTGGTATCCGACGTCTTCAAGCCCCACAAGCTGGCGCGGGTGCAGGGAGACCGCGGCATCGGCCATGTCCGGTATTCGACCTTTGGATCCAGCAACCTCCGTAACGTGCAGCCGCTGGTGGTGGACTATGCCCGGGGATCGATGGCGGTGGCCCACAATGGCAACCTGACCAACGCGGCCCTGCTTCGGACGAAACTGGAGGCGGAAGGCGCGATATTTCAGGCGACAACAGACAGCGAAGTCATTCTGCACCTGATATCCCGGTCGCGGTCGGAGCGATTCACGGACTGCCTGGTGGACGCGCTGCGCCAGGTCGTAGGCGCGTATTCCGTGCTGGCGACGGACGGGGAGGTGATCGTGGCCGCGCGGGATCCGCTGGGCTTCCGTCCGCTGTGGCTGGGCAAGCGGGAAGATACGTGGGTTGTGGCCAGCGAGACCTGCGCGCTGGACATTATGGACGCGCAGTGGGTGAGGGAGATAGAACCGGGCGAGGTGGTGACGATCAGCGAAAACGGTCTGGAATCCATGCGTCCGTTCCGTCCGGAGACACCCCGGCAGTGCCTGTTTGAGTTTGTGTATGTGGCCCGGCCGGACAGCTGCATTTTCGGGCGGAGCGTGGATGAAGTCCGCAAAGAACTGGGGCGGACCCTGGCCCGGGAAGCGCCCGCGGAAGCGGACCTGGTGATGGCGGTTCCGGATTCCAGCAACCCGGCGGCGATCGGCTACGCGCACGGTTCGGGGCTGCCCTTCGACATGGGGTTCATCCGCAACCACTACGTGGGACGCACGTTTATTGAGCCGGACCAGGGGATCCGCGATTTCGGGGTGAAAATCAAGCTGAACCCGGCCCGGAACGTGGTGCGGGATAAACGGATTGTGCTGGTGGATGACAGCATTGTTCGGGGCACCACGGCGCGCAAGATCATCAAAGTGCTGCGGAACGCCGGAGCGCGTGAAGTGCATTTCCGGGTGGCGTCGCCGCCCATCATTTCGTCCTGTTATTACGGGATTGACACGCCGGACCGGCACAAGCTGATTGCCCATTCCATGTCAGTGGAAGAGATCCGGGAATACCTGGGCGTGGATTCGCTGGCGTATCTGAGCCTGGAAGGCCTGCTTCGGGCGGCGGGGGAAGACCCGGCGCATTTCTGCACGGCCTGTTTCACGGGGCAGTATCCCACGGGGATCCCGTCGGACTTTTCCGCGCCGGCGGTCCGTAACCGGCACGTGGACCACAGCGTGGATATTCTCTATCGGGACTGAGCTTCCCGCGGCAGTCCGTCAGGCAACCGTTTCAGCGCGCTCGGGACGGGGCAATCTTCGCAGGTCAGGTTGAATCCGCACCAGTCCCGGTAAAGCTGCAGCAATCCCTGCTGCATGGCGAACCCGGGTTTGAACGGGTAATGTCCCGCGAAAATGCGTTCGCGCATCCATTTCAGAGGGGCGCTGTCAGATTCGGCCGGGAAGTTTCTGAGGCATTCGGCGATCCGGCGCTCCAGGTTGACGCTGCCGCGGACACGGGCGTGCGCAAGGGCCAGGGGGATCGCGATGTTTCCCGCCATGGACAGGGCGCGATCAGAGCCCAGCAGGGCAACCGGACGGGAGAGCGGCTTTCCTGTCCATCCGCAGCGGGATTCCCAGAATCCATGGCGCACCTCGAACAGGGCGACCAGCTGCCGGGCGGTCTGAAGCGCGCTGTTCGCGGGGATGGCATACCAAGGTTTGAGCAGCGTGTCCTCCACGCCGTGGACGGCCGTTCGGACAATGATCCGCGCGGCCGCGGCCAGACGGCGCTCCGGCCGGTTCATGGGGCGTCCCCGGACGGGGAACGGCGCGTCCCGCAGGCGTTTGAGTCCGGGAAGGTACTGTTCTTTCAGGCCGCGCAGTTCTGTCCAGTAAGCTAGGGTATCCGGATCGTTATCCGGCGGAGATTCGGGAAAGAGCCCGGCCATATGAAACAGCGCGGCTTCGGGCAGGCGGTGATGCTGCCGGGCCATCTGGCGCAGGCGTTCGCAGGGAACAGCCCGGGCAAGAGCTTCCATGAGCGCCTCATTTCCGCCCCAGCCACAGGCGACCATGATCCGTTCGTAAAGGGCCTGTTCCATTCCCGCGGCGGCGGCCCGTTCCGCCAGGGCGCGCGCTTTCTGGAGGATTCGCCAGGAAGCGGCCAGCCAGAGCAGCCCCGCCATGGCGCTCGGTTCATCGCCGTATATGTCGCGACACCGGGCGGGCAGGGGCGCCGGGACAAGCGGTAAATCTTCTTCCGCTCCGGCGCGCCGGACAGGCAGCCGGAGGGTTGCCACACACCGTCCGGTGCGCGTGTGGACGGTACCAGGGGACGGATCCGTTTCCGGTATGACATGCAGGATGACGTCGTTATATCGCGGATCGGTGTGGTGTCCGTGGGCAGTCCATCCTCCGGCGTGCCGGTGGATTTCCACGCTGCCGCGGATGATTTCTCCGTTGAATCCGATCTGGGCATGAGTGAAATCGGGACCAGGCCCGGTATTTTTCCGGCCCGGGTGATGCACCTCCAGCCGATGTCCTTCCCGCGACGTAAAGCGGGAACCGGGCGGAACAGCGGCCCACCACGCCTGAAGATCTGCTTCTGCGGCGGCGCTGGGCGAAGAAACATCCGGAAAGTTCCCCTCTGTTTCCGCCACATCAGCCGGAGGGCGGCAGAGGATCTTTTCATAAGCATCTGTGAAAGAGTTGTTCATGGCAGAATCTGCCGGATTATGATATATTGGTTACGGGTAACGGGTAAATCGCGTATGGGTCATGATCGAGTTGGGGCAAAGCCCGCGGCAGGGGCGTTTCGCGCAGTTTTCGGGCGCAGGGGCGCGCCGACATGAATATCCGGAATAAAATCGCGCTGATTATGGGAGGGGTGAGCATTCTGGCGCTGCTGTTCGGGATGTTTACGGAATATTACATCATTCGGCAGACCAGCGCGACCGCAGAGAAAAATTACGCGGATACGGTGGCGCTGCTGACCCGGTGGGAAATACAGCAAAAACTGGACGCCCTGAGTTTTACCACCCAGGATTACGCGGAATGGGACCGTTCCTGGAATTTTATCGAGGCGCCTGAAGATCCGGCCCGGAATATGGAGCCGGAAGTGAGCGACGCCATCCTGAAACGGAACAGGTTCGGGCTGGTGGCCATCTGCCGAAAAGACGGGATCCTGCTTCTGGGGAAACGGCTGGATCTAAAAACCGGGGTAAGGCAGGAAATACCCCGGGATATGGAAAATCTGATTCGAGGGTGGGCACAATTCGGGGTATGGCAGAAGCCGTTCCGCGGATTTGCCCGCCTGGATGGTGAGCTGTGGGCGCTGGCTTCCAGCCCTGTTACGCCGTCGGACCGGTCCGCGCCGGCCAACGGTTTTCTGATGTTTGGCCAGCCGGCTGAACAGATACTTAAAGAGATCAACCTGTCGCCGGTAAGCGTGCTGATGTCGCGTCTGGCTTTACGTGTCCTGGACTCCAGAGGTACGTCAGGGGAACAAAACATATCCGCGCTTACTTTTCCTGAACCGGCGTTTCCCTACGCGGTTACGCCTGCCGAATCCGGAGAGGGACGGATGCGGGTTGACATTACCCTGTACGGATTTGACGGCACTCCGATCGCGCTGGTCAGCACGGTGACGCCGGGGGTGTTTTATAAAACCAGCGAAACCGTCCTGAACCAGGCGTTGATGGGGTTTGTTCTCGTCGGCCTTTTGCTTACGGCGCTCCTGTACGGGGTGCTTACGCGGATAGTTTCCCTGCCGGTTGGCGAGCTGAGCCGATTCCTGTCTGGATTGGACCTTTCGGCCCGCAACCTGCCCCGCGTCTATTTGAAAAACAACGATGAAACCGGCCAGCTGGCCGCGGCGATCAACCGGATGCTGGATACCCTGGAATCGGCTCAGGATCGGGAAAGGAAAGAACGCGAACGCCTGCAGAAAAGCGAAGAGCGGTTCCGGGCCTTTTTTGAGAACATGGTCAACGGCGCCGCGCTCCATGAAATGATTTTTGACGCATCCGGGGAACCGAAGGATTACCGTTTCCTGGAAGTTAATGATGCTTTTGAGAGGTTAACCGGCCTCAGGCGTGACCTTGTGGTAGGTAAAACTATATTGGAAGTCCATCCCAATCTGGATCCATTTTGGATCCGTTTTTATGGGGATGTTGTCCGGACCAGAAAACCTGCGGAAATCGTGCGGGAGAGTTTGGTGCTGGGTCGGCACTATGAAGTTCGGGCGTTTTCCCCGGAGCCGGGGCAGTTTGTGGCGCTGTTCGCCGACGTGACTGAACGGGTTCTGCAGGAAAAGCAACGGAATTTGCTGCTGACGCTGACCGATCGGCTGAACCGGGCGCACAGCAGAGATGACATTTTAGACGCGCTCCATGGGTGTTTCAGGGAGGCGTTCGGAGCGTGTGTGGCGGAGTTTTATATCGAAGGCGCCGATATGGCGCTTATCCGTGGAAAGGATAATGCGGCCGGTGGCTCTTTAGGCGCGCTGGCAGAGCGCATATTCAACGCGGGGGAGCTGCATGTATTTGAGGACAGCTTACCCGACGGGCGAAAAGGCGCTTCGGCGGCGTATCTGTGTTCCGGTTTTGCGGAAAAACAGATCTTCGGTTTGCTCGCTGAGGAGCTGTACCAGTGGAACGCGTGGGGGAAGAACCTGTTTCTGACGTCCTGCGGCATGGCGGAAACGACCCTGGCCCGGGTTCTGTCAGAAGAGCGGCTTCGCAGGCGCCTGGAACTGGAGGCGCTCAGCACGGCAGCCAGCATCCGGTATATGCACGGCGACCCGGAGGAAATCCGGGAACAGATCAGCGCGGTGATCGAGGATATCGGGCGGTACTGTGAAGCGGAACGCCTGACCCTGCTGCTGGGTATTGAGCCAAGAAGCGGGCGGGTATCGGAAGTTTTCCGATGGGCCAGTAATGCCGGGGAATACGCGGCCGGGCATACAGACAAACCTAACCTGCGGGAGTTGCCCTGGCTGTTCGGGCAATTGGCTATGGGAGAGGTGGTACTGCTTGACGGATTGGATTCGCTTCCGCTAGCCGCGGTGGAAGAGCGCTCCATGATGAAGGCTCAGGGATGGGGTTCCCGCAGCGTGCGGGTTATTCCGCTTATGTCCGGCCCGGACGTGGGAGGGGCGCTGATTCTGGTGGGCGCGGCGTCTTCCCGGGGAGCATGGCTGCGGGAAGATATACCCCAACTCCGCATCATCGGCGACCTGACCATGATGGCCTGGCAGCGGGCACGGAACGCCCAGGCGCTGCAAAAACGGATTCACATGCTGACGGCCCCTGACCTCGGGGAAACGGAATATCCGCTGGAGCTGCTGTTCAGCCCGGATGACCTGCAGGAGCTCCAGGACGCATTTGCCCGGATCCACGGGGTTTTTTCCGTCATGCTGGACCGCGAGGGCAACGCGTTTACCCGTCCCACCGTGGCATCCGAAGCGGCGGCGCTGGATCCAAACGCCTGCGTGAAGCAGCTCCGGCGCGTGATCATTTTAGAGGCTGGGAGATCCGGTGGCGCGGCTAAACCCCAGTTCAGGCTGAGCCGTTCACTGAATGGTTTGTTCTGGCTTTCTCCCCTCAATGCCGGAGACCATCTGCTGGGGTTCTGGGTGATCGGGTTTCCGGAGAGCCAAGTGGATTACCAGGTTATTCCGGACGGGGCGGCGGGTTCAGACTGGCTGGCGGTTGAGGTTTTATCCGAAAGCCACCAGCAGATCTGCCGCCTGATGAGTCTTCTGAGCGATCGGCTTTCCAGCCTGGCCATGCAGAATATCCGGCAGGCCTATCTGATTACCCAGATTTCCGAATCGGAATATCTTCAGCGCCGGCTGTTTCACTCGGTTGAACAGGCCGGTGAAGGCATGCTGTTCTGCGATGAAAAGGGGACTGTCCTGTATGCGAATACCGCGGCGCGGCGGATGTTCAATAATCTGTTTACGGACATAGAAGAAGAAAAGTTCCATCCGAAGCTGCTTCCAGACGCGCATGTGCGTTGCCCGGTAACTCCTGAGCAATGGTTTACGGAACGCCGAATTGTTAAAGGAGAGCTGGATTTTGCGGGAGAGGACGGGCATCGGCGTTATGTGACCTTTTCGCTTTCCCCGGTTTCCACGGGAACAGGGAAGCATTACGACTGGATGGTGGTATGCCAGGATATCAGCCACGTGAAGCGTCTGGAGGACCAACTGATCCAGTCGCGGAAAATGGAAGCGATCGGCAACCTGGCCAGCGGTGTGGCGCACGATTTCAACAATCTGCTGCAGGTCATATCCGGTTACGCGGAGATACTGGCAACCGAACTGCCGGAACGTTCTGAAAACCGCAGCCTGGCCCAGGAAATCGCGGAGGCGGCCCACCGGGCGACCAGCCTGACGCGGCAGCTGCTGACCTTCAGCCGCCAGCAGCCGATGCAGGCCAGGCCGCTGGATATCAACCAGACCGTGACGCAGCTGCTGAAAATGCTGAAGCGCGTGCTGGGCGAACATATCGCGCTGGAATTTGATGCCGGAGAACACCTGCCCCAGGTAATGGCCGACCCGTCCCATATGGATCAGGTGCTGATCAACCTGTGCGTGAATGCCCGGGACGCGATGCCGGAGGGTGGACGTCTCCGCATCAAGACAGAGTTGGTTGAATTCCGCCAGGAGTACCGTACCACCCATCTGGAAACCCTGCCGCGGGGCCGATACGTGAGTATTTCGGTATCCGATACGGGATCAGGCATACCGGCGGATATTCTGCCGCGGATCTTTGAGCCGTTTTTTACCACCAAAGAACTGGGGCGCGGGACTGGACTCGGGCTGGCAACAGTGTACGGGATAGTATCCCGGCATCAGGGGGCGGTCGACGTGTTGAGCACGCCCGGACAGGGCACCACCATGCGGATTTACCTGCCGGCGCTGGAGGAACAGCATCCGGAAGAGGCAACCGAAGCCGTCAAAAAGCTGGAATCGGAGCTGGAATTACAGCTGCGCGGTAAACGGGTGCTGCTTGCCGAGGATGAAGCGGCTGTTCGCGGCATGACCGCGCGTTTTCTGCGGAGCGCGGGGGTTCAGGTGGTGGAGGCAGAGGACGGAGAAAAAGCCCTGGAATGGTTTCACGAGTCTCCGGAAAGTTTTGACGCGCTGATCCTGGACGTCATCATGCCGGGACGAAACGGCCGGGACGTGTATAACGCCGTCCGGGAAACGCGTCCCGAGATTCCGGTCATATTCTGTACCGGATACTCAATAGACATGATCAACCAGGCAACCGTTTCCCATGATCGTTCCAGCCGGCTGCTGAATAAACCGTACGGCGCGGCGGATCTGCTGCGTATACTGGCGAACCTGCTGAACGGCGGAACCAGCAGGACTTGACCGCGCGGGGCGGGGATCCGCTGAACCGGTTATTTCTCAGTTTCCTGCCGGATGGATTCCAGAACAGCCCAGTCCGCGTCGTTTCCAATGGGATCGAAATTCAGCGCCTGTTCTTCTGCCGCGATGGCGAGACGCGCCGCTTCAACATTTTTGCGGGTATTCGGATCCGTGGCGGCAAAATACGCGCCAACCCGGCTGATCCGGTCGGTAATTTGCACGCCGTCTTCGGTCCGGGTCCAATTGACTTCAAATACGCCGTCCGCGTCGAAACGGAAGACATCGACGATCCTGCCGCGGAGCCACGGCGGCAGGCGGAATGACCAGGCGGCATCGCGCGGGACGCCGAAACGGAACACCCGTTCGTTCGGGTCGGGGCTGTAATCCAGGTCCAGGGCAAAAAGCAGCGCGGCATCCGGCGCGCATACGGAAGCGATATCCCAGTCCCAGGCGCCGTCCGGGCGGCGCAGGCGCTGGAATTCATAGGCGTCTCCGCGCAGGAGCCACGGAGCCATGACCCGCATTTCCCGCCCGCATCGCCGCAGCTCATCCAGGGTGTCGCGCCATTTGAGCAGGGACTTCAGGCTGAGATTGAACCAGTACAGCGAGGTAATGCGGGTGGAAAGGGCGTGATAGGCCTGCAGGCGGATTTCATCGGGCGTGGGCGAAGTGCGGCGCCGTCCGCCATATACGCCCCACCCTTGATGCGGTCCCTGGGACCAGTAGGCGCACGGCGCGGGCCGATTCAGTTCCCGCAGTGACCGGCACATGTCGCCTATGGTTTCCAGAGGAGCCCCCCAGGCGATCTTCTTTCCGCCCCACCGGTCGGCATATTTGATCCAGAGATCCGGGGACGGCGCCGTGACCCGGTAGGCGTCATAGTGGGGGAAATCGCTCAGTCCGGCGTAATCCCGCCAGATGCGCTCCTCGCTGTGGGTCAGCGTTGTGGCGAAGCGGGTGGCGGCATAGGGCAGGAGCTTCTGCCAAACCTCCTGCGGGGGAACCGGCCGTCCGCCGCCGTACTGGGGTTCCCCCAGGAACTCTGCGCCGTGAATGAAGGGCAGCATGGCGTCGGTATCGTACTGCTCCCAGGGCGTCAGCGCGCCGAAATATTTAATCGGATATTTTTTATAAAGTTCCGTGTCGCTGTATCCCGGCGTCAGGGCGATGTGGCCGGTGTTGACATGCAGCAGTTTAAGGGTTTTCAGGAAGGGCTCCCGGGTCAATTTGTCCGCTCCGCCAACCCATCCGCCGGAGATATCAAAATATTCGGGTTTGATCCGGATTTTCGCCCAGATCGCCCGCGGTTCACTGTCCGGCCGCCGCACGACCACTTCCACCACGGCATTGGTTCTGGGCAGTGGACCGGTTTTCATGGCAAACCCTCCCCGGTCCCGGGATGGGATGTCGCGCATGCCCCCGAATGGCGTGAGATCTTTCAGTTGGACCTTGGGAACAAAAGCCCACGGCCGGGACGGATCCTCCGCCACCCACAGGGTGCAGGATTCGAGCGTGACGGCCTGCTCAGTCTGGTTGGCGATGTGAATAATGGCTTCGTCAGGCAGGATGGCGTTATCGGGCGCGAAAAAGGTGACCGCCGAGATCCAGAGGTCCGGTTCACTGAGCCGCACTGAGCCGGACCACAGTGGCGCGGATTCGGCGCCCAGCCGTACCGCGATATCCCCGCCCGCGCCAAAAGGTTTCTTTCTGCCGTTGAAAGTCAGCGTGGTGAGTCCGTCGGGCGGCACGCTGCGTATCAGGTCGGGATGGGCTCCCGGGAAGTCATGCCAGGCGATATCTCCGGATTCGAGGAGATCGTTCGGAGCCTTGTTCTGCAGTGTGGAGGGCAGGTCCGGCGGCAGGATAACGGTTTGGTGGTCCGTGGAGTCATTGCGCAGGAAGAGTGTTACCAGCGCGCCATCGGGCGGCTCGGGCGGTTTGGCATAGCGCATGGAATCGAGCATCAGGTGAGGCGTAACAGTAACCCCAACCAGCCGCAGAGGCGCATCGGCCCCCCAGCTGTTCAGGACCGCAAGGCCACCCATGAGCGCCAGGGCAAAAAAACTTTTTTTCATCACATATTCCTTATTGCTTCTAATGCTTTCCGCACTGGCGGTCGGCATATTCCACTTTGGGTAGTGTAACGCAGCCGGCAAAGCCGGATAGAATTGTTCAGGCAAGAGACGGTATGGTACCCTGAATTTAGACGGTGTGGGGGATTCCCGGTTTCGGATCCATGAAATATATTGTTACATTTCACGGAATGAGCACGATGACGGCTGTTACGCGCGCGAGCGACAAATCGGCATGGCGGCCGGCTTTCCGAATGGCCGGTGTTGCCGCGCTGGCGCTGTTTTTGGCTGCCGGATGCGGAAATAGCGGTCCCGATATTACGCCGCAGACCATGCAGCGGGCCAGGGAGCTGCTGGACCGTTACGAGCGGACGAGGCAGGAATTTTATCAGTCGGATCTGCCCGGCCAGACAGGACAGCCGGATCCGGCCTGGATTGAGGAGGCGCTGAGCCTGCTGGATTCCCCGGCGGGCAGAAAAGCAGACGCTAAAGAACGGCAAACGCTTCAGGTCCGCGCGTGGATGCTGAAGGGGGACTGGGACCTTGCGGCGGAGGCTCTGGAGGGTTGGGTCCAAGGGAATGGCGCGGCCGAGGCTGAACAATGGCGAAAACTGGCGCTGTGCCTGCTGAAAATGGGACCGGCCGGCTGGGAACGGGCTGAAGTGTCTGCCCGGAAGAGCCTGGACCTGGATCCGAAGTCAGCAGAGGGCTGGTGGCTGGCCGGCAAGGCGGCTCAGGCGCTTGAAAAAACTGACGAAGCCCAGCAGTGTTTTGCGAAATCACGGGAAGCGGATCCGGCGTACCTTCCCGCGCGCCTGGAACAGGCCATCGAGGCTGTACGGGCAGGCGACCTTGCCGCAGCCGCGGCGATAATCCGGGATGCGGGCAAGAAAATTCGGCCGTACGATGTAATGCTGCGCCTGGAGTTTCGCCGGGCTATCGCGGACGCGGAAAAGGCTGGAAAGCTGCCACCGTCGTCTCCGGACCAATTCGCTTCCGCGGCACGGGCTTACTACCAGGCGGCCCGTTTTGAAGACGCAGTCCAGTGGGCCGGCCGCGCGATGGAACAGAATCCGGATGATTTTGAGACGCTGGGCCTGCAGGCGCTGGTGCTGACGCAGATCGGCCGGACGGAAGACGCCGTTGGAGTCTGCCAGCGGTTTGTTGAATCCCATCCGGAGCATGAAGGCGCCGCGGCGCTTCTGCGCCAGATCCGCCAGGCGGCTGATGCCGCCAAAACATCGAAAGGCGGGGCTGCGTCGCCTATTCCTCCGGGACCCTCTGTTCCATGACGCCCCCGATTCCGGCGCCCTTCAGCGGAGTGTTTGCCCGGGAAGGCGAACCTCGATTTGAGTCCATCGACCAGAGCCGCGGGTTCGCGATACTGTGTATGCTTCTGGGGAATTTCATGGGGAAATTTTCGTTTATGCCGCCGTTTCTGACCCACCATCCCTATGGGTTTACGCTGGCGGAGACCATAGCTCCCCTTTTTATTTTCCTGGTGGGCGCATCCTATCGGCTCTCTTTCTGGCGCCACTGGCGGGAAGAAGGACTGGCCCGCGCGCGGTTACGGGCCCTGCGGCGGTACACGCTTATTTTTCTGCTGGGGCTGGCTGTTTACCCGGACCATTTCTGGGACGCGCTGACCCATATAGGCATGGCCGGGCTGCTGTTTCTGCCGGTAATTCACCGGGGAGCGGCGGTCCGGCTGGGATGGGCGGCGGCATGCCTGATTGCGTACCAGGCGCTGTATCTTACGACGGGCTATGAAACCTGGGTGATGAGTCACGGGAAATCGCTCAATGGCGGGCCGCTGGCGGCTTTAAGCTGGGGGTTTATCCTGGGGGCGGGTACAGTAATCGGTGATCTGCTTGACCGCCCGCGGGACCATGACCGTTTGCTGCGGTATCTGCTGGGCGCCGGGCTGGCCCTGATTGCCGGCGGATACGCGTTAAGCCTGGAATGGCCATTCCTGAAAGCGGCCTGGCCCTATACCCGGTGGGGCATGAGCGCGCCTCTTCCCATAACCGGTACCGGAACTTCACTGGTCGTTTTCGGGTTCTTTTATATGTTCTCGGAAAAGCGGCAGATCCGGTTTCCGCTGCTGACGCCCCTGGGGCGGAACCCGATTCTGCTGCTCGCGGTTCTGGGCGCCATGGTTGGCATCAGCCGCCTGATCACCATGCGGTTCGGCGAACCTTCCGCTGAAATTGCCGTGGCGGGGTATTTTCTGATGTCCGCGGCGGCCTGCGCGGTGGCCGTTTGGCTGGACCGGAAAAAGGTCCGTTTGAGGTTTTAGCCGGGTAATTTTTATATGGTGCGCGTTAAGAAGAAGCGGATATTCTGGTATGTTTGTCTGGCAGCGTTTGCCCTGCTGGGCTGGCAGGCGGGCTGGTGGGCGGCATTCCTGACGGCCGGAATGTTTTTGCTGGCCCTGGGAGGTCTGGCCGTTTTCCGGTGGCTTGCCGAAGATATTGGCATGGATCAGCTGCGGCGGCGCGCGGAATCAGCCGGCGCGTCATACGCGGCCATGGTCAGCGCCCTTCAGGGCAGGAGGAAACAGCAGGGGGATTGCGTCCGGTTTGTCGTGTATGGCGATACCCGGAGCAATCGGGCTACCGCGAGTATGCTGCTGTCCCGGATGGCGGAAGACACGCCGGATGTAGTGTTCCATACGGGAGACGTTGTTCGTTTTGGAACCCCCCGGGAATTCATCCGGAACCACCTGGAACTTCTGCCTCTGCTGAACGGCGTACCTGTATTCTGCGTGCCGGGGAATCACGACCGGGGTTTTCGCCGGGGGTTCCGGGCGTTCAACGTGATGGCGGGGGACACGCGTTTTTCTTTTGATTTTGGTGGATGCCGGTTTGTCGGCTTCAACAACAGCGGACCTGGACGCGTAACGGAAACGGACCTGGCATGGCTCGACCGGGAGCTGGGCCGTGAAGGCGCGGTACACAAATTTGTGTTTTTTCATATTCCTCCGGCGTTTTTTGAGGCGGCATTCGCCCGGGACAGCAGGCGGCGGGGTTTCCGGAAACTCGCGGAGTCCCTGCATGAGACGTTGAAACGGCACGGTGTGGAAGAAGTGTTCATGGCGCACATTCACGGGTTCGCCACGCATATGTTTGACGGGGTGCGGTATACCCTGACGGCGGGCGGCGGCGCGCCGCTGAGCGGGCGGCTGGACGCGTCCGGCCAGACGTTCCATTATCTGCTGCTGGAAGCGGATAAGGATGGGGTCAGGCGCAAAATCGTCCGCCCGGTTTCAGATAAAAAAACGGGGGGGGAGTGGATTGCGGAACCTTACGGAGATTAGGCCGGCGCCAGGCAGTTTTATGGGATGGCCGCGCTGAAAATAATCCGGCCGCTCCGGGTAAGGACTTCCAGGCGGGACCCGCGCAGAGGCGCCGTGGCGGTATCCGGGATGAAGTCCCAGACCGCGCTGCCAAGGGGAGGGATCGTCCACAGGGGCCCTGGGCCGTCCTGGTCCAGCGGATGCCATCTGCCGGTGATGTCGGCGCCGGAGGAAGGCGTCAGCCTGACCCAGACATCCGCAAGGCGGGTTTCATTCGGGGTGTTCTGGAATGTGATATGAACCGGCCGGATGCTTTGGTTGGCGCAGTAGAGTCGGAAGCCCGCTCCGGGGGCGGATGATATTTCAATCTGCAGGCTGGCCGGGGAGAGGTAGTGGAACCAGAACAATCCACCCAGTCCCATCAGCACCGCGGAAACCCCTCCCAGAATGAGCAGGTTTCCCAGGTTGTTTTTCAGCCAGGCCCGCCGAGCTGAGGCATGCTGTTCCGTTTTCCGGACATTTTTTTTGACGCGCGGACGGAGCCGGCGTAGCAGGACAGGAAGAGAATCGCTGAGACGGGAACTTCGGCGGGCGGGAACAATTTTCGGATCGGGCGGCGGGTTCCTGTTTTCCTCCGAGGTTGGCGTCTCATTTGGGCAGGCGCGCTGTTCCAGGGCGTCCAACAGGGTATTCAGGCTTCCAAACCGTTTCAGTTCCGCTTCATAGCGGCACAGGCGCAGTTTGACCGGGCCGCCCGCGTCTTCGATCAAATCCGCCTCCGCCAGAGTGCCGCACAGTTCGGCGCAACTGTGGTATACCTCGATTCTGTGCAGCATCCTTCGTGCTTCCTGATTGGCCCGCGCGGGATCTAAATTTTCTTCGGCTATTTTTTGGAATAGGCGTTCCCGGCGCCGCGCGGACACCCTGGCAAGATCCGCGAATCGGGTAGCGCGTTCCCGCAGAATGTGCCGGAAGTTATCCAGGGCTTCCTGCGCCTGTTCCTGCTGCGCGAGGATGTAGCCTTTCCGGGAAGAAGGATCAAGGTTCGGCGGAAACTCTTCGGGAGACGCGTCCGGCAGACGGTTCAGGATATCTGCCGCGCGGGTTTTCCATGAAAGGATGAGGCGCAGACGGAGTCGGAGGCGTTCTTCCAGGGCGTCAGTGGACACGTGATGAGCGGTATCTCAAAGCGGCCGCGACGAAATCCCGAAACAGCGGCTGGGGTTTAAGGGGTTTGCTTTTGAATTCCGGATGGAACTGGGAAGCGCAGAACCAGGGATGGTCCCGCAGTTCGATGATTTCCACGAGGTCATGATCGCCTTTCGGATGGATGCCGCTGACAATAAGTCCGGCTGCTATCATCTGCTCGCGATAGGCATTATTGAACTCGTAGCGGTGGCGGTGACGTTCATAGATGACTTTTTCCCCGTAAGCGGCATGGGCCAGGGTGCCTTCCACCAGTTCGCAGCGGTACTGCCCAAGGCGCATGGTGCCTCCCAGTTCCCGGATGCCCCGCTGCTCGGACAGGAGGGAAATCACCGGATGGGGCGTGGACGGATTGAATTCGGTGCTGGTGGCTTCGCTCAGCCCAAGGATATTTCTGGCGAACTCGATGACGGCGATCTGCATGCCCAGGCAGATTCCGAAATAGGGGATTTTATGTTCGCGGGCATATTGCACGGCGCGGATTTTGCCCTCAATTCCGCGGCTTCCAAATCCCGGTCCCACCAGGATGCCGTCATATTGCGCCAGTACGTCGCCGACGTTTTCCAGGGACTCGAGGGATTCGGAATCCACCCATTGGAGTTTTACGCGGCAGTCGTTGGCTATGCCGGCATGGTTGAAGGCTTCGTTGATGCTTTTGTACGCGTCGTCGTGGCCGACGTATTTCCCGACGGCGGCGATGCGAACCTCCTGTGTGGCATTTCGGAAACGCTCGACCATGTTGATCCAGGCGCTCAGATCGCCCTCCGGAGCATCCAGCCCCAGTTTGCGCAGGACAACTTCGTCCAATTTCTGTTCCCGGAAGTTCAGGGGGATGGCGTAGATAGGAGAGATGTCTTCCGCGTTGATGATGGCATCGGGCGTTACGTTGCAGAACAGGGCAATCTTTGCCCGCTGGTCGGGTCCCAGCCGGTGTTTTCCCGTCCTGCAGACGATGACGTCCGGCTGCAGGCCGATGTCGCGCAGGGCGCGGACGCTATGCTGGGTGGGTTTGCTTTTCAGTTCGCCTGACGCCTCGATATAGGGAACCAGGGTAACGTGCACGAAGCAGCAGTTTTCGGGGCCTACGTCCAGCCGGTACTGGCGGAGGGCTTCCAGAAATGGCAGGCTCTCGATGTCGCCGACCGTTCCGCCGATTTCCACGATGGCGACATCTACCTGTTCTTCTTCGGCGGTCAGCAGCCTGATCCTGGATTTGATTTCGTCGGTGATGTGGGGGATGACCTGCACCGTTTTTCCTAAAAATTCACCCCGGCGTTCCTTCTGGATGACCGCGTTGTAGACGGCGCCTGTGGTGGCGTTGCTTTTCTGGGAAAGCCGCGCGGACGTGAAACGTTCGTAATGCCCCAGATCCAGGTCGGTTTCCGCGCCGTCATCCGTGACGAACACTTCACCGTGTTCATAGGGATTCATGGTGCCCGGATCGACGTTGATATAGGGGTCGAGCTTCATCATGGCGATCCTGAAGCCCCGGGACTCGAGCAGCAGGCCAAGGCTCGCGGAAACGATGCCTTTTCCCACAGATGAAACCACCCCGCCTGTGGTGAATATGTATTTAGTCACGGTCAGCCTCCTAGTCCCTGTTCTAGCAGCTTTTGCACGACTTCGAGATCCGCGGGAACATCCACGCCAATCCCGGCATAATCGGTCTCAATCACCCGGATAATCCATCCGTTTTCCAGCGCGCGCAACTGTTCCAATTTTTCCAGTTTCTCCAGAGGGGTCTGGGGAAGCCCGGCGAATGCCAGCAGCCGATCCCGCCGATAGGCATACAACCCCAGATGCTGGAGATAACGGGCGCCCGAGGCGTCGACCGCGTCCCGCACGTGTGGGATGCGCGCCCTGGAGAAATACAGCGCCCGGCCCCGGATGTCGCATACAACTTTGACTACGTTGGGGTCATCCAGCCGCTCCGTATTCCGGATGGGACATGCCGCGGTGGCGATGGCCGCTTCCGGATCATCCAGCAGCGCCTGCACCACCGCGTCCACCACGGCTGGATCGATCAGCGCTTCGTCTCCCTGCACGTTGACCACGACATCCGCTTCGGGATGACGCGCGGCCACCTCCGCGATGCGGTCGGTACCGGAAGCATGATCCGCGCGGGTCATTTCACACCGCGCGCCGAAGGGTTCAACCGCCTGAAGAATCTGGACATCGTCAGTCGCGATCAGGGCAGAGGAGACCAACCGGGCTTTCCGGGCCCGTTCGTAAGCGTGCAGCACGAGCGGCCTCCCACACAGGGGAGCCAGCATTTTTCCGGGGAATCGGGTTGAGCCAAGCCGGGCAGGCACGACACATAAAACGCTATTCCCGCACTGATCTTCCATGAATTACAACTCCGCGTCGGCGAAAAAGATGCCTGGTATTACAGGAGGCGGGCTCAGCGCCCCGTTTGTTAATGGGATGCTATCTTACCAGAGCAAACCAGGGTGGATCAATGGCGTTCTGTTTTCGGTGGCGGTCGGAATCGCCGGATACAAAGTTCACCTCCAACCGTGATTATGGAAATTCGTGAGGGTGCCCCGCGCGATGTGCCGCCGGCATGGCGTCTCATGCTAAAATATAAGCGCGCGGGAACAGCGCCCACGCGGAAGGTTAGCCTAATCGGTAAGGCACCGGTCTTGAAAACCGGCGGCTTCGGCCTTGTGGGTTCGAGTCCCACACCTTCCGCCATTTTTTTTGCTGATATCAGTAAACAAGAGTCCTGTAGCTTGACATGGGCATACCGGCGGGGTATACTGAAAATATAATCAGTATGTGTTGTGCCGGAGAAACCCATGAACACGGTTGCGTCCGCAATATTTCCTGTGACTTCAGGACCCGTCAGCCCGCCCTGTCGAATCAACACGCTGATCCCGGATGACCGGCTTGAACGCAAACTGGGGATTCTGGCGCAGTCCGCCCGGTATGACGTGTCCTGCGTTTCGAGCGGGGTTTCCGGAGCCGCGCTCCGTCATGCCGCACTGGGCGCGCCTGCCCGAAGCGGCATCTGTCATTCATGGACCGCGGATGGTCGCTGCGTGTCGTTGCTGAAAGTGCTGCTGAGCAACGCGTGCGTGTATGACTGCGCGTACTGCGCGAACCGGTGTTCCGCCAATGTGCCGCGCGCGACCTTTAAAGTGGAAGAACTTGTTTCCCTGACCTGGGAGTTTTACCGCCGGAATTATATTGAGGGACTTTTTTTAAGTTCCGCCATATGGTCCACGCCGGACCGCACCATGGAGGCCATGGTCCGGGTGGCCGAAAAGCTTCGGTATGGCCATGGATTTGGCGGTTATATTCACCTGAAAGTGATTCCCGGCGCGTCCCTGGAATGGATTGTCCGGGCCGGCCGGGTGGCGGATCGATTGAGCATCAATATTGAACTGCCGAGTGAGCGGTCCCTGGGCATGCTGTGTCCCCAGAAAAGCCGCGCGGCTATCCTGACGCCCATGCTGCGTATCCGGGATACGCTGGTGGAATTCGCGGAAGACCGCGGAAAAGGGTTTCGGCATGTGCCCAGGTTCGCGCCGGCGGGCCAAAGCACGCAGCTTGTCGTGGGGGCCACCCCCGAGGGCGACGATACCATTCTGCGCCTGAGCGACGCGCTGTACCGGAAGGTTGGTCTGCGTCGGGTTTTCTACAGCGCCTATGTTCCAGTGGGGGATGATCGGCGCATTCCGGTGCTGGCGCCGCCGGAAAAACTGCGGGAACACCGGCTCTACCAGGCAGATTGGCTGTTGCGGTTCTACGGATTTACAGTTGAAGAGATCGCGCCGAATGAGGGGGAAAAGCTTGACGCGCGTTTTGACCCCAAAACGGCATGGGCACTGAAGCACCCGGAGTATTTTCCGGTGGACGTGAACCGGGATGACCGGGAACGGTTGCTGCGGGTTCCCGGTTTGGGCGTACGGAACGTAAACCGGATCCTCCAGGCGCGGCATTTCGGATCGATCGATGCGGCGGCACTGCGGCGGATGGGAGTGGTATGGCGTCGGGCGCGATATTTTGTCCAGTGCGGGGATTACCGTCCGCCGCGCTGGCATCCGGAACAGCTGGCATCCCGGCTGGCTGATTCCGGACAGCATCCTGAACAGCTGGAGCTGGGGCTGTTCAATGAATCCTGACCCGAAACCGGCGGTATATGACGGAACCTTCGCGGGGTGGTGCGCTGCCTGTGGCTGTCTGCTGGCAAAAGCCTCGGCCGCGCCGCTTTACTGGCGGGTTGGTTCCGATGGGGACGGAGAGGACCTTTTTGAAAATACTGAAGTGCCGGGTCGACCGGCGGATGATTCAAACCTGAACCTGTTCTTCACCCTGTTGGAACCCGCGGGGGGGCGGAAACTGGTATACGACCTGCTGTGCGTGTTTTTATCGGAAGCGCCGGATCGTGAAACCCTGATGTTCCAAATGGTTCAAGTGTCTGTGGCATTGGGGCAGCGGGGCCGGAGATGGCACAGCCGTCCGGATATGCGACGCGCCGGCATGCTGATTGACCGGGTCCGGCGTGAGGCGCACCGGTCGAAAGGGCTGTTGCGTTTTGTGGAATTGAGGGACGGGACCCTGTATGCCAGGTACGCGCCCAGCCATGACGTGACACCGCTGGTGGCCGGCCATTTCCGTCGGCGGATGCCCCGGCAGCGCTGGGCGATTCATGATGAGGTTCGGCATTATGGCGTGGTATGGGACGGGGCGGCATTTCATGAGGCAGAGGGGTTTCCACAGGACATGGCAGAATCGCTCACTGAATCGGAGTCCCGGTACCAGGCCTGCTGGCGCGCGTTTTTCAGGGAGCTGGAGATTCCAGAGCGGCGCAATCTACGGCTGCAGCGCCATTTTCTTCCGGAACGGTTCCGCAAATATCTCCCGGAATTGGACTAATCCGGTTTGACTGGATGCGGCCCGTCGTGATTTGATCAATTCAACCGGGATTGAAGAGATGTGGTTATATTTGGGATTTGTCGGGCTGCTGACCCTGACGCTGGTTATCTGGCTGGTGATAGCGTTGCTGGACCAGGCGGATGAGTAATTTGTTCATTCCCTGACGGTAAAGGAGCATGACAAAGTGAATCCATTGCTGGGCGTTATATTCCATGGCATCGGCGGGGCGGCGGCCGGGACGTTTTATCTTCCGCTTAAAGGGGTAAAGCGGTGGTCCTGGGAGAGCGCGTGGCTTGTGGCGGGCGTATTCTCCTGGATTGTGGCGCCCTGGTGTTTCGCTTTATACCTGAATCCGCGTCTGACGGAGGCGCTGGCCGAAGCGCCTGGCGGGGCCATATTGCTGACGCTGCTGTTCGGCGCGCTGTGGGGAGTGGGCGGGCTGACCTTCGGACTGAGTATGCGATACCTGGGCCTGTCGCTTGGATACGCGGTCACACTGGGATTCTGCGCGGCGTTTGGGACTTTGATACCGCCTCTGTTTAAAGGGGAGCTTCCGATGCTCTGGAGCAGCAGAGGCGGCTGGATTGTGCTGTTCGGAGTAGCCATATGCCTGGCCGGCATAGCCATGTGCGGCCGAGCCGGAATCATCCGCGACCGGCAGCAGGGCGGAGCCCTTCCGGCAGAATTTAATCTGATCCGGGGCCTTTGGGTGGCCATGTTTTCGGGGATCATGAGCTCGTGCATGGCCTTTGCGTTCCAGTCCGGAAAACCCATCATGGATCAGGCAACCCAGTCCGGCACGCCGGAGGTGTTTGCCAATACGGCCGTGCTGGTGGTAACGCTGTTGGGCGGATTCATAACGAACGCGGTATGGTGTCTGATCCTGAATTACCGGAACGGGTCCTTCGGCGACTATGTGAACCGGAGAGAGGAACGCGCCCCCCTGGCCCGGAATTACGCGCTCAGCATGCTGGCCGGCACCACGTGGTACCTGCAGTTCTTTTTCTACAGCATGGGGACCACCCTGATGGGTCCCTTTGACTTTTCCAGCTGGACGCTGCACATGGCGTTTATCATTCTGTGCGGGAATTTCTGGGGTCTGACCCTGGGAGAATGGCGGGGCACTTCCGGGCAGGCGCGGCTATGGCTGGCCGGGGGAGTGGCCACCCTGCTGATATCAGTAGCGCTGGTGGGATGGGGAAACGCCCTGGGAACCTGAGATGCCGTATTAGGTGCGCGGGGGGTCAGACGGCGTTGCCGGTGTTGTCGCCCTGCAGAACCAGTTCCTGAATTTTCTCCACCAGATCTGTCAGGATAAAAGGCTTTTCCAGGACCGGACAGTCCACGGCGCGGAGAAATTTACGCACTTCAAAGTCCATTGCGTCCGCGGTGATGAAAATGATCCGTCGGCGCAACGCAGGAACGGTTTCAACGATCTTGCGGTAAACAGCAATTCCGTTCAGTCCCGCCCCGAAGCGAATATCAAGCACGATGATGTCCGGGCATAGAGAGGGAAGCTGCTGGAGGCAGGAATCTCCGGAATCGAAGAGAGTGACGGTGAAGCCCTGTTCGGTGAGCATTTCCCCCAGGACATCGCGCAGGTCCGGGTCGTCTTCAGCGATCAAAACGTGCGGGGCGTTCACCCGGGACCGGTGCGCTATGAGCGTCTGGGATTCCCTGGCGATGGGAGAGATAGGCAGGGAAATAATGAACTGCGCTCCGGGGAGTTCCCGTTCTGTGTCCAGGTTTAACCTGATTTCACCGCCGTGTTCCTGTATGGTCGCGCGGGCCAGCGCCAGGCCAAGCCCCGGTGCATCCTCTTCCGCGCGGGTGGTAAAGAAAGGCTCAAAGATCTGATCAGCCAGTTTAGGGTCTACTCCCGGACCATCATCGGATACTTTTATAAAAGCCTGTTCGCGGGAGGCAGACACTTCCACCACCACGGCATTTTTCGCGTAATACAGGGCATTGTCGATAATCGCGCCCAGCACGCTGACCATCTGTTCCGGGAAACATTCGACCCATACGGGCTGGGCGGGAAGGCGCCATTCCACGCGCCACAGACGCGCGGCATCAATTGTGCTTCTGACCCGGTCCTGGATGAGTTTAACCAGATCGGTCGGCACCACGTCCACACTGATCCCCTGGCCAAAACCGAGTAGGCTGTCAATGATTCGTTTGCATCGGACTGCTTTACGGGAAAGCATGTCGGCGATTTCTGTAAGCCGTTCCGCTGAAGGCCTGTTTCGGATGAGTTCGGCGGCGCCCAGGACAACGCTGAGCGGGGAACGCAACTGCATGGCGACACTGAGCACTAGGCGCATGGTCCGGGCGCTGACCTGGTATTCCGCTTCGATCCGTTCCAGCCGTTGTTCCAGTTCCTGCCTGCTCTTGTTTTCGACGGTCCAGCAAAAGGTCCACGGCACCTCTTCAGGTGGAACATGAATCGGGATAATCCCGACCCGATACCAGCTGTCAGAAGGCACGCCGTCCTCGCTGGTGGAGGCCTTCAGTTCACGAAAGGAAACGGCGGGATTCCGCTGAATTTGCAGGCACGCGCATTCATTTGGTTTTCCGCTCGTTCCGGAAATCAGGCAGCATATTTTTTTGGTGGCTTTCTGGCGGTCCGCGGCGGCAAGCAGCTCTTCCGCGGGCTGATTTTCCACGACAATGTTGCCCGCGGGATCGATGAGCTGCGCCGGAAAAGGCAAGGACTCGATAGCCTGCTGAATCAGGAAAAGGATGCCGGATTCCAGACGGCCGGTCTGTGAGGTTTCCAGGTCAATCCAAAGGATAAATCCGTCCCGCAACCCTTCGGAGTTGAACAGGGTGCGGATTACCATGGGATAGCGCACCGCGGGGGCGGACGTAAAGGCGCCATCGAACCTCTGATCGGCAAGGATGTTCTGGCGTTTACGTACGCGGGAACGCAGTACAGCGGCGGTAGCGTCATCACACAGCGCGGAGAAATCTGTTCCCTTGATGGACTCGGGATCACTGCCGAGCAGCCGCGCCATCTCCGGATTGGCGGACAGGATTTTTCCCTGGTTGTCCAGGATCAGGAGAGGTTTGGTCAGGGTACCGGTAACGGCCCGAAGCAGACGTTCCCAACCGCGGCGCTTTTCGGTCAGGTCATGGTCACACCAGGTTGCCAGCGCCTGCGCGTATTGCAGGTGCAGCCAAACGCACGCGGCATCGAGTTCATCTTCGGTGGCATCCTCGATGTTATCGCCCAGAAACTTGCGCAGCGCGTCCATCTGGATTTGGATCAGCTGCTGCAAATAGGCCGGGCCGCATTCTTCTGGGGAATTTGCTCCCTCGCACAAGTGGGCGAAGAGCCCCCGCATGTCCGGCTGGTTTCCCCGGAACAGATCGACATGAAACTGGAACCACTCATCCAGGCAGTCGCGAAGAACAGCACGAAACTCCAGTGGGGCGGAGCGCATCAGAGATTTCTGGAACAGCTCTTTGTTTATTACCAGGAAATCGGCCAGTTTCGGTAACCGCGAGGTGGATTTCATACTTCACTTTCCATGGAATATAACAATATAGTACAACTTTTTATGGTATTTATCAATCTTATCCAAAAATGTCGCGCGAACCTGTCAGGGGAACAGTTCGGTATTAGGGGGCGACAGGGTTTGGAGAAATTTCAGGTTTGCCTTCGGCATGGGCATTCCGGTTAATTCCTCCAGATTTACCCAGCGAAGACAGTCGTGCGCGCGGGGAGCGGGTTTACCGGAAATGATCCGGGCGCGGATAAAGTGCAGCGTGACTTTAAAATGGGTGTAGGCGTGTGGAACCGTTGCCAAAGGCGTTTCCGGCTGTACCTCGATCCCAAGTTCCTCCCGGCATTCCCGGACAAGGGCATCCTCCAGCGATTCTCCCGGCTGGACTTTTCCGCCGGGAAACTCCCACAGTCCCCCCAGCAGACCACTTTGAGGGCGCCGTCCCACCAGGTACTTCCCGTCTTCTTCGATGACCGCAACCGCGACATGAAAATGGGGAGGGGCCGGGCGTTCTGACTTTATGGGAATGGTTGAGGCGGTGTTGTTTCTTTTGGCCAGACAGTGTTCGGCTACCGGGCAGAGGTGGCATCTGGGCTGTTTTGGCGCGCAGATCCGGGCCCCCAGTTCCATCATGGCCTGGTTAAAATCGCCGGGCGAGGCCGGACACAGCAGGGCGCGGGCCGTGTCCTGGAAGAACGCGCCGGCTTCCCGGGAATCAATGGGCAGCCTGTAATCAAACAGCCTGGAAATAACCCGCTTCACGTTGCCGTCGATTGCCGGCACAGGCTCCCCGAAAGCGATGCTGGCCACGGCAGCCGCAGTATAAGGGCCTATGCCGGGCAGCAGCGCCAGATCCGCGGCGGCGCGCGGGAAGACGCCATTCCGGGTTTCCATGATGATCCTGGCGGCTTCGTGCAGGTTTCTGGCCCGCGCGTAATATCCCAGGCCTTCCCAGACTTTAAGGACGTCTTCCAACGGGGCGGCTGCCAAAGATTGCAGGTCGGGAAACCGGTCCAGAAAACGCTGGTAATAGGGCAATCCCTGATCCACCCGCGTCTGCTGCAGTATTATCTCCGAGATCCAGATCCGGTACGGATCGGATGTCTGCCGCCAGGGGAGGTTTCTGGACTCGGTACGGAACCACGCCAGCAACGCGTTGCGAAACTCTCTGTAACGGCGCATAGGCCTCCCGGGCTGGTTGGGCGAATCAGGGCAATACAGATGCGGGGAGCGCGTCTCCCCACGGCTTTATGGGTGATTGCTGATACAGGTCCCGGAGGCGGGATACATGTTCGGCCCCACATTCCGCGAAGGCGCGGAGGGCTGATTCCACGTCCCGTTTTTCGGCGTCCGGGTAATTGAGCCGGTTCGCTGGAGCACCCGTGTTCAATACCGGAACGCCTTCAAGATTTCCTGACCAGCGGCGCAGGAGGTGTTCCAGTTTACGCGGGGTTAACAGCAGGTGCGGCACAGGGGAGCGCTGATAATGCCGGATGAATTTGTCGGCGCTGGTACTCCAGAACATGGAATTGTGTCCGGCATGAGGCAGCGGGGGGCCCTCATTCATGTAACAGAGGTTCCACTGGTGATTCGGGCTCCATGGACGGTCGATAGTGTCTGGTTTTTTATCCGGAACTTTTGACGGGTCGAGGACCATATCCCGGGTAAATGGGAAACTTCCTTCCTGCGGCGGCAGGACGGTCCGGAAAACGGATTCCGGGGGAATCAGGTCCTCCAGCCGCTTTCGGGCGGGTTCGCAAGCAGTCAGTTTCAAGAAATCCCGCTCGTAGCCTTCGGGGAAAAGGGACTTATCCCAGGGGATGATGTCCCGGTCCGTGAACTGCTCCATCGGCACGAGCATATCCCCGGTGGATTCAATAATGAGAACCGGCGCGGTAATGCGGTCAAGCGCGGAAATGGGGCTGACCAGATACCAGGATTCATGGGAAAGATCGCGGGGGAAATAGGCGTAAGCCATGTCGGCCAGCATGGTAACCATGCCCAGCACGGGCAGCGGACTTTCTTTGGGGTCTTTGGTTGAGCAGGACCAGGTGCGGTTGTGCTCAATGTAGGCTATGTTGTAGGCCCAATTGACGACGGGGCAGTCGGCGGTGACCGACGTGACCGGGAACATATCAGCCGCCATGGCCAGGGCCATGTATCCGCCCTGGCTGCCGCCATCAATATGAAGCCGCGCCGGATCGGTAAATCCGCAACGGCACGCCCACTGAATGATCGCCCGGGCAAGGTTATACCCGTTGCCGATCGAAACATCTATGGGTGATTCGCCGGCGGCGTCAATGTACGCGGCCGTGAAATAAGCCCAACCTTTTTTGGCCCATCGTTTCTGGCCGCCGAGGTCTTTTTCATAGTGCACGTGGCAGAATGCCGGGAGTTTTTTACCGTTATGGCGGCGGTCGAGGGGAACCACCACCCGGGCGAGACCGGTTTTCTGGTCACCGAGGATTCCCAGGTAGGGAACCCGCGCCACCGCGATACCGCAGTTGTCTTCTTCCGTAACCGAGACGATGGTAACCGCGCCCTGGAAACCGCTTTCATCGGCGGGGGGCCAGCCGGCCGGAGCGTTTTCAGCGCCCAGAGCGGGCAGGATCGACACCAGGAGAATGCCCAAAATGCAGGCATATACGTGTCTTGACAATTTTGGGATAGGCATGATGTTTTCTCCTGTTGGACCTGGGTTTCTGTGGTCAGAGGGGCTTAATCCGGATGTTTCGGTAACT
>JAKOTZ010000050.1 GCA_029776995.1 Candidatus Hydrogenedentota bacterium
GGGACGCCCTCTCGCCTGTGCCGTTCGGGGAGATTGCTTTAAGCGCCGCCATCCTGATCGCAACCACGGCTGTGATGATCAAAGTCGCCGCCAAGATTTTCCGGATCGGCATGCTGATGTACGGAAAAAACGCCACTCCCCGGGAAATCTGGAAGTGGCTGCGTTATAAAGAGATGTAAACCGGCTTTTCCATGCTGGTAGGAGGATAGGCCGCTCTGACGGGCGGCTTTTTTTGTTAAGCGATAAATAGACCGAACTGGCGGAAAGGGTTGGGATCACCCTGGCCGCTCTCTGCCGGGAGCTCAAATGTCAGCCCGGCGATATCCTGGAGTATGTGGAACCGGGGCTCAATCAGCCGCCGGCAGGACAATGCTGACTCTTGTGCCCACATCCTCACGGCTGAGGATTTCCATATGCCCGCCGTGGCGCTCCACAATCCATTTGGCTATCGACAATCCCAGCCCGGTGCCGCCTGTGGCCCGGGCCCGGGACTCATCAGCCCGGAAAAATCGCTCGAACACATGGGGCACAGCCTCCGGCGGAATCCCGATGCCGTTGTCCTGGACGATCATCCGGGCTTGGTTATGCTCCCGGCTGACCATAATTCTGATCTTCCCCCCTGCCGGAGTGTACTTGATGGCGTTGTCCACCAGGATCCGCAGCGCCTGCTTGATCAGACCCGCATCCCCCTCCGCAAACACCGGCTGGGTATCGATGGTGAAATCATGGCCGCCGTCGATCATTTCCGTCTCCTTGTAAACTGCCGCGGCGATATCCTGCAAGTCCAAGCGCTCAATATTCAGGGGCATCCGGTTGCTGTCGCCCCTGGCCAGGAACAGCAGCTGCTCCACCAGTTCCTTCATGTTGGCTGTCTCTTCTTTGATGGCGTCGATCGATTCCTGCAGCGCCTTTTCGTCATACTTGCCCCACCGGTCTAGCAGATTGACGTAGCCCTGAATGGCGGCTATCGGTGTCCGCAGTTCATGGGAAGCGTCGGAGACAAACCGAGCTTGGGCGCGGTAGGATTCGTTGATCCGGTCCAGCATCTGGTT
>JAKOTZ010000081.1 GCA_029776995.1 Candidatus Hydrogenedentota bacterium
CTGCGTATTCGACGACGCGACAGATTACTACGCGGTGTATGGACGCGCGTGGGAACGTCAGGCGCTGATCAAAGCCAGAGCCTGCGCGGGAAATCTGGATCTTGGGAGGCGTTTTCTGGATCGGATACGGCCTTTTATTTATCCAAGATATTTTGATGATGTGACCCTGGAAGAAATCCGCCAGATTAAAGTCCAGTCTGAAACGCGTGTTCGTCAGGCTGGGATGTCAGGCCGTGAAGTGAAACACGGAGAAGGCGGAATCCGGGACATTGAATTCACGGTACAGCTGCTGCAGCTGCTGAACGGAGGCAAATGGCCCGATCTTCGCACGGCCAATACCCTGGAAGCGATCCGCGCGCTGGGCATGCGCCAGTACCTGAGCCCTTTCGAAGCGGAAAGGCTGGCCACGAACTATGTGTTTCTGCGTCAGCTGGAACACCAGCTGCAGATTGAGCATGGACTTCAGGTGCATGCCCTGCCCGAATCCGAAGCGGCTCTGGACGCTCTGGCAAAGCGTATGGGCTTCCGGAACGGCGATGCCCTGATGACGGTATTCCGTCAGCGCACGTCCGAGGTCCGAACAATTCTGCAGCGGTTCCTGACAGAAAAAGGCGCGGGCAATCTCTGGGTTGCCGCACTGTTGGAACGCGGGGCGGACGCAGCGGATGGGTTGGCTCGGCTGGCCCAGTGGGGGTTTAAGGATCCGCAGCGCGCGCGGAGCATTCTCCAGAATATGGCCAATGGACCGGAAGATAAACCGTTTACCCGTGATACCGCTCAGCGGTTTATCCGCGTGGCGCCGGTGCTGATTCAGGATCTGGCGGAGGAAGGGGATCCGGATATCATCCTGGATCGTCTGTACGGCATGCTGCAGGCCGTACCTGCGCCCGCGGGGATGTACAGCCTGCTGGAGAGTTACCCCGGCTTGTCGTCGCGGCTGACCGTTTTAGCGGCAAACAGTCCGTGGCTGTGCGAGATGATCACCCGGGATATCAGCCTGCTGGATCTGGTAGGTTCTCCCCAGCTGACCGCGCGCGCGTCGTCCCGGGAGGAACTGGAATCCGAACTGAAAATGTTGCTGTCCGCCGCGGTACCGGACGCCGCTCCGTACCGGTTGAAGCTGGGGGAAATGCTGAAGGTCGCGGTGCGTGAGCTGGTTTACGGCATTTCCGTGATGGATGTGGGGGATGAACTGACGCAGCTGGACGAGGTTATCCTGGATTACGTGTTACAACAGTCCATGCGTGAGGTCGCCGCGCGCTTTGGGAGTAGAAGCGATACGTTTGCCGTACTTGCCCTGGGTAAATTCGGCGGCCGGGAGATGGGATACGCGAGCGATCTGGATCTGATATTTGTGTATGAAGATACGGATCAGCACGCGGATACCGCCGCGGTGGAATATTACGCGGCCGTGTCTGCCGGGGTGATACGGTGCCTTAAAGAACCGACACGGTGGGGCAGGCTCTATGACGTGGATGCCCGGTTGCGTCCGGACGGCAACAAAGGGATTTTGGCGGTCTCTCGGGACCGTCTGATCGGATATTACCGGCAGGAGGCGCAGATGTGGGAAAGGCTGGCCCTAATGAAGGTGCGTCCCGTCGCCAGTGATGCCGCGTTCGGCGAAAGCCTGGCTGGGACGCTTCGGGAGATTGCGTTCGGCTGGAATATGACACGCGACGACGTGGCGCACATTGAAACGCTTCGCGATAAACTTACCGGCAACGCCGCGGCGGGAGACCTGAAACACGCGCCCGGCGGGCTTTCAGATGTTGAACTCGCGACGAGGCTGATGCAGCTGCGCCATGGGAAGATGTGCCGTGATGTATGGCACTGGGGAGTTTTTCGGGCGCTCGACGCGCTGGAATCCCATGGGCTGGAACCCGCGCAAGACCTGGAAACACTTCGGGATGGATATCTGTATCTTCGCAGAGTCCTGAACCGGTTGCGTATGGCCAGGGGATCTTCGACCACAGTACTCCCGGACGGTGAAGAGAGGCTTTACCTGGGACGCAGGCTGCGGCTGGATGATGACCCCTTAATAATCGCGCAGGGAAAAATGGCCCGTGTCAAGCCGGTTACGGAGCGTATGCTTGCGTGGTTCCGCCAACACGCGGAACGGCGCTGAACCAGGTCAGGACCTCAGGCCAGCTCGCTGCGGGACGTGATGATTTTTCGGATCAGGCCGTACTCGACAGCTTCTTCCGCGCTCATCCAGAAATTCCGGTCGCTGTCCCGGGCAACCTTATCCTCCGGCTGGCCGGTTTCCCGGGCCACCAGCCGGTTGATCCGTTCCCGGATTTTAATGATTTCCTGTGCCTCGATCCGAATGTCGGCGGCCTGTCCGCCCGCGCCTCCGCTGGGCTGATGCAAAAGAAAACGGGTATTGGGAAGCGCGAAACGCCTGGCATGATCCGCGCCAAGCAGGATAGGCACGGCAATGCTGGCCACCCAACCCGCGCCTACAGCGGTGACCGGTGAGGAGATAAAGCGCATGACGTCATAGATGGCAAAACCGGAATCCACATGGCCGCCCGGGGAAGTGATAAATACCTGGATGGGGTCATGGGAGATCTGGTCAAGAATCAGCAAATGGGAAATGACCTTTTCGGCCAGTTTCTGATCCACTTCACCATTGACGAGTACTACCCTGGAGTCCATCAAGTACTTTGTGAGCGAAAAATCCTTATTTTCCCCGCTGTGTTCGCAACCGGGATTTTCCTCTTCTTCTTCCTCGTCATGACGGGGCAAATGAGCCAACCGGATTTTTTCAGGCATAATCGTATTCCTTGACACCTCATGCAAAAGAAGGCAGAAACGAAACACAGGTACATTGTGCCATGAGAGGGGTTGTCCACTCAAGCCTTAGAAATCAGCCGCAGTTCAGCGGGTGAATGAGAAAATTGTTGACATGCACCGCAGAAACTGGCATTATGTAATAGAGTAAAATAGGAACCGGCCGTTCGCGTTGAACAGTCGGCGGGAAATGTGTACGCAATTTGAGGAGTGTATCCATGCGACATGTAGGGCGCAGGCAGCTGATTCTGTCGCTCGGGGCGGTATTCCTTGTGGTGGCGCTGACAGGATGCCCGAAAGATGTAGCACCTGGGCTGGTGGCGCTGCCGGAAACGCTGGACTTTGGAACGCGGCAATCGGAATTAACGCTCCGGTTGGCTTCAACTTACGGAAGCGGCAAAGTGGCGCCTATCGTCATCACGGCAGCTGATCCCTGGGTGACCATATCAGACTGTGATCAGCCGGAGGATGACTGCGGGGCGCGTTTTCTGTTCGGGCGGGAACGGATCAAGGTCCGGATCGACCGGAAACAGATGACTTTAGGACTCAACCGGTCGCGCCTGTTAATCGACGCGCCCGGAGTTTCCCGCGTAACGGTGGACATTTTTGCGGAGGATTTGCTGCAGCCTGATTTCTCATCCGATGTCCGCAATATCGACCTGGGCCGTCCTGTCGCGTTCCGGGATTTGACACAGGTGGCTGAAACCGCCGGGGCGGTTACCGCGTGGCTGTGGGATTTCGGCGACGGCACTACCAGCACGGAAATTAATCCGACTCATCTTTATGTAAAACCGGGGGTATACGATGTTTCTCTGACTGTTACGGCTGGCAGAAACCAGGAAAACATAACAAAATACGGTTTTGTTCGGGTGGGTGATCCCGGCGTGACAGTAGATTTCAGCGCATCCAAGACGGATGCGTATCTTAATGAGGACATTGTCTTTACGGACCTTACCGTTTCGGGAAGCGTTCCGGTGCAGCAGCGGCTGTGGGACTTTGGTGACGGGAATACCAGCACTGAAGCCAATCCCCAATACCGCTATACCCGGACAGGGATATTTACAGTTACCCTGAAGGTAACTACAGCTCTGGGCGAGTTCTCCCGGACGAAGAACAATCTGATCAAGGTCAGCGCGGCAATTCCGCCGACGGCGGATTTTGCGTTGGCGGATCCGACGGTTTATGTGGATGAACCGGCCCGTTTCTTTGATACGTCTCGGCCGGGGACGGGAGCTATTACGTCCTGGGCATGGGATTTTGGGGATGGAACCACCAGTGCGGAGCAAAATCCCACCCATGTCTTCTCCGAGGTGGGCACCTACGCCGTTACGCTGAAAGTAACCACTCCATATGGTTCAAATACAGTTACCCGCAATGTCGAGGTGAAGTACCGTCCGCCGCAGGCGGATTTTCAGGCGCTGCCCGCGGTAGTGGCGATTGGGGAGCCGGTTCAGTTTGCGGACCTTTCAATCCCAGGGACATCAGACATTACCCAGTGGCTCTGGAGCTTTGGGGACGGCACTACCTCGACGGAACAGAATCCTCAGCACGTTTACAATCAGGAGGGGCAGTATACGGTTTCGCTGACGGTCCAGTCGGCCGATCCGTCCAACAACAGCAGCACGCAAACCAAGGAGAAGTACATTACGGTTGTGCGGCCCCCTGTTCCGGACTTTACGTATACCCCGTCCTATGTGCTGGCCGGAGACACGGTTCAGTTCTCCGCGGCCGCAACCCAGCCTGGATCTGAACCGATAACCCAATATCTGTGGGACTTTGACGGAAACCTGTCCACTACCGCGGACCAGAAAACCGGATTGCAGGTAAGCAGGAAGTTTGAGACCGCTGAGGCGTTTACGGTGACGCTGGTGGTCCGCACGGCGACGCTCATGCGTATGGTGGAGAAAGAGATTATTGTGGAGCTTGCGCCCAGTTCGGACTTCACGGCAACGCCGCTGCCCGCGTCCGTCCTGGATGATGTGCAGTTTACTCCGGCAGCGCAGCCTCCTGAGGCGCTGCCTATCATCCGGGTTTCCTGGAGTTTCGGGGATGGGACCAGTTCTCAGGAAGAAGCGCCGCTGCACCGTTACAGTGTTCCCGGGACCTACAAGGTTCGCCGAACCGTGTATTTCCGCCATCCTCAGATGCCCGCGGAAGCGCCGGATTTGAGTGTGTACACGGAAAAGCCCGGGTATGTTGTAGTCACGCCTCCGATTTCACCCGTCGTGTCTTTCGCGCCGGATTTCAAGTGCGGCGTGACCACCATGCCAACCAGATTCGAGATTACCGAAACCAATGAACCCTCGCGGCCGATAACCAGGTGGATTTGGAATTTCGGAGATGGCACACCTCCGCTCGAGCTGACCTCCGGTGACGCCGTGGCACACCAGTACCAGGATCCCGGCTCTTATGAAGTATCGCTTACTGTTATTAGCGATGCCATGCCGCCGGAATTCGGAGAACGCACCTATACCCTGGACGAACCCATAAAAGTGGAACAGGGCACAGACCTGGACGCCTATGTGCGGATGGATGACGGCGCCTATGCCTATACGTTGGTTTCCGATTTCCCGGTTTCCTACGAAGGGTTCAGTATCGGGCGCGCATACGTGATTTCCATGACTTCGCAACAGTGGCGCACCAGCGCGGATATCTACACGGGCGATGGCGTTCGTCGGGATCTCTGGACCCATTACATCACCATTGTTGATCCCACGAATCGGAAGAGTGACACGGGATTGTTATTCATTGACGGTGGAAGCCGTTCGACTACGCCGCCGACCACGGTTGATGATTATTTCAAGCTGGTTGCCGGCCTTACAGGTGTTCCCGTGGCCCTGGTGAAAAATATTCCCAGCCAGCCCATTATTTTCACCGACGAAGTGATCGCTGGGGACAGCACAGAAGAGTCGCTGATTCTGCGTTCGCGAACGGAAGACGCCATCATCGCCTATTCCATGAATAAATACATGGAATCGTACACGGCGGGCAATCCCGATCCGACATGGCCGTTGCTGTTCCCCATGGCCAAGGCGGCTGTGAAGGCTATGGATACGGTTCAGGCAGTGCTGGCGGCCCGCAACCGGCCGGTGACGGATTTCGTGGTGAGCGGCGCGTCCAAGCGGGGCTGGACCACCTGGCTGACCGGTGTGGCTGACTGCCGCGTGAAAGCGATCGCGCCGATCGTGATCGACGTGCTGAACATGGACGAGCAGATGCGGCACCACAAACAGGTGTATGGCTACTGGGCGCCCAGTATTTATGAATACGCCCAGGAACGGGTGTTTGACCGTCTGGTGCCGGAAGGAGGAGGGAGCCTGCTGCCGGAAGCTGAGGCATTGCTGCGGCTGGTAGACCCGTATGAATACGCGCAACTGGGACGTCTTGACGAGCCTAAGTACCTCATCAACGGCACGGGCGACCAGTTCTTTGTGCCGGATTCTTCGCAGTGGTATTTCTCCGGCCTGCCCGGCGAGAAATATCTGAACTACGTGCCCAACGCGGACCACGGACTGCTGGACGTGAACGCGCAAATTGACCTTCAGAACCTGAACAATGTCGTGGGGCAGCTGGCGGGCTGGATCATGGCGGTGACTCAGGATAAGACGCGTCCGCCGTTTACCTATGAGATTAACCGGGCGGCCGGAACCATTACCGTCGATGTGGATCCAGCCAGGCGGCCTCGGTACGTCAGGCTCTGGTATGCCACCACCAGCGACGCGCGCGATTTCCGTATCGAGCGCGGCAGCGACGGCAGCCTGTACAACCCGGATGGTTCACTGCGCGGGCCGCAGTGGTACTCGCTGACGCTTTCCCCGACCGTCAGCGGCGGCACCACATATGTCGCGAGCCGTCCCCTGCCGTCGGCAGGCCGTTACACCGGGTTCTTCGTGCAGGTCGGTTATGCCAACAACGCGGCGCTTCCGTCCGGATTGTCTTCCATCCCCGGCGTGACGATTACGGTGCCGGATCTGGTGTTTACGACAGACGTGCTGGTCATTCCGACGGCCGGCGACGGGAGTAATCTGTATCCGGAGTTCCCGGGATACCTGGCGAATGTAGCCCGTCCGGATGTGGTGAATTTTTCCGCGGATGTGGCGCCGGTGGCTGTTCTGAACGGGTCCCCCTATGAGATGGGAAGGCAGTACGGGGAACTGCTGGCCGACAAAATCGCGGAGTTTATACCGAACTGGGTATCCACGTTCCAGGCGGCTACGGGTGTGACGGATGGCGTAATGGATCAGCGGTGGAGCGCCCAGGCGGCCCTGATGGATCCTGCCATTGTCGAAGAAATCAATGGCATAGCGGACGGATCAGGCGTGGACTTGACGCTGTTGCGCCGCGCCCATGTGGTGTTTATGGGAGAAAGCGCGACGATATGGGGCGGAGCCGCCATGGCCGCGTGGCGCAAGCAGACAGAGAATTCCGCCACGCTGCATGCGGTAACAGTAAACGGGCCGACGCTGACTTCCCGGTCCTGGACGGTGGGCAGCGAGATTAGGTATCCGCAGGATTACGGCTGCGTAGTGGTATATATCCCCGAGACCGGCGTGCCACACGCCATGCTGACCTTTACCGGACTGGCGGTCGGACGGACAGGCATCAATCTGGGCGGCATTTCCTTCAGTGAAACCATTGACAGCGGCAGTACCGTTCTGGATTTGAACAGGCTGAATTTTGCCTTTGCCGCCCGCGAAATGCTGAGCAAATCGCTTAACCTTGAAGAAGCCATTGATTTCTTCTCCACGCCTCAGTATTACCCGCAGCGGTCTCACTATTTCATTCTGGCCGACGGCAGGAACCATCAGCGCGGCGCCGTGCTCCAGGTGAGTCCATCCGGTGTCCAATCTCTGCTGTATAACCGGGCTTCACTGTTTTCCAACATAACCGCCCCGCGCAACAGCGGCATAACGCTGGCGGCCCAGAACACGGCCAACCTGAACAGCTATATCGGGGTGATTAATCCGCTGGTGCAGCCGGTTACGCGCAATGACGCGTACACCATCTCCACCAGCGTTCCGCCGGCGGATAACAGCCGCAACACGCTGAACGCTGTATATAACATGGATGGGTTCATGCTGGAGATTCTGTTCTCCTACGCGTCCGGGAATTCACCGGCCCGCCAGATTCCTGCCGTAAGCTTTGACCTGCAGCAATTGCTGCCGTAAGGAAATTTTTGCGTGCTCAAGGCCGGCCTTCAGTGCAGCGCTGAAGGCCGGTTTTATCATGGGAGCGCAATACTGGCAGAATAGTGGAAACAAAAAGCTGCGATTCCAGGAGGTCCGGTCATGCGGGATGATATGGAGCAATTATACCGCCAAAGATTAAACCGCTATGTGACAGCCATGGGCAATAACGTGCCGGATCGTGTGCCGGTTAGGATTTTCGCGGCGGAATTTGCCGCCCGCCATGCCGGCTATACCTGCCAGCAGGTAACTCACGATTATAACTTTGCTTATGAAGCCACGCGTCGTTGCGCTAAGGATTATGGCTGGGACGCGACGGTTGGCAATATGGTGTACGTATGGACCGGCCTGACCCAGGCGCTTGGATTACGCTACTATGGCGTTCCCGGAGTGGATGTCTCTCCCGACACCGGATTTCAATATCGGGAACCGCCTGAAGGCGAGGCCTTTATGAAGGTGGAAGAATATGACCACCTTATTGAGGATCCCACCGATTTTTTGTTTAACGTGTGGCTTCCCAGGGTTTCCTCTGAAATCGTCGCCCCGGGTGGGGTTGCCACGCTGCGCTCCAATCTGGCCCTGGTAAAGGGCGGGATGGCGATGTGGAACTATTTTGTCACCCTGGGGCAGCAGGGGGAAGCCCTGCGGCAGGAATGCGGAACGGTGTCCGCAATATCCGGCATATTTAAAGCCCCGCTGGATATTATTGCGGATAAACTG